>DATJVZ010000189.1:0-32263 GCA_035501575.1 Terriglobales bacterium | reverse complement strand
TCGCCAAGCGCTTCCACCATTCCGCTGATCGCTCCGTACGTGAGGGCGGGCGGTTGCAGGGCCGTGCGATCCACATAAAATCGGGAGATGAGATTGCTTGCTTCGGACAGGAGTTGGAAATTAGGCCGTTCGGCCTCCGCGGCGAATCCGGTCGCGACCTTGCGATCCAACAACATGCCTCCCAACAATCCCAGAATCAATATCAGCAGCGTCGTGGGGTCATACCATCTGCCAAGTTTTTCGTATTGCATGAGTTCCCCTTGACCTGTTGGCTCTCGGTCGCCGGATGCAGCGGAGGGATCACGCTCGATCGTTCCTCGCTACCATTTCGTCAACTGCCGGGGAGTCGACGGAAGGCTTTCCGACCGAACCATCGGGTCGCCCGGATACCCTTATCGGCGCTAGGAGGGCAAGTTGCGTCGTCCTACTTGGTCAAGACCAGGGGCGCCGGTTGATCATAAGGCTGAATGATGACCTTCAACGCCTTTCGGCTGGCAAACGCCTCGGGCGTTACCGGAAAGCTGACGATTACGGTTCCCTGAGTCTGACCGCCGGGTTCGATTTTAGCCTCGCGTTCAAGAGGAGGAATGGCATACTGCTTGAGCGCGGGGAAGGCCTGGTAATAGCGGTCAAAATCCACGGGCGAGGCGGCATCGTCGGGAAACGTGCCGTTGGCGGTCTCGAGCTCAGCCTTGATGGTATGAATCCAGAAGGGCTTGACCCCGTGGTTTTGGAATGAGACATTGACGGCGGCCATCACCGAACCCTGGTTCGGGATTTCAACCGAAACCAGTTGATCAATCGACCCCGTCGCCGACGGTCGAGGCCGCTGGAAAACTGCCAGAAGGCCGCCCACGAGGAGCACAATCCCTACCCCGATTAGAACAATCCGTGCGGGCGGGAGGTTTTTCTTGGCCGTGCCAAACTCCTCGCCGATCTGAAAACTCGTGCCCGATTCAGACGGTTGCGCGGTGGGAGCATTCCCGGCAGGCGGAAGGGGTGTTTCCTCAGGCATAGGATCTCGACCTGATTCTAATCACTTTTGCTTCAAAAATCCTCAGCGCAAAGCGAGCAATTAAGATGGGGCTCGGTGTCCATGGTAGGAGCTCGGCTGCCCGGTTCGGGTCAGGTCCACCCGTGCTTCATGGCCTTAGCAAATTGTTCTACCGGCCGTGTGTTGAGTACGTCGTCTTTGGTCAGCCATGCCCGCCGTGCCTGCAGCACGCCATAACGGATGTTGTCGAGATGCGAGGTGTGGTGGGAGTCGGTGTTGATGACAATCTTTACCCCGTATTGTTTCCCCAAGCGCAGGTGGCGGTCGCATAGATCCAGACGGTCAGGATAGGCATTGAGCTCCATGGCAACCTTGCGCTCCGCTGCCGCCTTCAGAACCGTGTCGATGTCAAAAGGATACGCGTCGCGCCGGAGAAGGACTCGACCCGTGGGGTGGCCGATCAATGAGGTGTTGGGATTCTCGATGGCCTTAAGCAGGCGGTCGGTCATCTCCGCCGGGCTTTGATTGAAATGAGAATGGACGCTCGCGATTACCAGGTCCATTTGTTCCAGCACGGAATCCGATAAGTCGAGCGATCCATCGCCCAGGATGTCGACTTCCACCCCGGCAAAGATTCTTATGGCTCCGATTTCGTGCTCCGCGGCGCGAATGCGCTGAATGTGTTCGATTGCCCGCTTGTCATCGAGTCCATTGGCAAAGGCCAGATTCTTGGAGTGGTCGGTGATGGCCATGTAACGGTAGCCGCGCTTGCGGGCGGCTTCTGCCATCTCTCCAATCGTATTTCGACCATCGGTTTCGACCGTGTGCATATGCACATCGCCTTCGAGGTCGGCTTCAGAGACCAGTTGGGGCAAGGCATGTCTCTCCGCTGCCTCGATTTCTCCACAATTTTCCCGCAACTCGGGGAGAATGTAGTCGAGCTTCAGCTTGGCGTAGATTTCCTCCTCGGTTTCGCCGGCAACGCGCTCTCCCGTATCCACTTGCGCCAAGCTGTATTCGCTGAGCGTGTAACCCATCTTCAAGGCGCGTTGCCGCAAGGCTACGTTGTGCGCCTTGCCGCCGGTGAAGTACTGCATGGCCGCGCCGAAGGACTCTGGGGCGAGAAGGCGAACGTCCACCTGCATTCCACCTCGCAGCCGGAAGCTAATCTTGTTTTCACCGCGCGCGATGATCTCCATAAGCCCGGGCAATTCGACAATGCGATCCATCAACGGTTCGCGTTCGCGCTCGTTGCCACAAGCCGTTCCCGTAACCAGGATGTCTAGGTCGCCCACGGTTTCGCGACCGCGACGCAGAGAGCCGGCCGGGGTCACCTTCTCCACCCCGGGGTAGTTGCGGAGATAGTCGACAATCTTCGTGGCTTGCGCTTCGGCGGCATCGAGCAAAAAACGTCCCGCAATGCGGCGGTAATCGCCAATGGCTTTCAGCAACTTGGTTTCTTGCTTCTCGCCCATGCGGGGAAGCGCGCGGATTTTCCCCTCGCGAGCCAGCTTTTCGACTCCGTCAACATCAGAAACCTGATAGGCGCTCCAGATCAGGGCAATGGTCTTAGGTCCAAGACCCTGGATCTTCAGTAGATCGAGCATCGAGGGACGATATTTCTTGAGCAGGTCGGCATGCACCGCAAGCCGGCCTTGCTGCAATATTTCCTGCAATTTCTCGAGCATGCCCTTGCCAATGCCGGGGATTTCCAAGACCTTCTTAGGCTCTTTGATCAACTCAGAAATCTGCTGCGGCAGGGCTTCGATGGCTTGCGCCGCATTGCGATAGGAGCGGATCCGGAAAGAGTCCTGACCATCGATTTCCATGAGGTCGGCGGTCTCGAACAGAATTCCGGCGAGAGCCTTGTTATCCATTTCTAGGAAAGATTAAACAAGACTGGGCTCAAGAGAAAGCCATCAGAGAAAATGGCCTTCTGCGGTGTTCAAGAGCGGAAGCGGGCTTAACTTCCCAAGGACCGTCAACTTTAAGGGCAACTCTAGGTTGCCCTGGTAACATTCGCCGCTTGCGGGCCTTTTGGACCTTGGGTTATCTCAAACTCTACCTGGTCGCCTTCCTGCAAGCTCTTATAGCCTTCGGCCGTGATCGCGCTGTAATGCACGAACACGTCGGGTCCTCCGTCACGTCCGATGAAGCCATAACCTTTGGCGTTGTTGAACCATTTCACCGTGCCTTTCAAACGTTCCACTTTGCGCCCCCTCGGGCACGTGCCTGGTCCGAGGACGTGCCTTGCCCTTTGATGCCATTCTGCGACCACGCCGAAGGGCTGTCAAGACATCAGAAGGGCGGTCGGGACGGTGGTACCTCAACGGCTTCCCGACCCAGGCTTTTGGCCCAGCCAGAGGATGCCGCAAATCGTTTTGGCATCGCGAATAACCCCCTTTTTTACCCACTCGAGGGCCTTGCTGAGGGGTAGGAACTTTAGGTCGAGGACCTCGTCCTCCTCCGGCTGTGCGACCCCCGATTGCAGGTCCTGGGCGAGGTAGATCGACATGGTTTCGTCCACGAATCCGGGGCTGGCATAGAAGGTTAGAATTCGCTTCCAGCGTTTCGCGGAATAGCCGGTTTCCTCCAAAAGCTCGCGCTTGGCCGCCACCAGTTCGCTTTCGCCATGATCGATCCGTCCGGCGCAGAGCTCCCAGAGATACTGTTTGGCCGCATGACGGTACTGTCGAACCAGCAGAACCCGCGGCCCCGGGCCCGATTCATCCACCGCCATGATCACCACAGACCCGCTGTGTCGCACGACATCCCGGTGCCCCGTCACCCCGGAAGGCTCGCGCACATCCTCGGAGGTGACCGAAAATACCGGACCGCGATAGACGACGCGGGAAGAGACAACCCGCGCTAGGTTCTTAGAGGACGGTTTTCCCATAACCCCAATATACGAGAGGTCTCGGCTACCCCCAACCCGCCTCCTCGGTGCCGGCCTTTTTGCCCGGCAGGGAACCGCCCTGATATTCTGCCCGCCATGAAGGCCAAGCCTCGCGTTGCGATCATAGGCCCGGGAAGGCTGGGCAGTTCGCTGGCCATCGAATTGAGCCGAGCCGGATATGAAGTGTCGGAGCTGGTCTCGCGCGGAGCTTCTTCATCGCGAACCGTGCGCCGGCTAGCCAGGAAGCTTCAGGCGCGGCTTTCCCGGCCACAAGCTGCGCTCCTCGATGCCGAGGTCATTTGGTTTTGCGTACCCGACCGGGAGATCGTACCGGCGGCCCGCACCCTGGCTGGGCACGGCGAGTGGCGAGGGAAGGCCGCATTCCATTCGAGCGGAGCATTGACCAGCGCTGAGCTCGGCGTCCTTCGGCGGAAAGGAGCTCGGGTCGCCTCGGTTCATCCTCTGATGAGCTTTGTTCGCGGCGTCGTCCCATCCCTAAAGGGCGTGCCCTTTGCCCTTGAAGGCGACCCTGGGGCCCTGACGGTCGCCGCCCGAATTGTGCGCCGTATGGGGGGAACTCCATTCCGGATTCCGGCCAAGAGCAAAGTCGCTTACCACGCCTGGGGAGCCTTTGCCTCGCCCTTGATGATTACGTTGCTCGTCACGGCCGAACAAGTAGCCGGTGCCGCGGGCCTCCGCCCTCGGGATGCCCGGCGAAAAATGTTGCCCATCCTGAAACAGACGCTCGAAAACTACCAGCGCTGGGGCGCCGCCGGCGCCTTCAGCGGGCCCCTAGTACGGGGGGACGCGGAGATCCTGGTGAAGCACCTCAAAAGTCTGCGCCTGATTCCGGATGCCAAGGAGGTTTATCTCGCACTGTCGCGCGCGGCACTGCGCTACCTTCCGGTCGGGCAGAAAAGAAAGCTGGCTAAGGCTTTGCGCCGCTAGGACTCGACGTGATTGGGGTCCGAGCCGCAAACTGAAGGTGTTATGGCTGTTCCCGTGAGGGCGAAAATCCATCCTACTCAGCTCAGCGTAATCCGTTCGATCCCTCGAGCTCGGCCGGTCTTCTCATCGCAATCCACCACGATCCCATTGAGGCGAACGTCTCCCGTGGCGGCTTCAAAACGAATCGGCATGTTGGTGAGGAATCGCTCGAGGATCAACTCCTTTTTGACACCAATGACGCCGTCATGAGGACCGGTCATTCCTACGTCTGTGATATAGGCGGTGCCACCCGGCAGTACTCGCTCGTCCGCCGTAGGCACATGCGTGTGCGTGCCCACGAGGGCCGTGACCCGCCCATCGAGATACCAGCTCATCGAAATCTTCTCCGAAGTAGCTTCGGCGTGCATATCCACCAAAATCACCTTGGCAGATGTCTCGTTGAGCAGTTGATCGACCACCCGAAACGGATCATCGTTCGAGGGCATGAATACGCGTCCTTGCAGGTTCAAGACGGCGTATGGGATCTGACCCTTAGACCCCTGATAGATCCCCCACCCTGGCATGCGCGGAGGATAATTCGCCGGCCGCAGCAAGCGCCGGGCCGTGCTGTAGGGATTGCCATCGGCCTCTTCGAAATAGCTGATAATCTCACGTTTGTCCCAGATATGGTTCCCGCTGGTGAGCACGTCGATGCCCATGTCGAATAGGTCTTCGGCCAGCGCCGGCGTTATGCCAAAGCCGGCGGCAACGTTTTCTCCGTTGGCGATCACCAGATCGAGCGCGTGTTCCTTCACCAGACCTGGCAACCGCTCCTTGACGATGGTTCGCCCCGGTCGCCCGAAAATGTCACCGATGAAGAGAATCTGCATGGCGGATCCTAGCCTCGAACCGCGCCGACATGCTCACGTCCGAGGCCTTTTGATGGTAGCAGATGGGTGCTCACGAGAGTCTCTCCCGCCGTTCGCAGCTCAAGGAGCGAGTTCTGCGGTCTTGAGAAAATCGTAGTTTCCCGCCGGATTGAGAGTTATATTCTTGACCCGCTTGGAGTGGACGAGCACGTTGTCCCAATACCACAAGTTTATGGAGGGCACGTCCTGGGCGAGAATCTGCTGGATCTGGGCGTAAAGCTGCTTGCGAACTTCCTGATCGACTTCCCGGCGCGCCTGATCGATGAGCTGGTTAACTTGGGGATTGAAGTAGAAGGTACGATTCGCGCCATGAGGGGTGAATCTGTCGGAATGAAAGACGTATTCAAAGATGTCGGGATCCTCGTTGCCGCCGACCCAGCGCAGAGAATGCAGCTGGTATTCGCCGCGGGTGACGTCGGCGAAGAACGTGGCGAATTCGAAGGTACGAATCTCCAGCACGATTCCAACCTCTCGCAGTTGTTGCTGCAGAACCGCGGCTAGCAGGCGGGTGTTCTCGTCGGTCGAGGTTTTCATGGTGAGATGAAAACGCACGCCATGGTTCTCCGGGTACCCGGCCCGGTCGAGCAGTTGGCGCGCGAGCTCCGGGTTGTGATCGTAATGGGGCACTTGACCGTCATATGCCCAGCTTTCCGGGGGGAGCAAGCTGTAGGCCGGCCGGGCGAAATCGCGCAGCAGGTAATGAATCATGGGAGTACGGTCGATGGCATACGCGATCGCCTGCCGCACCCGTTGGTCCTCGAGAATGGGATCGCGAAGATTAAAGGAGAGATAGGAGAGCACTGTGCCGGGGCCTCGGAGGACTTCGAGATCGGGCTGGCGTTCGAGGGCCAGCACCATGTCGCTGGTTAGCGAATTGATGGCGATATCGGCGCTGCCTTTCCGCAACTCCAGCGCACGCGTGGTCGCATCCGGCACCACGGCAAATCGCACCGACTCAAGACGCGGTTTCTCGCCCCAGTAGTCGTGGTTGCGTTCGAGAACCACCTCCTCATCCTGCTCCGCCCTCACAAAACGAAAAGGGCCCGAGCCGATGGGGGCTTGGCTGATTTCATGGCCGCTGCCATAGGGAACAATGCCTATGGCGCCGTCGGAGAGATTCCACAGCAGGGTAGAGAAGGGCTCTTTCAACCGGAAGACCACGGTGCCCTCATCCGGTGCTTCGATATGGTCCACCAACCGGTAGGCGGCGGCTTTCGTGCTTGGCACCTTGCCTTCGAGCAGGGAATCGAACGTCCATTTCACGTCCCGCGAGGTCAAAGGACGTCCGTCGTGAAAAGTTACGCCTTTCCGCAAATGGAAGACATAGGTAAGGGGGTCGGGAACCTCCCAGCGCTCGGCGAGTTGGGGTTGAACGTTCAAGTGGTCGTCGCGGGTGAGCAGGTCGTCGAAGACCAGACTATCGATCCGCTCGGAATAAGCGTCTAGTCCCACTCGGGGGTCAAGGTTGGTCGGACTGCTCTCGATCATCATCACCAGAGTCTTCGGATCCTGCTTCGCCGAGCATCCCAGGGTGAGGAACAACGATAGCCAGGTGGCGACGAGAAGCAGGAAGCGCGCCGAGCGTGGGATCCTTCGAAGCCATGGTGCGGGCGGCGCACTACCAAGGTGAAAGGAGTTGAATCCCGGGATCGAACCTCTTCCTCCCTCACCCATAAGAAATCTTTCCGAGAAGCGCAGGTCTCGTGGCCCCGGTCGCCGAAGGCAGATTCGAGGGGCGGCGGTTCCAAGTTTGGTAGGCCAACAATGCGAAGGCTGCGGCCTCTTTGGCTTCCGAAGGAATCCCAAATTTGTCCGAGGACGAGATCTCTAAACCCAGAGGGAGCACTTGCTTGGCCAACATTGTCATCAGCGTCGAGTTGCGCACTCCCCCTCCGGAAACAATGTAATCCCGATACTGTCCCGGCTTTTTGAGTACGAAACGCCGCAGCGCCTCGCCAATCGATTGCGCGGTCAGGGCCGTGGCCGTGGCAACAATGTCGCTCGCCCTCGCCCGTCGGCAACGGTCAAGCAAGCCCCGGACAAAATCCTGCCCGAACTCCTCCCGTCCCGCAGTCTTTGGCGGCCTACGTCGGAAGAAGGGTTCTCGCAATACCTCGGTGACGACCCGATCGAGCACTCTGCCCCCGGCAGCGATCCGCCCATCGCGGTCGAACGGACGGCGGAAGAGGCGCTCCGTCACCGCGTCAATCACCATGTTGCCAGGACCGGTGTCGAAGGCGAGGACGTCGTCCGGGGAGGCGCCGGCTGGGATTGCCGTCAGATTGGCGATTCCTCCGAGGTTCTGGGCAATCCGGCCCCGACGCGGGTCGCGGTAGAGAAAAAAATCAAACAGGGGAACGAGTGGTGCCCCCTTGCCACCCGCCGCCATGTCGGCCGGACGGAAGTCGGAGACGACCGGAACCCGTAAGCGAGTCGCCAGAACTGCGCCGTCCCCACTTTGCCAGGTCACGGCCAGCTTGCGTCCCAGAAACGCTGCGGCCTCGCCTTGGTGATAGAGCGTTTGCCCATGACAGCCGACCAGCTCGGCTTTCCGCGCGCAGCGCTTCTCGGTTGCCCGCACGGCCTCGGCGTATAACTCCGGAAGCAAAAAGTTCAAGCGGGCGAGATCGGCCACCGGGGTGCGAGTTGCATTCATCGCCGATAGGATGAAATGGCGGACGTTTCGCGGATAGCGATATTCGGCATGACCGAGAAGCTTCACCCTGAGCTCATGGCCGTAACGTCGCCTTGGTCGTGGTGAAGGCCCTGCGATTCTGACCAGTGCAACGTTGATGCCGTCGGCGGAGGTTCCGCTCATCACTCCGGCGACGATCATGCCGGTTCCCAGCTGTCCGTGGACAGTTTTTCTAGCCGAATCTGCTCACCAAACTCCCACAATCCGCGCATCTGCTTCTCTAATTTCCCGCGGTTCGGCGTCGTCATCCGTCGCTTCAACTCGGCCGACTTCTGCTTAAAAGTGAGCACGCGCTCGATCGATTGCCTCGAGCGCGATCGGAAAGCTCGGTCGCCCTCCGAGGCGCGAGTCAGGGCTTCATGACTGCGCACCACGTGTTCCTCCACATGACAGATTAAACACAGGTCGCCGCCCGCCCGGATATGGGCCACGGCAGCCTGCTCGATAGGGGCGGCCCGGAGTACTCCGCCCATTTCAAGATCGTCGGAAACGACCAGTCCGCGATAGCCGATTTTCCTCTGTAAGACGTCGCGAATCCATTTTCGCGAAAGCGAGGCTGGCATGCGATTTCCCGTCACCGTGGGATAGGCGGCATGTCCTACCAGCACCATGGGAGCGTACCGGCGCAGAGCCCGATACGGCGCAAGATCTTGTGCCCAGAGCTGCTTCCAAGGTTTACGAACGCTCGGCAGGGCATGATGCGTGTCCAAATTCGCCTCGCCGAGGCCGGGGAAATGTTTGAGCGTCCCCAGCACCCCCGCCGTGCGCAAGCCGGAGAGGAATTCCCGGGCATAGCGGATTACTTCGGCTGGCTGGGCAGAAACCGCCCGCGAATTCATAACCTTGCACGACGCCTCGAACGCCAGATCCACGACCGGAGCAAAATCCGTGTTAAACCCGAGTGCCCGGCATGCCTCCCCGATCACCCGGCCGTGTTTACGATACAACCTGCGGTCGCCGCAGCGAAATACATCGGCAGGTGCCGGCGCTCGGCCGAGGACGTTGCGAAAGCGATCGACCTGGCCACCCTCCATGTCCACACAGGTGAAGAGCCGGGTGGAAACGCAGGCTTGGCAGTCCTTGAGCAGCCGGTAGGTTTGGTCGGCCGCGACGATGTTGCGCGCAAACAGGATCACGCCGGCCGGCTGGATTGCCGTGAGCAGGGAACGGAGCTGCGGCGACATTTCCGTGCCGTCGAACCCCATGATCAGGAGCTGGCCAATCGATTTCCGGAAATCTGCGCTAGGCTTCGCCATAGGGTGAGGTCTCTTCTAAGATCGCATATTCCCGGTGCTGCCCGGCATTTTCCTGACTCTCCAGGTGGAGATCCCCGCCTGGGAAACCCACTCTTGCCTAGTCAACTTGCTTTTTCAACTCCGCCAGCAAGTTGAGAGCTTCGAGAGGAGTCAAGTGATTTAAGTCCACCTTTCGCAATTGTTCCACCACCGGCTGCGAAAGGGCGGTGAAAATGGTCAACTGAGCCGGGCGTGGTTCGAGGTCATCCCTTGCCAGTTGGTCCGTTGCGTGTTGCCCGGCCGTTTCGTGCTCCACCAGGACCTCGCGCGCTCGCTCTACCACCGCGCCTGGCAGTCCGGCCAATTTCGCGACTTCGATTCCATAGCTCCGGTCGGCGGCTCCGGGTTCGACTTTGCGGAGAAACGCGATGCCATGGTTCGTCTCTTTCACCGATACGTGATAGTTCTTGACCCCCGAAAGTCGGTCGGCCAGTTCTGTAAGCTCGAAGTAGTGGGTTGCGAATAACGTCTTGGCTCGGGTCCGGGCATGAAGGTATTCGATGACCGCCCAGGCGATCGCCAGTCCATCATAGGTCGCCGTGCCCCGCCCCACTTCATCGAGAAGGATCAGAGACCGAGGGGTTGCGGTGTGGAGAATGGCTGCGGTTTCCGTCATTTCAACCATGAACGTCGATCGCCCGCGCGTCAGGTTATCGCTGGCGCCGATCCGGGTGAACACCCGATCGACGATGTCCAGTCGGGCCGATTCGGCGGGCACAAACGATCCCATCTGCGCCAGGATCACGGTCAGGGCCGCCTGACGCAGGTAGGTGGATTTGCCGCCCATGTTGGGTCCGGTCAAGACCAACACCGTGTGCGTGGTCGAGTTAAGGTACAGGTCATTAGGGACAAAACGCTCCCCGATGTCCTGCTGCTCGATCACCGGGTGGCGTCCGCCGCGGATCTCGATATCACCGGAGAGGTCGAACCGGGGGCGGCAGTAATCCCGGAGGGCGGCCAGGTGGGCCAGAGCTGCCAGCACGTCGACTTCGGCCAAGGCGAGGGCGGTCTGCCGAATACGTCGCGCCTGCTGGGCAATCGCAGAACGCAGTTCGGTGAACAGCCGCCTCTCGATTTCGACGATCTTTTCTTGCGCGTCGAGGATGCGTGCTTCGTATTCCTTGAGCTCGGAGGTGGTGAAGCGTTCGGCATTGACCAGGGTCTGCTTGCGTTCGTAATCCGGGGGAACATGTTGAAGGTTGGGTTTTGAGACCTCGAGGTAGTACCCGAAAATCGAGTTGAACCTGACTTTGAGCGACGCAATGCCGGTTCGATGCCGCTCTCGCTGCTCGATTTGCGCTAGATATTGCTTGCTATTGCGGCTCAGGTCGCGGAGTTCGTCCAGCTCCCGGTCCGCCCCCGGCTGAATTACTCCGCCATCATTCAGGGAAAGCGGAGGCTCGGGCACGATCAACCCCTCGATGCGCTGGCGGACATCGCCGAGCTCGTCGATCGCGGTGTGGAGGTAGCTGAGCCGCTGGCTCGAAATCCGGCTGAGAGCCGTTCGCAAGGTGGGAATCTTCGCGAGCGACGCCGCCAGAGCCAGTACATCCCGAGGAGTGGCGGTTTCCAACGTGACCCGGCTGAGCAGGCGCTCCAGATCCAGGATTCCTTCGAGCGCCCGGCGAAGTTCTTCGCGCGCCACCACATCCTTTGCCTGGGCTTCTACGGCCTCGAGCCGGCGGTTGATTTCGTCGACGGAAATCGAAGGCCGCAGCATCCAGGAGCGTAGCAGCCGCTTTCCCATCGGGGTTAGGGTCCGATCGATAGAGCGGAATAGAGTTACACCTTCGTCGGTTCCCGCGAACAAGGGTTCGACCAGCTCCAGATTGCGAACCGTGACGGCATCGAGCACCAGGCAGTTCTGCCGTTCGTAAAAGCCGATTCGGTCCACATGGTCGAGCGTGCCGCGCTGGGTGGAGCGCACGTAGTCGAGGATCGCGCCCGCCGCCGAGGCGGCCGCCGGTTTGCCCGCCAGTCCAAAACCCTCGAGTGAGAGCACGCCGAAATGATTTTCCAGAAGCGGAATCGCGTGGTCCGGGGCAAAGACCCAGTCGTCCAGCGGAGTTTCCGCCCAAGCCTTACCGCCGGCTGCCGACCTGGGGACGGGGGACGCGATTGCCGAGTCGGCGTTAACGGCACGATCGAGGAGAGGAGCGGAAGAGCCGTAAAGGACCTCCTTCGGCCGCAGTTGATCGAGTTCATCTTGAATCCGCTTTCCGCGATCCTCACCACGAAATTCGGTCGCGCGAAATTCTCCGGTCGAAACATCCAAGGCGGCAAATCCCAACCCGTCGCCGACTTGGGCGATGGCCGCCAAGAAATTGTTCTCTTCGGAACTGAGCGTGGCATCGGCAGCCGTGCCGGGCGTCACGACGCGCGTCACCTCCCGCCGCACCAGCTTCTTTGCCAATCGCGGGTCCTCGACCTGATCGCAGATTGCAACCTTGAATCCTTTGCGGATCAGCTTGGAGATGTAGCCTTCGGCAGCGTGATAAGGCACCCCGCACATCGGTACCGCCAGGCCCTTCTCCTTATTGCGGGAGGTCAGGGTAATCTCAAGTTCGCGTGCGGCCAGAATCGCGTCTTCGAAGAAAAGTTCGTAAAAATCGCCCAGCCGGAAGAACAGAAGCGCAGTCGGGTGTTCGCTCTTGATCGCAGCGTACTGCCGCATCAGAGGAGTGGAGGCAGCCTCAGTCATAAATCGAATCCTAGGCACGAAACTCGCGAAGGAAGGCTCCGGCTTGTTCGTGCGCGGATTATAGCAAACCAAATTGCTGCCATCCGCGGTGGAAACCTGGGGTTGACGCGGCCAGCGCTCGGATGATCTCCTGGAGTGTGGAACTTCGCAAAGATCCCATCACTCGCTCCTGGGTGGTAACCGGTGATGACATCCCGGATGCGGCCCCTCGTTCGGATTCATTCTGCCGGTTCTGTCCCGACTCCGCCCAGCCTTTGCAGCTCATTGCCAGTACCTCAGGATGGCAAGGTGCACCCTGGTCCGCGCGCTCGGTAGTGCATCCGACCGCACTCTACCGTATCGAAGGCGAGCCGGCGCGCCGGGCGGACGGGATCTACGACCGAATGCAGCCGGTCGGGGCCCATGAGGTGCTGGTCGAAAATTCCCGGCATGATCGCAACCTCTGGAACGCGCAGGATAACGAAATTGAACAGTTTCTTCTTCTGGGGGCGCAACGCGTGCAGGACCTGAAACGGGACGGCCGCTTCAAGTACATCAGTATTTTCAAAGATCACGGTGTTGCCGCAGGACAGGAATTCGAACATCCCACATCCCAGCTCACCGCCACCACCTTTGTGCCTCGCCGCGTGCTCTATGAACTACGGGCGGCTCGCGAATATTTTCGGCAGAAAGAACGGTGCGTGTTTTGCGACATTCTGTCTCAGGAGACGAAACAGGAGCAGCGGGTGATCGAGAATCATGGGGACTTTATCGCACTTTGCCCTTATGCGCCCCGCGTACCTTACGAAACCTGGATTCTGCCGCGCACCCATGAAGCCGCCTTTGAGCGCATGCTCAACCGGCCGGTGATGACGAAGGATTTAGGCACATTGCTGCGGCGAACCTTGCAACGAATTCGAACCATTACCGAACAGTTTCACCTGGTATTGCACACCTCTCCCAATAGCCGGCACGGCTCGGGAAGTTTGGCGTACTGGAAGACCCTCGACGAGGATTACCACTGGCACTTCGAGATCCTTCCCGTGCTCTCGGGAAAATCCAGGTCCTACACCTTCAAAGAGGTGTACTTCTCGCCCTTGACCTCGGAAACGGCTGTCCAGCGTCTGCGCGAGGCGACCGTTGAACCGTAGCCGGGGTCGGAGCTCTGCCTGCGGGAACCGCCGCCTGCCATGACGGTTCGGCGCATGAAGACCTACACCGGTGGACTAGGCTACGTCTACCAATACTATTTCGTCGGCAAACGTGCCGCCCAGCCTGGCAAGGGGAACGACCCCGCGACCGAGTATATTTTTGACGTCACTTCGGATCGCAAAATCACTTTCGCGGTTAGCGTATTCCTTTCCACCCAAGCTCTCGAGCTATGGTCTGCGAAACACGGCCGTAACCTCACCGATGCGGAACAATACGCCGCGGTCAAGATGCGTCTTTTCCGGGCTTTCGACGAGATTGAAGACATGAAGTCGCGCGGTCGGGAGCTGTTGGTAGACCCCCCCACCCTGGAATCGGTTCTTGGATCGCTAGACATCGGCTGATTCTCAAACCGGCACCGTCCTCGCAGCCTCTCCCGTACAGGCCTCCCGTGACCATCCCCTCCCCCGCTGGGACGCTATAATCACGGGGATATGGGTTTTCAATCCTGCTAAGTAGGGGATAGGTAAACGTTTATATGTCTGTACTATGGTTGCGGGTAGCGCTAGGCTGTTATGCAGTGGGCTTACTATACGCCCTAGTGGCGCTAACCCGCACGGCTGAGCTGCTGAACCGCATCGCCTTGCACGCCGCCTACCTCGGCATGGTTTTCCACTTCGTTTCCCTGGTAGAGGCCTTCCTCCAGTCCGGCGCGATGGCCTCCGTGCACAATGCGGAGTCGGTACTGGGCTTCCTGATCATGGTCATTTTCCTGTTGGTCTATCTCGTTTATCAGACGACCTCGCTCGGCATCGTCGTTTTCCCCCTGGTATTCTTGCTGACCTTCGTGGCCGCGACCGGCGAGGCGCCGTTCTTGCTGACCTCGGACGGCATGCGCACGGGATGGCTGGTTGCCCACATCGCGCTCATTTTCACCGGTTACGCGGCGCTCGTGCTCAGCTTTGGCGCCAGCCTGCTTTACTTGGTCGAGGAGCGTGCCCTGAAATCGAAACAATCGAGCGGAAGACTCTCCCGCCTACCGGCGCTTGAAGTCATCGACGAAATCGGATTCCGTTCTCTGCTCCTCGGTTTTCCGTTCATGACGCTTGGACTGATTGCCGGAACCGTCGTGGCGCAATCGACCTTTGGCCGGGTGAATCCATTCGATCCTAAGATCCTGCTCTCGATCCTGATGTGGACCGTGTATGTGGTCTTGTTGTACACGCGCTGGAGCGCAGGATGGCGCGGCCGCCGCGCTGCCTATCTGGTCGCCAGCGCGTTTGGCTTCGCCTTGATCGCTTGGGCGGCCAACTATTTCAGTCCGTTTCACGGGTTTGCTCGCTTATGACTTTCCAGCTCCTGGGAGTGAATCACAAAACGGCTCCGGTTGAGGTACGCGAGCGCCTCGCCATCCCCGAGTCCCGCCTGGCCGACGCTCTGCGACGCTTCATTCAGCATCCCGGGGTGGAAGAGGGAATGATCCTGAGTACCTGTAACCGCGTGGAGCTCTTGGCGCGTACTCCCAACGAAGGTGCTGATTTGCGAGGGTTCTTGGGCGACTACTGGCGGGTGGATCGGTCCCTGGTGGATCCGCACCTTTATGAATATCGGGAGAAGGATGCCATCCGTCATCTTTTCCGGGTAACTTCGAGTCTGGATTCGATGGTGGTAGGGGAAGCGCAGATTCTCGGACAAGTCAAAGACGCTTATGCTACCGCACGAGCCGTGGGGGCGGTGAATTCCCAGATGGATCAATTGCTCACCCGCGCCTTTGCCGTCGCCAGGCGGGTGCGCACGGAAACTGCCGTCGGATCCTCCGCCGTCTCCGTTGCCTCGGTCGCGGTGGAACTGGCCAAGAAGATCTTTGGTTCGCTGAATGGGAAGCAGGTGTATCTGGTCGGCGCGGGAAAAATGACCGAGCTCGCCGCCCGTCATTTGGTGGCGCACGGCGCCTCCTCGATTTTTGTGGCCAATCGAACCTACGATCGGGCTATCCGCTTGGCGCAAAAGTTTAGCGGGCAAGCCATCGAGTTCAGCCGTTTGTACGAGACCTGCGACCGCGCCGATATCATCATCACTTCGACCGGATCGCCGCACGCAATTTTCCGCCGCGAGCACGGTGAGCTGTTCCTAAGCCGCCGCAAGAACCGGCCCATGTTTTTCATCGATATTGCGGTGCCCCGTGATGTGGATCCGGAGATCAACAAGCTGGACGGCATCTTCGTCTACGACATGGATGACTTGCAGCAGGCGGTCGATTCCCACGTCGCGGACCGCAAGACCGAGGCGGAGAAAGCGGAATCGATCATCGACACCGAGGTCGAGAGGTTCCAGACCCGCCTGCAAACTCTCGATCTCGTTCCCACGATCGTTTCCCTGCAGGATCACCTGGAAAGCATTCGGCAAGCCGAGATGGATCGGGTCCGCGGGAAGCTCGGCCCGCTGTCGGCCGAGCAGCAACTTGCGATTGAGGCGCTTACCCGCGGGATCGTGAACAAGATCATGCACACGCACATCAGCACGTTGAAGACTGCGGTTCGCGATTCCGAGGCGACCACGGTGGTTGAGATCGTGCGTCGGCTGTTTAATCTCGGGGGAAAAAAAGGGGAAAGAAACGGAGGCGATGCCTGATGGCTCGCCTGCGCATCGGTTCCCGAGGATCACAACTGGCTCTCTGGCAAGCCAACCACATCCAGGCTCTGCTCAGAGAGCGCGGGCACCAGGCTGAAATTGAAATCATCAAAACCACCGGCGATAAGATTTCCGACGTCGCTCTGGCCAAAGTTGGAACCAAAGGCATGTTCACCAAAGAGATTGAAGAAGCGCTGGTTGAAGGGCGCATTGATCTGGCGGTGCACAGCCTGAAAGACCTGCCCACCGACATTCCACCTGGACTCGAGATCGCCGCCGTAACCACACGCGGGAACCCGCGTGACGTACTCTGCTCATCCAAGTACGCGAGTCTCGAGGATTTGCCACCGGGAGCGCGGATTGGTACCAGCAGCCTGCGGCGGCAGGCACAAATCAAAGTGCTGCGCCCGGATCTGGAGATTCATCCTCTGCGGGGAAATGTCGACACTCGCCTGCGCAAGCTCGAGGCGGGAGAGTTCGATGCCATCATTCTGGCGGCAGCCGGTCTCAATCGCCTGGGCAGAACCGAGCTGATCAGGCAGATCTTGCCCCCCGGAGTGATGTGCCCGGCGGCCGGGCAAGGTGCGTTGGGAGTGGAGACCCGCGACGAGGACGTTACCGCCCGACAGCTCTTGAAATTCTTGGATGACCCTGCGGCTCGCGCCACCACCACCTGCGAACGAGCTTTGCTCAAGAAACTCGGGGGCGGATGTCAGGTGCCGATTGGCGCCCTGGCGGAAGTGCGCGAAGGGATTTTGCACCTGGAAGCCATCGTGGCGGACCCTGGCGGTTCCCGGTTGATCCGTGAGTCCCGCGACGGCAGCGATCCGGTTCTGCTGGGAGAAACCGTCGGCGAGGCTCTGTTCGATCGTGGGGGGGAAGCCATTCTCGAGGCTGTCTACAGCCAGGGCGCCGCCGTGCCCCAACAGCCGTGACGAGACGGAGGGGAACAAACGGCCGACGGACGGGCGTCCTCGCCCGCCCGGGCGGACGGAAGCGACGCGCTCTCTCCGACCTTCGCATTCTCATCGGCCGCGCCCGTCATCAGGCCGGAGGGTTCTCCTCCCGCCTGCGCAAACTTGGCGCCCGCGTTATCGAGATCCCCTTCATTGAAATACGCGAGCCCCGCTCCTACGAGCCGATGGACCGTGCCTTGAAGAACCTGCGCGACTACGACTGGCTCATCGTCACGAGCGTAAATGGAGTCGACGCTTTCTGGGGGCGCTTGAGAAAGTTGCACATCACCCGGAAACAATTGGATCACTTGCGAGTGGCGGCCATCGGTCCTGCCACTCGGAAGGCGATCGAAAAAGGTGGCCTCCGGGCCGAGGTGGTCCCCAAGGAATATGTGGCTGAGTCCGTGGTTGAGAGCTTGCGCCCGCACGTGCGCGGCAAACGAGTTCTGTTGACACGCGCCAGGGTGGCTCGCGACGTGATTCCCCGCGAGCTGCGGAAATTGGGCGCCAAGGTAGATGTGGTGGAGGCCTACCAGACGGCGGCCCCAATGAATTCCCGGGTTCCATTGCGCGCCCTTCTCAAAGACCCCAAGCGCAGGCCCCACGTCATAACCTTTACCAGCTCTTCAAGCGCCAGGAACTTCGTCTCCCTGCTGGGACAACACCAGCGCTATCTGCGCTCGGGCGCGAGAAGCGGAGCACGTATTCGTATGGCCTCGATTGGCCCGGTGACTTCGTCCACGCTCCTTGATCTGGGCCTGCCCGTGGACATCGAAGCCGAGGAGTACACCATTCCGGGTCTGATACGGGCGATCGTCGCATCGCAATCGACCCTGCGATAGCTTCGACTTTCGACGCTGGTTCTGCGGTGAAGCCTCGGGGACAGGCATAGACGGCCCCTGCTCTAGAAATCACGTCTTGGGCCTGGGGGCTGAAGGTGTGCGCACTATTGCGTCAGCGAGCAGCCACACTCGGCCGGCGGGACGTGGGCTTTGATGAAGTCGGCCGCACGCTTGTAGGCGTCGATCTGGTTCTCGACTCGGGCGAAGCCGTGACCCTCGTTCTCATAGACTTTCAATTCCACGGTTCCGCCGCGCTTTTTGATGGCATCCACCACCTGCTGCGATTCCTCGGGCGGACACCGCGGATCGTGGCCACCCGCCAGCAGCAGCAAAGGCGCCTTGATTTGATGGACGAAGAAGATGGGCGAGCGTTCCCGGTAGCGTTCCTGATTCTTTTCGGGGTCGCCCATGGTCGCCAAATCGGACTGCTGCAGCACCGGATCTTCATTCTGAATTTCCGTGAACCAGTTGACGAAGGGAACGATCGGCACGCCCGCTGCCCAGACGTCAGGGGCTTTGGTGACCCCCATCATGGTCAGGTAACCGCCATAACTCCCGCCCACCAGAACAATTTTCTTGGGATCGAGATAACCGGTTTGCCGTACGAAATCAGCCGCCGACAAGACGTCTTCGAGGTCGCCCCCGCCCATATCGAAGAGGTTGGCGTGCTGAAACTCGTGGCCGTAGCCGGTCGAGCCGCGGTAGTTGGGTGCGATGACCATATATCCCTGGTTCACCATGTGTTGCACAAAGCGGTTGAAGGAATTCGCCGTCTGCGACGCCGGTCCGCCATGCACATAGACGATGGCGGCGTTCTGGCCATTGCGCACCATGTTGTAGGGCACGTAAACCAAGGCTGAGATGGTCCACTTGCGATCGCGGCTGGGATAGTGCACCAGAAAAGGCTCAACCATGTCTTCCGAGCGCACCCCCGCCACCAGCGAATGGGTAATCGGGCGCGACTTTCCCGTGGTCAACTGATAAATCCACAAATCTCCGGGCGCATTCGGTCCATTGTGCTTGTAAAGCAGCCGCGAACCATCGTGGCTGAACGAGGAAAGGTTGCCCGCGGGCTGATTCACTCCTTTGCCGAGCGGCAGCTCCTTGGTAACATTCGTCCCCAGATCGTGCAGGTAGGCGTCCACATTGCCTTCCACATTGGCCGTCCAGATCAGCGATTTGCCGTCCGGCGAGAAATTGGCACCGCGGATCTCCCATTTGGTCTTGGTCAGCCAGGTGATTTTCTTGCTGGCGATGTCGAGCAACCCAACGTTGTCGTATCCGTTGGCCGCATTCGACGTAACCAGCAGTTTCTTCCCATCGGGTGCGATGTCATCGGCGTGGTAGGTGGATTCGCCGTTATGCGGAGTCAGCAAGGTACTGTGCGCGGTGGCCACTTCGGCGATGTAGATGTTCGAATCCGTTCCCTTGGCCTGCTCTTGGGTATAGACGATCCGTTTGCCGTCCGGCGACCAAATGGGATTGCTGTTCAGTTTGTCGGGGGGCGTGCCGCTGGTCACATGCTTCACATCCCGCAGCAGCATGTCGAATACGTCGATCTCATAGACCGACGAGTTTTTCGGCTTGACCGTGTAGGCCAGATAGCGTCCGTCCGGGGACCAGCGCGGGTTCTCCTCCGCTGTCTCGCGCGTGCGCGACAGGTTCACCACCTGACCGGTCGCCGGCGATACCATGAAAATATCCCACTGTTCGTCGCCCTCGTAATCGGACATATAAGCGATCCACTTGCCGTCGGGGGACCAGGTGGGCTCGATCTGACGCTGATCACTGATGGTTAGCTGGGTCGGCCATCCCCCGTCCGAGGGGACCAGCCAGAGATTACTCCTGCCACTGATGTTGGCGACAAAGACGATTGTTTTCCCGTCGGGCGACCAAGCGGCACCGCCAATCTGGCGAGCCATGTAGAGCTTTTCGATCGAGAGATTTTGTTGGTTCTGCTCGACGTTGGCGTTGGATTTGCTCGTGATCAGCTTGGGATCCGTGATCGCCTGCGGTACCGACAAGGTTTGCGATACAACCAGAGTGCTCATAGCTAGGACAATAACAACCCGAAGCGCAGTGTGCATAAGTCCGGAAAACGTTGATGCGGTTGGCAGAAAGAGTTTACCAGGGCTCGATTGACAGGAGCCAGCAAGGCGAACCTCACCGGGATATGACAACGCTCAGTCGAACCATGGCGTCGAGCTGCGGCAACCTGGGCAGGAGCCTAGTGACCAGCCGATGCGGCTTTTGCCGCCGGAGCCGTGATCCTCACCGAGTCGGGCTGCGTCCAGACGGACGTGCCGCCTGTCAGTTCCAGACGGTTCATCGTGACCTTCAACTGCTCCTGGTCGACTTCGACGAGCAGATAGTGATAGTTGATTTCCTTGCTTTGAAATGGATCGTCGGGCGCGCGTTCGATGGGATAAGCGTGCGCTGCTCCACCGCCCGACACGAAGTAAGTGATTCCGCCATGCTCATGACGCTCGTAGTTGTGGACGTGCCCGGAGAAGAAGACGATGCGGTAACCGGCGTAGGCCTGACGTCCTTCTAGCATCTTCGCCAGCGCCTGCTCCTTGGAGCGAGCCGAGTGGCCGCCTCCGAACCGCTGCTCGTCGGAGGAACTGGTGTACGGCGGGTGGTGATCCATGAGGAAAACGAAGTCGACGCCAGAGGGGACGTGGTCGAGTTGTTCGGCCAGCCAGGTGCCCTGCGGTCCTGAAGTTTCTTCGAGGGAGCTGTCCAGCACAAGAATAAGCGTATTGGCCGCACGCACCGAATAGTAGCGACTGCTTTTCAGGTCAGGGAAGCGCTCGAAGTAGTTTGCCAGTGCCGTCTCCTCCCGGCCATGCAGGTCGTGGTTCCCCAGCGCGGGATAAACCGGAATTTTCTTCTCGCGCCAGACGCTGGTTTCCTGGTCGAAGATCTTCCAATCGTTCGCATCCGCGCCGTTGTAAACGATATCTCCAGTGAAGCAAATGAAGGCCGGCTGTGCAGCAGCAATGGCGTCGACCAGGGCTACGCGCACGGGAGGATTCGCCGCATCCGTATCCTTGGGATCGTGGAAGCGCGTATCTCCGTAAGCAATGAAGTGAAACGGGGTGTGCAGATCCAGCTGTAAGCGGGCAGGGGCGGTCTGCGCGCTCGACTTCTTGGTGCAGCAGGTGAGCACCAGTAACATGGCCGCAAGCAAAGCTAGGAATGCGGTTCGTCGAAGAAGCCAATGACGCCCACCAATGAATTCGCTCAGCTCTAGTTCGGTCGTTTGCAAAAGCAGGCCTTCCTTCGGCATTGTCCAGGTATTGCTATTTTCCCACGACTAGCACTTCGAACTGCCCGCCTTCGACAGTCGACAAGAAAAGGCGATGGGTCTTGGGATCGAGTGCCATGGTTTTCGCCTGGGGGGCGGTCTTCACCGTCTCGACCAGAGAATACTTGTCCGGACTGTCCTGGCGAATGACGGTAATGGTGCCTTCGCCGTTCGAGTTGAAAATCAGCTTGGTTTCGGGATCAAAGGCCGTAGCGTCCACGTGGTCGCCGATCGGCAGCGTGGCGATTATTTTGCCTGTATCGGCGTCCATCACGGCCATAACCTTGCTGCGGCAGCCGATGAACAATCGCCGATTCGCCTGGTCCATGGCCATACTGCTCGGAGATTCACAAGGAGCGGTGGGCCAGCGTTGCTCGACTTTGAGATCGCGGGAATTGATCTTGAGCACCTGGCTTTCCTCTTCGAGGTTGTTGTAGACAAAGCCTTTACCGTCCGCAGCGGCAAATTCGGGGCCGCCCCAAGCTCGACCGTACCCACGGGCTGGCCGCTCGCGGCATCAATCGCAGTGGCGGTGTTGCTGCCCCCATTAAAGGCGAACACCCGCGACGTTGCGGGTTCGTAGATGATGGCGTCGGGTTTTTGGCCGGTGGGTACGTCGGCGATCGGCTTCAGCGTCTTCAAATCAAAAATCGTAACCGTAGCCGCCTGCCCGTTACTGACGAACCCGCGCCCGAATTTGGGGGCAACGGCAACGCCATGCACGCCGAGGGTCTTCGGGATATTGCCGACCACGCTGAGCGAATCGATGTCGAGAACTTCCACCTGGGTGCCATGGGAGACATAAAGACGGCGGGCGGCCTCGTCCACGGTGAGATAGTCGAAGCTGCCTTGCCCGACGATAGGAATCTTTTGGATTATCGAATAACCGCCGTCGGCCAGCGACACTTGAGCTAGCAAGACGAGAGCGGCCAGCGGAACGACGGATCTGCGTGCGGCAACGAGCAGCCAGTTGAGCATGGTTTGCCTCTCAGTTCCCCTGGTGGAGTGGTTATGCGGATGACAGTGGAGCCCATAATCGTCGAGGTGAATCTAGGGTCGAGTGAAACTGCGCAAGACGGCGTCATGCCGATCAATATTCTCGGCGCGGCTCCCATCGCAGACCAAAGGAGTAGGTCGGTTTATAGAACTCGCGTTGAGTTAAATACTGCTGAGAACCGTTGTAGAAGCCGAAGACCTCGTTGGTCAGGTTCATGCCCTGCCAGAGTATGGTTAGACTCTTCTGCACGCGAACGCTGGCCTGCCCGTCCAACTGCAGATGGGAGTAAAGGTAGTTGTCGCCGAGCGGCCCCTTAGGGCCAAGACTGGCCGGATCCTCGCAGATGCCCTGTTGCGATTGGTACGGGGTGCAGGTCTGCCATTGGTACTGGTAAATGCTCGCGCTGTTGTAAGTCACGCCTAGGCGTGCCGCGAAACGACCACGGTCATAAGTCGGGCCGAGGTTCCATATGGTTGGTGTCTGACGCTGCAACGCCGGGTTGTCCGAGCGTAGTGGCAGCGAGCCGGCGCTCGAACCCGTCTTGGTAAAGTTTGCCGTGATGCCGAATCCGTTCAGCGCTCCCGGCAGAAAAGCGAGGTGCTGGCTATAGGCGAGCTCGACGCCATAGATCTCGGCGTTGACGCCGTTAATGATGTAGGAGAAATTGTCGCCCACATACTGCGGATATTGGGTTCCTTGGTAGTGAGGATCGAGAATGTAATAGATGGGCTGGCTCAACTGTTTGTAGAAGAAGCCCGCCTGAAACGCGCCATACGGCTTCAAGTAATGCTCGTAGAGAAGATCCCAGTTATTTGCGTGTTCGGGCTTTAGATTGGGGTTGCCGGTGTCGATGGTATACGGATTCGTGCTTTGATCGACGGTGAGGTAGGGCACCATATCGTAAGGATTCGGCCGGCTTATTCCGCGTCCGTAGGAGGCGCGGATGTCGGAATTGTCGGTGACCCGGTAGCGCAACTGAACCACCGGCAGAGGATTCCAGTACCACGGGTTGGCTTGTTGCGGAACCACGGTCTCGGCGTTGCTGTTGGCGTTGTTGCTTATCGAATATCCCAGAATGTCCAGCTGCGTGGCCTCAATGCGCAACCCGGCCTGCAGACGGAAACGTCCAAATTCGATGGTGTCCATGATGTAACCAGCCGAAATTCGTTCGGTTAAGTCAAAGTTGGAAAGCGCCGAACCGAAGATCGTAGCCGGCCCGTCGTATGCCAGGACCCCTTGGTTGATGAGGTTGTTCAGGCTCCCGACAATCTTGTTGTAGTCGGTGACGGGTCCGAGGGGGTATTTGCCGAAGTAGTAGTTGGGATTTGTGAATCCGCTGAGGTAGTTGGTCATGAGCGAGACTGGAGGGTTACCAGGGTTGGGAATATACGTCTGGTCATAGACCGCTGAGTACGCATCCTGCCCCTTGTGCGCATTGCGAATCATGGCGCCGAACTCTAGGGTCGAGAAGTGCGAACCCAAGTGATAGTTCCGGGCGTAGGACACCGAGCCCTGGAGTTCACTTGCGAGGTTATTCCCTGCGTGCCGTCGTACTCGGTGATCGTATATTGGTTCGGATCGTAGGTCGGGGGCCCGAAACAAGACGACGACCATTGCGGGAAACGATAATTCGAGCTCGGTAGGGTGACGCAACTGGTGAGATTGCTCGCCGGGGTGCCTGGAATCGGGTCGAAGGTCGCTCCCGGATTGCCGGCAGCGGCTAACTGGTAAGAACGTGCAGCCGAGACCTCCCAACTCAACCAGGAATTGCTCAGAACATGTTTGCCGCCGATGATCACGGCGGCGGTCCCGTAGTCCGGCAAACGGGAGGAGGTGGAGAATTCAGGCGCTCCTCCGTCGCTCAGCGAGTACGCCCATTTCTCGCCGTAATCCTTAAACTGGGAATAGAAATAGTGCAAGAAAATTCCCGACGTCGGGTCTTTCAGTTTGTAGTCGAGCGAACCGCCAAAACCAAGGCGCTTGCGCGAGTACCGGTATTCTCGGACGTCCATGCTCCCATAGCTCGGGACGAGCGTGTCATTCGGGCTTGGCTCGATGTCGTCAATGCCGCGGCCGTTATAGTCGTAGCTGCCGGAAAACAGTACGCCAAAGCGCTTTTCGGCGCCAAACCGCATGCCGGTCGTTCCGCTCACCACGCCAAGGTAACGAGTGTCTTGGATGGGGGTGAATCCCCCGAATCCTTCCACCTGCAGGGTGGGCAAATCCCCAGCTTTCTTGGTTACCAGGTTCAGCGTGCCGCCGATCGCTTCGGCATCCTGATTGGGGGAAAGGGTTTTGTTGAGTTCAACCGACCCAACGATGTTGGACGGAATGGTGTCGAGCTTGAACTGCCGCACGTCGTCCTCGGGCGCAGGAAGCTCAACTCCATCGACCGTGGTGTTGGTCAATCGCGGCTCGGTACCACGGACCTGAACATACTTGCCTTCACCCTCGTCGCGCTCGAGGCTTACTCCCGGCATCCGCCCGGCGACATCGGCGATATTGGCATTCGGAAGACTCTGGATGACGCCTCGCGGCATCACGTTCAGAATGTTTTCGGAAGTGCGCTGTTGATTGATGGACTCGTCTAAACCGTAAGCATCCGCGACCACGGTGACTTCCGTGCCCGTGGCAGCCACCAACATTTTGGCTTCCACACGAGTTGTCTGTCCTGCGGAGATCTTCACCTGCTGCCTGAAAGTCGCAAAGCCGACATTCGAAACGGTGAGGGTATAGTCCCCGGGCGCGAGTCCAATGAAAGTGAACTCTCCCTGACCGTTGGTCGCACCGGTAATATCCCCGGGTTCCAATGTCACCCGCGCGCCCTGGAGAACGGCGCCTTCGCGGTCTGCGACATGTCCGCCAAGGATGCCCGTATTTCGTTGCGCAGCGGCACTGCCCAGGAGCAACATGAGGGCAAAGGCGCAGACAAACCGGGGGTACGGCGAGAAGATGGAGCACGCATTTCGTTTCATGACATCAGCTCCCTCCGACGAGAATCGCTGTTACACATCCCGCGTGCATGGCTTCGCTAGAAGCGATGACGCCTGCGGGCCAACGCACGCCCCCCCGAACAGAAACTGATCGCGTGAGCCGCAATTGTAGGAAGTGCCTGTCAAAATGTGATGAAAGCTAAATTAATTCTTTTTCAGCTTCTTCGGTACTTGTTCCCGAGGTACCGGCTCCGTTCTAAACTCGCGTTCAGGCCCGGATAAGGTAGGGCCCTCCGGGGGCGAGACCGCGATGAAACTGCTGATCGTCGAAGATGAAACGCGTCTGGTCGAACTTCTGCGCAAGGGATTGACCGAGGAAGGCCACATGGTGCGGTGCGCTTTCGATGGAACCGAAGGTCTTTCCATGGCCACGTCCTATGACTTCGACGTCATCATCCTCGACGTCATGCTGCCCAAGCTCACCGGATACGAACTGGCCAAGCGGCTGCGCGCGGAAAACGTAGAAACTCCGGTCCTGATGCTGACGGCGAAAGATTCTGTGCCCGACATCGTCCGCGGACTCGATCTCGGCGCCGACGACTACATGACCAAGCCGTTCTCCTTCGACGAATTGGTGGCACGGCTGCGCGCGGTCAAGCGGCGCAACCTGGCGGCCCAGGAGACCAACCTGCGGGTGGCAGATCTGATTCTTGATTCGGCCAGGCGGGAGGTGCGGCGTAGTGACCAGCGCATCGCGCTCACCCGCACGGAATACAATTTACTCGAACACCTGATCTATCGGGCGGGTCAGGTGGTTCCCCGGCAATCTTTGATCCAGGCCGTATGGGGCTTGGACCGCGAGATTAAAGAGAACACGCTCGAGGCGTTCATGCATCTGTTACGCAACAAGGTGGATCCGCCGGGGCGCTTGAAATTGATTCACACCGTGCGCGGCGTGGGGTATATGATCCGAGCGGAAGATCGAGGACACAGCGGATACTCATGAGAAGGTTGTCCATTGGGTTGCGATTGACGCTCTGGTATTTGACGATTTTCGCCCTAGCGCAGCTGGCGTTTGGCGGGGGCATGTGGTTTCTCCTGCGACATCATCTCTACGACTTGGTGGACAACGGTCTCAAGGGCCAGATCGAAGACCTCGAGAACTGTATGGCGGCGCAGGACAAAGACGCCACCGTCGCCAAGCTGCAGGAGGAGGTCAGCGAAGTTTACCTCCTGGAGCACTCGGGCGACTATCTTGAACTGTCCGCAGAGAATGGTGCGCTGATCTACCGCTCCTCGTCTCTGCAGACCCATCCGGTGAGACTGTCCGCGGAGCCCGGGAATCGACCGGTCTTCGAGAATCTTGGCCTTGCCGGCCGACCATTTCGCTTCACACGGCAGACGCTCGCGGCCAACGGTCATGTTTATACGGCGACTACCGGAGTTCCGATCCAGGATGTGGTCGAGACGCTCGATCTCTTCCGTTCCTACTTGCTGATGTTTGCTCCCGTCGTCTTGCTGGTCGCCGCGGGGGGTGGATACTGGCTGAGCCGGAGGGCGCTTGCCCCGGTGGATGCGCTGGTGCGCTCGGCCCGCGACATCGGCGGCTCGAATCTCAGCAGCCGTCTGCAGAAACTGGACACCGGCGATGAATTGCAGCGGCTCTCCGACACGCTGAACGAAATGCTCCAACGGATCGAAAGCGCGTTTCTGCGGGTCAGGGAATTTACCGCGGACGCTTCCCACGAGCTGAGAACGCCGATCTCTTTGATCCGCACGGAGGCAGAGTTAGCGCTGCGCCGGTCGCGGAAGGAAACCGAGTACAGGGAATCGCTAGACCACATTTTGCTTGAAGCGGAGCGCACCACCAGATTGATCGAACAGCTCTTGGCTCTAGCGCGCGCCGACTCAGGCCGAGAAACACTGCAAATGCAGGCCGTGGACTTGGGCCTTACGCTGCGCGATGTCGCGGAGAGCTGGCAGCAGGTGGCCAGTGTCCGCAACCTCGAGTTTTCTCGAAGCATCGACGGTTCCGATTCGTTGGTCTTGGGCGACGAGACCCTATTGCAGAGGCTGGCCGACATCCTGCTCGACAACGCCTTCAAGTACACGCCGTCGCCCGGTAGCGTGCATCTATCATTCGAACGGCGAGGGGATAACGCCGTGATCGCGGTGCGGGATTCCGGAGTTGGGATCGCCGAGCAAGACCAGAGCAGAATCTTCGAGCGCTTCTACCGCGGCGATAAAGCGCGAAGCCGCGCCCAGGGGGGCACGGGCCTGGGACTTTCGATCGCGCAATGGATCGTCCTGCAGCACCGCGGAACCATTACTGTCGAAAGTCGACCCGGGAGCGGCACCATCTTCCGCGTGGAGCTACCCCTGATCGCAGCTGCTCTGCACAGTTCGCTGCCGGCGTGAGCATCGCTAACATCCTGGAGCCTGTAGCGCGTCTTGGCGCGGTCGCATCCCGCCAGGGCTGCGGAATGAGAATCCCTTGCTACTTAGGCGAGCGGACGAAATGACGGTAAGCTTCGTGCCGCTCTTGACCTTCTCCAACCGAGTCCGGCCGGATTCGTGTGTGCCCATGCTGCTCTCTCACCGGAACGCCCTAACCCGGTGTCGCCGTTCGTTGGTCTTTTTCCTATTCTTGCTGACGGCGCCCTGCGCATTTTCCCAAGGCGGGCCGCCCTACTACACGAATGACCCAGGAACTCCGGGCAATCTCAACTGGGAAATCAACCTCGGCTACATGCCCTTTTTCTACAGCGGCCATTCCGTGTCTCACGTCCCGGATGTGGATATCAATTTCGGACTCGGCGATCGCATCCAGCTTACCTATGAAAATGCGTGGCTGCGGGTCCAGAATCCCTTTTCCGAGACGAAATTCGGTTTGGGGCAGTCCAACCCTGGACTCAAGTGGCGTTTCTACGATGGAGGTGAGTCGGGCCTGTCCGTCTCCGTGTTTCCCCAGGCTTTTCTGAACAATCCCAACCACGCCGTCCGGCGCGGGATTACCTCCCCCAATGACAGCTTCGAACTGCCTGCCGAATTCTCCAAGAAATTAGGTCCCGTCGATGTGGATTTCGAAATCGGGTATCAGTTTGTGCACAACGGTCCGGACGGCTGGCTCACCGGCCTGGTTGTTGGGCATGACTTCACGCCCAAGCTGGAAATGGACATGGAACTCTATGCTCTGGGGACCTTCCATCCTTCCGAGAGCCAGCCCAGCATCGATTTTGGCGCTCGCTACAAGATCCATCGTCCGGTGATCTGCTCCTCATGGCCGGACGCAGCCTGGAACCCGCGAGCAGCACTCAGCCCTACTTCATCGGCTACTTCGGCATCCAACTCTTATTGCCTCCCAGTTCTTACAAGTAACCTGAGCGCTGCCAAGACCAAGGGTTGGGCATCCGCTAGCATTCGATGCTGACAGTGGTCGGTTGTTTCCGGATACCGGGTTACGTCAGCGCGGGTTGTCGGAAACGAAGCCGCGGTTTGGGTGGATCCGGTACTAGTTGCGAGCGGTCGATCACCCATGATGTGGATTGCGCGGCAGGGTAGAGTTGCTAAAGCTGGACTTCCCGATATGCTGACCCACGACCAGGCGGAGTTGCGGCCGGATCCCTTCCTGGTCGTGCGGCCGACGTGCGACTTACATGCGAACAACAGAGCGCGCCACCGTCAGGACGGGCGAAACGCGCTCTTTGCACTTGCAGAAAGGACACACCATGAGTTCGGCGGAATAATAGATTCTGCAATTGGCACAAGGGAGGCCATATCTGATTGCTCGGCCGTGCACGGATGGGTTTACCGTCCCGGTCAGCTCTGCCTGCTCAATCATAAGTTCGTTGTTCATGTTCGCTCCTGTTGGCTTGCGCTCGGCTATGCTGCTTCCTTGCGAATGACATGGGGACGTCTCGTCTCATCCCGACAAACCAAGACTTTGAACTGGTGCTTGCGTGAAAGCAAAATCCATCCATCCGGATATCGCGTCTCTCGCCGGGGCTGAGGGTTTCGGAAAACAATCGCCAAACCTGCTGTGTTTGGTATCCGCATAACTGCCTCCTTTGGTTTGAACTTAAGCCCTCTCACTCTATACAGCGTCGTTTGTCGGCAAAAAGGCTCACATCCCAATCACAAAATTTGGCGGCAGCAGATCATTCCTCGTCGAAGTTGCGGAACTCATTGAGTTCAAAGGTGGAATTAGTCTTTATTAGGGAGTGGCACCCAATCACTTACGCTCGCACCGGACGATCAAGAGAACCGAAGCTAAATCCGACCAACTCTTCCACAGCTTCCTCAGGGCCCAGCATCGGGGCTCGCCCTTCGTCCTTCGACGGGACATCCTTCTGCTAACATCTAGGGGCGAATCCTCCATCGGAAGGACAACCACAAAGTGCCCCGAGGCGTCGTTCCACGCCAACCCGCGAAAAGCGGAAGACACGACACAGTACGACCTACCCGGCTGCTCCCGCGGCCGCAACGCGCGAGCGTCCTTGTGCTTGCCCCCTCACGGACTAGCCCAAAGAAGCCCAGCTCGCCGACTAAGGGGTCTGCGCGAGATTCCAAGCGTTACAATCCGCTTCTGCCGGAGCGCATTCGACAGATCCTGGCGAGGCTGGATCAGTTGTATCCAGATGTCACTTGCGCGCTGACTCACACGAGCGCGTGGGAACTGTTGGTCGCAACCATCCTGTCGGCGCAATCGACCGACGTCAATGTTAACCGCGTGACCCCCGAGCTTTTTCGCAAATACCCCACGGTTCGTGATTTCGCAGCGCTTGAACCGACACAACTGGAGCCGGACGTCCGATCGACCGGATTTTTTCGGAATAAAGCCAAATCTCTAGTCGGAGCGGCGAAGAAGATCGTCCAAGACTTCGGCGGCGAGGTGCCCAGAACCATGGAGCAACTGGTTACCCTGCCGGGGGTGGCGCGCAAGACCGCGAACGTCGTCCTGGGAACATGGTTTAAGGAGGGCGTGGGTATCGTGGTCGATACGCACGTGACCCGCCTCAGCCGGCGACTGGAGCTGACCAAAAACACCGACGCAGTAAAAATCGAAGCCGATCTGATGAAGGTGATTCCGAAGGAGAAATGGATTTTGTTTGCCCACCAGCTGATCTGGCACGGCCGCAAAGTATGCATGGCCCGGTCACCGAGATGTGCGGAGTGCCTGCTCGAAAATCTCTGCCACGCTGCGGACAAGACTTGGAGCACAGTCGAGATTCACAAAAGTGCGAAGCCGTGAGCCCAAGCGCTTCCGTTCGCGAGGGCTCGAGTCCGCCCTGTCCCGCGCCGCTAGTTTGTAGGACGAGCCGCAAAACGAGCAACGAGATTTCCGGCCGCGTCAAAAAGCTCGAGCTGCCGGCCCCCGATCTTCCACGTGTTCACTTGTTCGAGTGCCTGCAGAAACGCCTTTTCGGTGTCCATACCTTCCAGGCAGGCCATCATGGTGCTCGCCATCTGGCTGAACTTCAGATGATCTTCATTTAGCTCGTAGCTACCCGTGAGGCGGTTGCAGCCGCCCGATCCACTGACGCGCCGCGTCTGGGAATCGAGGACGAAATGGGGTTCTTTTTGCTCGGAAGCCGCGGGCACCGGTGTGTTGCCGAGATTGGTCAACTTCCAGTAGGTGTTTTCCAGGGACTCGGTGGCAGCGGAGCTTTCGCCTGTGGCGACACGCCGTAAGAGCAGTTCCACCTCGTTACCATGGCCTGCCGTCAGTACCTGGTAGAGCTGATCGGTCGAGAAAAACAACTTGCCGCCGACCATGATTCGGCCCCGCACCGCGTAACCGTGACCCGGATCGATTCGAGAGGTGTCGTATCGGATTTCGAAATGAATTGGAGGATTGCCAGGCCCGTCGAGGCGCACCCGGCCAATGACTTCGGCCGGGGCGTCTGCCTTGGAGACGTCTTCCAGGGTGGCTTCAAAAACCGCGTCGGGTGGCAATGCCATACGTTCGCGGTAAAGGGCTGTTCCTTTCACCGACCCTCCCGCTTTGGTCTCCTCGCCCAGAGGCTCGAACTCGTAGATGCCTCCATCGGCCATCAGCCACAGAAAAAGATGACCGTCTCGCAACATGTAGGAGCGGACATACGCCCAGTCTTTCACAATGCGATCATTGAGTGGTGCGGGCGGGCACATTGCCCGGGTGAGCGCCAGAGGGCCAAATTCAAGCGAATGCGGTCCCGAGGAGCTCCAGGTTCCGTGTCCACGGTTGCAATTGATGCGCACACTCGCGGTGCCCTTGCTTTCGAACTGGATTGTGTACTTTGTCGGGTCGTCAGAGGTCAGGGTTTTGTCATCACTGCCCTCGAACTTCACAAGCCGCCAGGATGTGCCGCCGAGATCGGCGGCAGCATTACTGGGCGGAGCCTGCGGGCCGCTACCCATGCACAAAAATCCCAGCAGAAGCACTGCCAATTGCGCTGATGGTGTCCGCAGGGTCTTCATGGGGCGCCTCCTTCTCCATACGCATCGTAGCGCATCCTCTTGAGCGACCGACGGCTTCCGCCTGGGTCGATAACGCGAGCCAGGGTGCGAGAGAACGTCGCATACTTCCCGAGCCGACACGGACCCAAACAATTCTCGGTGCTCGCATGGCAGTGGTTTAGGCGGGATTCAGGGCAAGTTCCACAAGCAGGGCAACCAAAAAAGTCGCCGACAGGGTCAAAGCCATATTAGGGGCTACTCCAGCTAGGAGAACCAGCGTCAGCTGGGATGTTGTTTCCGCGGAGAGCCCGAGTCCATTGGAGCTAAAACGCAATAATTTCAAGGTCACGCATTCATTAGGAAGTGAGCCTGGATTACGAAGTGGCTTGTGGGGGGACTCCGTGGACTATAGCAAACGGTACCAAGATCCGGTTAGATTCGCCGGCCTAGTGGTGGTTGTCTTTCTCACCGTCGGCTGGTTTATCGCCCGGGAGCCATTCCGGGCGTCTCCCGGAACACCATTGGCGGTGGCAACCTACTCCCAAGGTGTGCTGCACATGACCATCCCCTACGAGGCGCTGCAGGCCGGCG
>DATJVZ010000188.1:0-18584 GCA_035501575.1 Terriglobales bacterium | reverse complement strand
AACCTCTTAGTTTCTTCTTGTGCGTATCGCCTTGGCAATCTCCGGCAGCCGGGCAAAGATCGCCGCGCACTTGAGCCATCGCTTGTTTTCTATGGCCGGGTAGCCGCTGACGATTTGGCCGGCCGGGACATCGCTCGGAATTCCGGTTTGCGCCGTCGCCAGGGCGCCATCGCCAATCCTGCAATGACCGGCCACTCCCACCTGACCCGCAAGAATGACCCGATTTCCTACGGCGGTCGAACCTGCCAGGCCGACCTGAGCGCAAAGTAAGGTATCTTGCCCCACGCTCGATCCGTGTCCGACTTGCACCAGGTTGTCGATTTTCGTCCCACGGGCGACATGCGTCTCTCCGACGCTGGCGCGGTCCACACAGGCATTCGCTTGCACCTCCACGTCGTCTTCGAGGACCGCCGGCCCGGACTGGAGGATTTTGCGCCAATGTCCGCCGTTATCCTTGGCAAAACCGAACCCGTCACTGCCGATGACGGCGCCGTTCTGCAGGATCACATGGTCGCCTAAGCGGCAGTGTTCGCGCACCACGGCATGCGCGTGGGCAAAGAAGTTGTCCCCGATCTTGGCCGCGCGATAAATGACGACATGGGCTAGCAATACCGCTTGCTTTCCGATCTCCACGCCTTCGTCGATCACGACGTAAGGCCCGATATGTGAGTTGACCCCGATTTTGGCGGAGGAGTGAATGACCGCCGTGGGGTGTACCCCCGGCGGATAGCGTGGCGCCTCATAAAATAGTTCGATCGAACGGGCGAAGGCCCAATAGGGATCCCGGGTGCGCAACATGGCGGTGGATATGGCAGGGAAGTCCTCGGAGACGATGATGGCCGCAGCTTGAGTCTTCTTGGCGGCGGCGGCATATTTGGGATTGGCCAGGAAAGTGAGTTGGCCCGGACCGGCTTTTTCGATGCCGGCAACCCCGGTGACGATGGTGTCAGGCGAGCCATTTTCCAGGCGCGCGCCCAATGCAGACGCAATCTCGCGAAGTCTCATGTTCTGGTTCCCTCGACAACTCACGGCAAGGCGAACTCTTGCCATGCTGTTCGTAGGATTGTAGATGAAAGCGAACACCGGCATTGTCCGTCGAGCGGCTGTGAGCGGGAGGCGATTTTGCTGGCATACCGTCGCCTGCGCCCTCCCCGGGCGACCATCTCCCCCGTTTCCGGCGCACCCTCAGGATAGTGAAATTTATCATCAAGATTTCTTCGGATGTGCTTGACTTGTCGAAACATCGGTGGGATGATTCGCGCTCGTATCCAAGCCAATTCTAAGGAGGGCATATGCCACTTTTTTTGCATCAAGTTAGCTACACGAGCGAAGGTTGGCGAGCACTGATCGCGCAGCCGCAAGACCGTATAGCGGCAGTACGGGCGCCGATCGAAAAGCTCGGCGGGAAACTGGTCGAGGGCTGGCTCGCATTCGGAGATTACGATGTTGTGGCGATTACCGAAATGCCGGACAACGTTAGCGCAGCCGCCATCGCCATCGCATTCGCCGCCGGTGGGGTGTGCAAAAGCGTACACACGACCCCGTTGCTTTCCCAACAGGAAGGGCTGGCGGCAATGAAGAAAGCGGGAGAATCGGGCTATCGTCCTATCACCGGCGGGACCCGAGCCGCCTAGGAAACCGGCTTAGTGACCGATGCGGCCTTGACTCGCATGCTGCCCTGCTTGAGGCGCACTGCCGAAGTTGAGGTCGCAGGGTCATTCTTCGAACATCGTCACCTGGCGAGTATCGAGGAGTACGCCGCGACGGCGGCGCCGCGTCGATCCAATCACCGCCAACACCGTCAAGGACTCGAGCGCGTTTCGCGGCACGAACATGCGTTGAATGTTAGAGCGTAAATCGGGAGGATTAATCAAAAACCCTTCCGGCCGGTTGGCGGAAAGGTCATTCGGCATCAAGCCTTCGAGGATTTCGTTGTCTTTGAACTTCAATCGCACCCAGAGACCTTCGGTACGCGGGCGGGTGGTGAAGGTCTTTCGGGCGGGCGGGTCGACCTCGCTGAACTCCCGCACAAAATGAACCACTTTGATGAGCCCCAGTTCGATCGAGACCACGTTGCCTGAGGTATTCAGCAGTTGTAGTTTGCCCTCGCGGACAAATTCCGCCGATGCAAGATAGCCGTTGATGGAATCGCGGTCCAGCTTCCGAACCACCACTTTCTTGTGCGTCGAAGGCATGTTGCGGCCGAAAGCCGCTTAAAGGGCGGCATGGCTGGCTTTTCCTCCCTCAGATTCTCACACTTTTGCCTGGAATATAACGAGTCATCGATTCTCAGTAGCCAAATTGTTAACCTTGTGATATTTTCTGTACTTTGCCGAGACCGATCCCAATCCGTATAAGTCTATCCAATCAAATAGTTTACAGGGATGGCGTCCAAGCGGGTGCTCGACCTCGGAGATTCCCTGTGGAAATCTCCAACCCTGCAGGGTGCAGGCAGTTCACGGCCCAACTCTGACGAAGGCATGGCGGATTACATCTACACCATGGAAATCAGGCTGACACCCGATCAGCAGCGGGGCGTCAGCTTGATTCAAGATGTTGCCCGTAACGCCGGCATGAACATTTATTTGACCGGCGGCGCGGTGCGCGACATCATCAGCGGATTCACCATCCGCGACCTCGACTTCACGGTTCAGGGCAACCCGCTAAAACTCGAGAAGGACCTCGAACGGGCGGGCGCGGTGGTGTCGGCCATCGACGACGAGCTCAAGACCCTGTACCTCGTACTGGCGGGCAATGTTCGCGCCGAGATCAGTGCGGCCCGCACCGAACGCTACGATAAAGTCGGCAAACCGCCAATCACCGCTCCGGCTACGATCATCGAAGATCTGCGTCGCCGTGACTTTACCGTCAATTCCATGGCCTTGTCGTTGAACCCCGGTTCCCGGGGGCTGTTGCTTGATCCCTTCAACGGTGCGGCGGACATTGAATCCAAGCTGTTGCGTGTGTTACATAACTACGCCTTCGTCGAAGATCCCTCGCGTCTGATTCGCGCTACGCGCTTTGCCGCGCGCTTTCATTGGCCGCTCGAGGAGCGGACCCAGGCGAGATATCAGTCGGCCAAAGAAAACAACTACATCGAGTACATCAGCACACGAGCCATCGGGCAGGAGATCGAGCAGATTGCCTACGAAGACGATCCCTTGCACATTCTGCGCGCCCTCGAAAAGGAAGGGTGGCTGAAGGTGCTCGATCCGCATTGGACTACAGCCAAAGTGGATACCGCCGGGCTGGCGCAACTGCTCAAGACCCGCCAACAGATGAATGAGCTCGGATACACCCCAGATCCGGCTCCGGCAGTGTTGCACTTCTTGACCGCGAGGCTGGGGGAGAAAGACCTCGCCGACATGCGCAAGCTGATTCCGCGCAAGGATTTGGTGGCCGCATGGAAGGACCTCGGGGATAACGCCAAGGATCTGGCGAAGCGCCTAACCGGCAAAGAAGCGGCTACTCCCTCGCGTACCTGGAAGTTGCTCTCGGAAGCGCGCCCGGAGATGACTCTTTTTCTGGCCGTAACCGCTCGCCAGCAAACGGTGACACAAAAGATCAAGAACTTTTTCACCAAGTGGCGGCAAGTGCAGCAGAAAATTCCCTTGCCCGAGATGACCGAGCTCCATATCACGCCCCAGCTACCGGAGTATCCGAAGATCGCCCACGATGTTTTCTTGCTGTTGCTAGACGGAAAGCTACGCTCGCGCACCGAGATTCTGAAGTTTTTGAAGCCTCTGGCACCACCGCCGCCACCGCCACCGCCCCCTCCTCCCAAGCGAAAGCGTGGAGCCAAAGCAGCTGCGGCTGCTCCGCCAGCCTCGCCCGCCGCTACCGCCGGCAAGAAGCAGGCGAAAGCCGTGGCGCCGGCCGCCGCGACCGACCCGGGCAGTTCCTCTGGCGAGGCTGCCGTTGCCGGTAAGAAGGCGGCACATCCTAAGACTCAAAAGCAGGCTCCGCCGAAGAAGACGACGAAAGCAGCGGGCAAGAAAGCCAAGGGCGGCTAGGCCAAAAAGGCGGAGGGGCGGGCTGGATTGCGGTACTATAATTAAGTATGGGGCGCTGGCTGTTGATGGCGGTTTTGGGCGCGGCTTTCCTCTTGCCTCTGGGTTGGAGTCAACGTCGTGGCGGGTCCTCCGCAGGATTCGGAGCACGCCCCAGCATGGCCGTCCACGGTGGCGGCTCAGGTTTCCGCCCACCTACCGCAGGTGTTCCCCGCGGGCAGTTCATGCACGGGCCGCGGACGATCGTGCACGGGGGTTTCGGATTTCATAACCGGCCTTTCGTTACCACCTGCTGGGGACGTCCCTGCCGGGTATTTCCATGGCGGGCAGCGTCCTGGTGGTACCCATACTCGGCGTGGTATGGAAGTCCGGGGTGGTATGACAACGACTCCTACTCTGCGCCCAACTATGCTCCGGCAGATTCCGGCGTGGACAGCGGACGGATCGAACAGCAACAGGCTGAGATCGATCGATTGCACGAAGAAATCGCGGAGTTGCGCGAGGAGCGGGATCTACGAGCCGCCCCGCCGCGGCCCGCAGAGACCGACTCACAACCCACCGAGTTCGTGTTCCGAGACAAGCACACGGAGGAAGTTAAAAACTACGCCATCGTAGGCGAATCGCTCTGGGTCTTGAGCTCAGGCAAGGCCAGAAGAATTCCTCTCTCCGAACTGGATGTTGCGGCGACCAAGAAGGCGAACGAAGATCGCGGTGTGGACTTCAAAACTCCCCGGTAGTTCGGTCGCTGGTCCGTGGCTGCTCACATTCCCACAATCTGTGGATATCCGGAGGCGCACGCTTCGTCCGCTTCCGCTTACAATCTCGCGTTAGAGAGGATCATGTCCCAATTCGTTCACCTTCATCTCCACACGGATTACTCCATGCTCGATGGCGCCTGCGACGTGGAGAAACTCTGTCAGCGGGTGCAGGAACTCGGCATGCCGGCGGTCGCGATGACCGATCACGGCAACATCTTTGGGGCGGTACATTTCGTCAACGCTGCCCAAAAGCACGGCGTAAAACCGATCCTGGGCTGCGAACTTTATATTTCCAAGAAAGAGGATCACAACATTGAGCGCACGCCTCCCGAGGGAGACACCTACAACCACCTGCTAGTGCTGGCGGAAACCGAAGAGGGCTATCGCAACCTGGTCAAGATTACCTCCGAGGCCTCGCTGCATGGCTTCTATTACAAGCCTCGGGTGAGCAAGAACTTTCTGGCCGCGCACGCCAAGGGTTTGATTGGGCTCTCCGGTTGCCTGAAGGGAGAGGTCGCGGAAAACCTGATGGAGGGCCGTTACGAGGCGGCTCGTGAGATGGCTGGCGTCTACCGGGATATCTTTGGCGAGAAGAATTTTTTCCTCGAAATTCAAGACCAAGGCCTCGAGAAGGAGCGGCGCATTCATCCCCAGCTGTTCCAATTGGAGAAAGACCTGGGCCTTCCGCTGGTGGCCACTAACGACAGCCACTACCTTTGCGAGGAAGATGCCTATGCCCATGATGTGCTGGTATGCATCCAGACGGGCAAGTCCATCGAGGACCGAAACCGGCTGAAATTCGAGAGCACCAGTTTCTACGTCAAGAGCCATGACGAGATGTACCGGGTGTTCGGGCACGCGCCCGAGGTGCTCTCCCGCACGCTGGCGATTGCCGAACGCTGCAACCTGCGCCTCGAAAAGGTCAGCGATCCGTTCCCCCATTTTGATGTTCCGCCGGGATACACCCTGGACAGTTACTTCGAACATGTGGCCCGCGAGGGATTTGCGCGGCGCATGGAGTCCCTGCGCACTCTGGAAGGGCAGGGCCGACTGAAGCATAACCTGGCCGATTACGAACAGCGGCTGGCGCGGGAGATCGCGATCATCCGCCAAATGCAGTTCTCCGGCTATTTCTTGATTGTTTGGGATTTCATCCGCTACGCCCGGGACGCCAACATTCCCGTCGGTCCGGGTCGGGGCTCGGCAGCCGGTTCGCTGGTTTCCTATGCGCTGGGCATCACCGATCTTGATCCCCTGCAACATGAGCTGCTGTTTGAACGCTTCCTAAACCCGGAGCGCATTTCGATGCCCGATATCGACATCGATTTCTGCATGAACCGTCGCGGGGAAGTGATCGACTACGTTACTCGCAAGTATGGCCGGGACAATGTGGCGCAGATCATCACCTTTGGCACGATGGCGGCCAAGGCAGCGATCAAAGATGTGGGTCGGGCCATGGATATCCCCTATAGCGATGTGGACCGGATCGCCAAGATGGTGCCGAACCAGCTCAACATCACGCTCGAAGAGGCAATTCGGGAATCTCCTCCCCTCGCCCAGGTCTACGAAAACGACGCCCAAGTGCGTCAGTTGCTCGATACCGCGCGCAAGCTGGAAGGCCTGGTCCGCAATGCCGGCATGCACGCCGCCGGAGTGGTGATTTCCCCCCGGCCGTTGATCGACCTTGTTCCCCTGCATCGCACCAAAAACGACGAAATCGTTACCGCCTTCGACATGGTGGCCATTGAGAAGCTAGGTCTGCTGAAGATGGACTTTCTCGGGCTCACCACGCTCACCCTTCTCGATGAGACGCTCAAGCTGATCGCACAGACCCAAGGCCAGCAGATTCGGCTGGACGACATTCCCCTGAACGATGAGGAAACCTACCGACGAGTGTTTCACAGCGGACTGACCTCCGGGGTGTTCCAGTTTGAATCGCATGGCATGCGCGACGTGCTCAGACGCTACCAGCCGAACTCGATCGGCGACCTGACGGCCTTGAACGCGCTCTATCGTCCCGGGCCGATCCAGGGCGGAATGATCGACGACTTCATCGATCGCAAGCACAGCCGCAAGAAGGTGGAATACGAGCTGCCGGAGTTGAAGGACGTCTTGGAAGAAACCCTCGGGGTGATCGTGTATCAGGAGCAGGTGATGCAGATCGCCAATCGGCTGGCCGGGTACTCCTTGGGCGAAGCCGACTTGCTGCGCCGTGCCATGGGTAAGAAGAAACCCGAGGAGATGGCCCAACAGCGGGAGCGCTTCGTCGAAGGCGCGGTCGAGCGTGGTTATCCCCAGAAAAAGATCGAGAAGATTTTCGATCTCATGGCCCAGTTTGCCGGCTATGGCTTCAACAAATCGCATTCCGCTGCCTACGCGCTGTTGGCCTATCACACGGCGTATTTGAAGACCCACTATCCGGTGGAATTCATGGCCGCGCTGCTGACCTCGGTGACCAGCAGCACCGATGACGTAGTGAAATACATCAACGAATGCCGGGAAATGGGGATTGCCGTCGAGCCTCCGGACCTCCATGTCAGCGAGGCCAATTTCACGCCCCATGGCCAGGCCATCCGCTTCGGTTTGGCCGCGGTCAAGAATGTGGGACCGAACGCCATCGAATCGATCTCCGCCGGACGCCGGGAGCGGGGAGCCTATCGCTCGATTTACGAATTCTGCGAGAACGTGGATCTCCGGGTGTTGAATCGGCGGGTGCTCGAATCCCTCATCAAGAGCGGAGCCATGGATTCGCTCGGCCATCGGGCGCAGCTGATGGCGGTGCTCGACAAGGCGGTGGAGCGCGGCGAAAAGGCGCAGCGCGACGCCCAGCTCGGCCAGCACGGCCTGTTCGGAGTCTTTCAGGAGGAGGCGCAGTCCGGTGGCCAGCCGGAGGCTCTGCCGGCGATTCCCGAATGGGACGAGCACACGCGGTTGAGCGCCGAGAAGGAGGTTCTTGGCTTCTTCATTACCGGGCATCCGCTCGAGAAATACCGGGAGAAGCTCGAAGATTTGCGGGCGCTCACCACCACCGACATCGCGGCCATCAAAGTGTCCACCGGGAAAGAGGAAAGCGTCACCACCGCCGGCCTGATCCGCAATCTGCGGGTTCTCAAATCGAGGCGGGGAGAATTCTACGCGCAGGCCGTGCTCGAGGATCGCGAAGGTTCGGTCGAAATGATTGTGTTTCCCGAGGCCTACCGCAAGCTTGAGGAAAGAGTGAAACTGGACGTCCCGGTTTTGGTGCGCGGGGGACTGCGCATTGAGGAAGGAGTAAATCCGAAGCTCACGGTCAGTGATATTCTGGCCCTCTCCGAGGCAAAGGTTCCGCTGCCGCGCTCGTTGCGCATTCGCATTCCCGCCGCCAAGGCGCAACCGGCAACGATTGATGATCTGCATGCCCTTTTTTCCCGTTCACGAGGCGAAACCAAAGTGCTGTTCGACGTGGAACAGGAGGGCGATTTCATGGTGGTGATGGAAGCGGAAGGCTATAATGTGCTACCAGACCGTAGCTTTATGGTTCGAGTCGAGGAGCTGTGCGGGCGGGGTGCGGTTCGTATCATCGACTAAGATCGGCATGGCATGACATCTGGTCAAAGGGTCCGGGGGAAAGCGGCGACGGCTCCGGGTGCCACCGGGGCTCCCCTGTCGCTCGACGGTGCCGAGCTGCTGCTGTCGATGGTAGAGGCCCGGTGGGCTTCGACGAACGGCGGTGTCCGACGGATGGAGTCGCAACTGAAATCGCAACAAGAGCTCGAAAAGATCGAGCAGCAACTGGCCCGACTGGAGGCACTGCCGGGACAGAATGAAGACGTTCGTCGGCAGATTCAGGAGTTGCAGGCTCGCATCCATGCTCTCCGCACCGAGGTCACGGTCAATTTCGATGCCTGGCAGAAGGCCGAACTGGCCCGCCACCCTCAGCGTCCCCATACCCTCGATTATATCGAGCGCGTGTTTACCGATTGGAGCGAAATTCATGGCGACCGGGGATTCGGCGACGATCCCGCCCTGATCTGCGGCATGGCCCGTTTCCACGGTCAGGAAGTCATGGTGCTCGGCACGGAAAAGGGACGTGACACCAAGCAGCGCATGTACCGCAATTTTGGGCTGCCTAATCCCGAGGGCTATCGCAAGGCCTTGCGGGTGATGAAAATGGCGGAAAAGTTTTCTCGCCCGGTGATCACATTGGTGGATGTGACCGGGGCCAACCCGGGGTTGGGCGCCGAGGAGCGGGGCCAGGCGGAAGCGATTGCGCGCAACCTGCGCGAGATGGTGCGCTTAAAAGTACCCATCCTTACCATCATTACGGGTGAAGGAGGCAGCGGTGGCGCCCTGGCCATCGCCGTCGCCGACCGCGTGCTCATGATGGAGAACGCGATCTACTCGGTCATTTCCCCCGAAGGCTGTGCCTCGATCATGTGGCGCGACACCGCGAAAAAGGAGCTGGCGGCGCAGGCGCTGCGCATCACCGCCCAGGATCTTTCCCAACTGGGCTGCGTGGACGCGATCATTCCCGAACCCCCCGGCGGGGCCCACGCCGATCCGGATCAGGCGGTGCAGTTGCTCGATGCCGCGATCGCCCAGCACTTGGCAGAGCTCGAAAAGGTCCCCCCTGCACAATTGGTCGTCTCACGATATAATAAGTTCCGCAACATGGCGCAGTTCTTCCGCATCCAAACGTCCTGAAGGCCAGGTATGAATCAGGTACGCTGGTAACGGAAAATCTGCGGCCTGGCGCCCTCTTGCTGCGCCTCGGTGCCGTATAATCAAAGGTACGCCTGACTTTCCACAACACCTGAGCGGGACTAGGCTCCCGAAACAAGGAAGGATCGAAGAATGGCCTCGACAGATGTAGCGCTCCGGGAAGCCTCTCGGTCAACGGAGCGGAAGCGCGTCGTCAACAACCTAAGCATTCAGGTGGCGACCGTGAACGGTTCCGGTTCGCAGAGCTCGAATACCGTGCTGCTGCGGAGCATTTTCCAAATGGGAGTGCCGGTTTCAGGGAAGAATCTGTTTCCTTCGAATATCGCGGGTCTACCCACCTGGTACACAATTCGCGCCAATAAGGATTCCTACATCGCCCGCAAGAAAGAAATTGATTTCCTGGTGGCGATGAATGCGGAGACGGCGGAGGAAGATGTCCGCTCGCTCGCTGCCGGGGCGGCAGTGTTATACGACGAACCGCTGAACCTCGCCAAAATGCGCTCCGACCTGACCTTTTATTCGGTTCCTTTCGACAAACTGGTGGCCACGGTTTGCGCGGAGGCCAAGCTGCGCAAACTGGTCAAGAACATGGTGTACGTGGGGGTCGTCGCCCAGCTGCTCGAGATCGAGATGGCCGAAGTCGAGATCGCCATTCGCAAGCAGTTTGCCAGCAAAGTGAAGGCCGCTAACCTCAACCTCGCCGCCGCCAAAGCCGGCTTCGATTACGCCGCGGCCAGTCTCACCAAACAGGATCCCTACTTCATCACGCGGATGGACAAGACCAAGGGCAAGATCATCATCGACGGCAACTCCGCCGCCGCCCTGGGCTCGATGTTTGCCGGGGTGACGGTCGTGACCTGGTATCCCATTACGCCCTCTTCTTCGCTGGTCGAGAGCTTGATCGATTATATGAAGCAGTACCGCATTACCGCCGACGGCAAGGCCACGTTTGCCATTGTGCAAGCCGAAGACGAGCTGGCCGCCATCGGCATGGTCCTCGGGGCGGGCTGGGCCGGGGCGCGAGCCATGACGGCGACCGCCGGACCAGGGATTTCGCTGATGGCAGAGTTTGCCGGCCTTTCCTATTATGCCGAGGTGCCGGGAGTAGTTTGGGATATCCAACGCGTGGGGCCGTCCACCGGCTTGCCGACGCGCACCTCGCAAGGGGATATCCTCTCGACCGCCTTCCTTTCGCACGGCGATACCAAACACATCATGCTGATTCCGAGTTCCGTGGGCGAGTGCTTCAGCATGGCCCTGGACGCCTTCAACCTGGCCGAGCATTTCCAAACCCTGGTGTTTGTCATGTCCGACCTCGATCTGGGCATGAATAATTGGATGTCGGAGCCGTTCGAATATCCGACCACGCCGATCAAGCGGGGAAAGATCCTATCCAAGGAAGACCTTGACCGTCTGGGCAGTTTCGAGCGCTACAAGGATGTAGACGGAGATGGCATTGGCTACCGCACCCTGCCCGGTACGGATCATCCCGCCGCGGCCTACTTTGCTCGCGGCAGCGGGCACAACGAGAAGTCGCAATATAGCGAGCGCCCCGACGACTTCGAACGGAATATGGAGCGCATCAACAAGAAGTTTGAGACCGCGCGCTCCTTCGTGCCCCGTCCAGAGCTGGTATCGACCGGCCAAAAGGTGGGCATCATTGCCTACGGTACGTCTCACTGGGGAATCGTCGAGGCTCGCGATCAGCTGCGCAACGAGTACGCTATCGAGACCGATTATCTGCGCATCCGCGCCTATCCCTTCACCCGGGAAGTGCACGCCTTCATCGAACAGCACGACCGCGTTTACGTCGTCGAGCAGAACCGCGATGCCCAGATGCTCAGCTTGCTGAAACTCGACATCCGGCCGGAGCTAGTCACCCGCCTGCGCAGTATCGCGCATATTCACGGACTGCCGCTCGATGCCCGCTCGGTCACCGATGAGCTCAGCAGCATGGAGGGGAAGTAACATGTCGACGACATCGACCAGCGCTCCGGCGCCGAAGACCAACCGCATTGGCCTGACGGTGATCGATTACCGGGGCGGCAAGACTACGCTATGCGCCGGCTGCGGCCACAACGCCATCTCCGAGCGAATTATCGACGCCATGTTTGAAATGGGCATACCGCCGGAGAAGGTGATCAAGCCCAGCGGGATCGGCTGCTCCTCGAAGAGCCCGGCCTATTTCATGCGCCGCTCTCACAGCTTCAACGCCGTACACGGGCGTATGCCCTCGGTCACCACGGGTGCGGTCTTGGCCAATCATAAGCTCATTGCCCTGGGGGTGAGCGGCGATGGCGACACGGCTTCGATTGGTATCGGGCAGTTCGTTCATCTCATGCGACGCAATCTGCCCGTCATCTACATTGTCGAAGACAACGGAGTGTACGGCTTGACCAAAGGACAATTCTCGGCCACGGCCGATCTCGGTTCCAAGTTGAAAACCGGCGTCATCAATGAGCTACCCCCCATCGATACCTGTGCCATGGCCATCGAATTGGGTGCCACCTTTGTCGGGCGTTCCTTTTCCGGAGACAAGAAACAACTGCACAGCATGCTCAAGGCCGCGATCGCCCATCAGGGTACGGTCATGCTCGACGTGGTATCGCCTTGCGTAACCTTCAACGATCATGAAGGCTCTACGAAATCCTACAAATATATGAAGGATCACGAGGAACCCCTGCAGGACATCAGCTTTGTGGCGGCGTTTGAGGAAATCAACGTGGACTATGATCCGGGCGACACCGTGCAAGTCACCATGCACGACGGCTCCCGCTTGCAGTTGCACAAGATCGAGGAAGATTACGATCCCACCGACCGGATTCGGGCTATCACGCGTTTGCACGAGGCCCGGCAAAACAACGAGGTTCTGACCGGGGTCTTCTACGTTAATCCCACCGCACCCACGTTCATTGATGTGCTGAACCTAACCGAGGAACCTCTCACCACCCTACCGCAATCCGTGGTGCGCCCGGGCAGGGAAGTGCTCGCCGAAGTTATGGCGGATCTGCGCTAGATCGTCGTGCGACCGCCGGACGTCGTCGGACGAACCGTGTCCGACCCGTCAATCCATGATTCGGGTTGCCGGCTGATCTCCACTTCGATCGTAGCCGTGTCTTTACCCTTCCCAGCCGTGTCTCCTTAGTGCTCGCGCCGAGTCCAACACACCTCTCCGGGTGATTCGAGTACAATACCTACCGCTTGCCGACCGGTCGGTCAGGCCTCGAGGTGATACCCGTCATGGCGAACCGAATGGCGGAGCGGCTCAGGGTCAAAACACGCGTGCAGCGGGCAGTTCCGAGGTGGCGGGCGCACCCACCGGTGGCCTGTTTTTAACATCTCTTTCATCAGGTTGTAACAATCGCAAGGTACTCTTGCTCATTTTCAATTCCCTGGTTTTGAAGGTGATTATGCTCAACAAGCCGTTGGGATACCCATCCTTTCGCACCGCTACAGCCATTTTCCTCGAAGTCGGCCTGATTTTGACTCTGCTGGTTTCCACTCTAATGGCCCAGGTTTCCACCACATCGGTGCGTGGCGTGGTGACCGATCCGGCAGGAGCCGTGATCAAGAGTGCGCAGATGACTCTTACCAGCCCGCTAACCGGATTCACTCGGACGACGACCACCAATGATCGCGGCGAATACCAGTTTTTCGAGGTACCTCCCGGCACTTATACGCTCGTCGCCGTGGCTGCAGGATTTACCCGTATTCGGAGACCGGATGTGGTTTTGCTGGTGAATACTCCGGCAAAGCTCGATTTCACCTTGGCAGTCGGAAAAACCGAGACCGTCGTCGAGGTTCACGCCGAGGCTCCCACGGTCAACACCGCCGACGCAACTTTGGGTAACGCCTTTGACTCACAACAGATTGCCTCGCTTCCTTCCGAGGGTCGGAACGCGGTCGAACTCTTGAGCCTGCAGGCCGGAGTCGCATATGTCGGCAATCAGGTGAATACCTACGCCGACTCCCGCGGTGGCGCGGTCAACGGCGCGCGCAGCGACCAGACCGACATCACCGTGGACGGCCTCGACAACAACGACCCGTTGCTCGGGCAGGCGTTCCAGGGTGCCTTGCGAGTCCCGATGGATTCGCTCGAGGAGTTCCGCGTCACCACCACCAACGCCAACGCCGATTCCGGGCGCTCCTCCGGAGCGCAGGTCTCCCTGGTCACGAAAAGCGGCACCAACCAGTTTCATGGCACCGCCTACGAATACAACCGCACGCTGTTCGGCGCCGCCAACGACTGGTTTAACAAGGAAGCCCAACTGACGAGCGGCTTGCCCAACAAGCCCGGCCAATTGATTCGCAACACCTTTGGCGGCGCCGTCGGAGGCCCGATCATCAAGAACCGTTTGTTCTTCTTCGCCAATTACGAAGGGCAGCGCTCCCGGGAATCGGTGCAGACGACTCAGTCCGTACCGAGTGCCAACCTACGCCAGGGCATTGTGAGTTACATTGCCACGAACGGCAACGTCGTCAACTTGCAGCCCGCCACCATCAAGAGCCTGGATCCGGGTTGTTTGACTTCGGGTACGTGCCCGAACGGCAACGGCGTTAACCAAGCCGTGTTAAACCTGTGGAACGGGAAAGAAAGCTTACCCGACGGAACTCCTATTCCCGCCTATCCGCTTCCCAACACCACCTCCGGTTCCGGTTCCGATGGATTGAACATTCTGGGTTTCACCTTCGCTGCGCCTCAACCCACCGATCTCAATACGTATTTGGCGAAGCTCGATTACAACTTGACCGCGAACGGAAACCACCGGCTGTTTCTTCGCGGAATCCTGCAAGACGACCGCACCCTGGACGCGCAGCAATTTCCGGGTCAGCCTCCCAGTCAAGTGCTGCACAACAACAGCAAGGGATTGGCCGTGGGGTACACCGGGATCCTCCGTCCCACGTTAATCAACAATTTCCGCTACGGTTATGTCCGCCAGGGGCTGGGTGATACCGGACCCAATGTTTACTCGAGCATTTCCTTCCAGGATCTGTCCGATCCGGTGTCCTTTGCCCGTACGGTCAATGTCAATGTACCGGTGAATCAGTTTGCCGACGACGTGACCTGGACCAAGGGCCAACATACGCTGCAATTTGGTGGGAACTGGCGCATTGTGGACAACAATCGCTTCTCGAACGCGCAGAATTTTTTCTACCCTGAGATCCATCCCGACTGGCTCTATTATGGCGGCATCTCCTTCACCGGCCAGGACCTTGATCCGGCCAACGATCCGGCCTTGCCGGCGATGGACGGGGCTTTCGAGTACTTCTACGATGCCGCCATCGCGAACGTGACCGGAATCATCGGCTCGGTGGAGGCGATCTATAACCAGAACAAAAACGGTCAGTTTCTGCCTACCGGCTCGCTAGTTCCGCGGCATTTCAAATCGAATGAAGCCGAGTTCTACGCTCAGGACGCATGGCGTGTGAAGAGCAATCTTCAGCTCACCTTGGGGCTGCGTTACACCCTGCTGCAAGTGCCCTACGAGACCAGCGGAAATCAAGTCTCGCCGACTCCTAGCCTGTCTTCATTTTTTGACAACCGGACTACGGCCATGAACCTGGGACAGGTGTACCGCCCAACCATCCGCTTTGCCCTCAGCGGACAAGCCAACGGCCAGGCGCCGTATTGGAATCCGGATTACAAAGATATCGCTCCTCGCTTTGCCTTTGCCTACTCGCCGACCTCCAGCAACCAGTTCTTCGAGAAGATGTTGGGTTCGGCGGGCAAAACTTCGATTCGCGGTGGCTACGGAATCTACTACGATCATTTCGGCGAAGGCGTGGTCAACAGCTTTGACCGCGAGGGAGCCTATGGCTTGACTACCTACCTGGAAAATCCGTCCGGAGTGCTGACCACCGACTGCGCGGCCAGATTCGTCAGCTTGACCACCATACCGACCGGTGTACCGGGAGGTCAGTGCACCGCAGGGTCAGAGACGCCCGGTCAACCGACACCCGGGTTTCCTGCCACGCCGCCCGGCATCGGTGAAAACGGTAGTTTCGCCCTTGCCTGGGGGATCGATAACACCATGAAAACGCCGTATTCGCAGGTAGTGGACTTTTCCATCACCCGCGAGCTTCCGCGGCAGTTCGTGGTCGAACTCTCCTACGTCGGTCGTTTCGGGCGGCGATTGTTGCAAGAAGTGGATCTGGCGGAACCGGTCGATATGAGGGATCCAAAGTCGGGCCAGACCTATTTCCAAGCCGCCTCGATGCTGGCAAGACTAGCCAGCGCCAATACGCCGGAGAGCAGCGTGAAGCCCATCCCCTTCTGGCAGAATTTTTTCCCGGCCGCGGCCGGCCCGGCGGGTGAATACGGCTCCGCCCCGGGCATTCCTGCGAATCCGACGGCGACCCAGAATATCTATGACCTTTACTATGCCAACAATCCGAACTTCATCTATGCCCTCGAATCGCTCGACGCCACGTTCCCCGGGTATCCCTGCTTTCCGACGTGTTCGAAGCTAGGGGCGTACGCGTTTTGGGACGATCAGTTCTCGTCCATGTTCGCCTGGCAGACCAGTGGCACCAGCAATTACAATGGATTTCAAGCCATGGTGCGGCGTCACGTAGGCGGGCTGGAATTTGATATCAACTACACATTCTCGAAATCGCTGGATGAGAATTCAAACGCCGAACGTGTCAATGAATACGAAAACGGAACCGGCACCGGCAGTGCCAGTGCCGTCGCTTACAGCGGTCAGGTCATCAATTCCTGGGATCCCAAGGGACTGTACGGTCCGTCGGATTACGATGCCACACACCAGATCAATGCCAACTGGGTGTACGATTTGCCGCTGGGACGTGGCCAGCAGTTCGGCGCCCAGTGGAACAAGGTAGAAGACGCGTTCTTAGGCGGATGGCAGACATCCGGGTTGATTCGCTGGACCACCGGCTATCCCTTTAGCATTTCCACCTACGCCTTCGCCACCAACTACGAGCAGGACGGCCGGGCCGTACTGCTGGGAGCCGCGCCGCAGACTGGGCTATCCATTCAAGACGGCGTCCCCAACGTGTTTAAAGCAGGGCCCGCCGCCGTCAATGCTTTTCGCTTCGCCTATCCGGGAGAATCCGGACAGCGCAACAATCTCCGTGGCCCGGGATATTTTGGCGTGGATATGAGCCTGGCCAAGTCGTGGAAACTCACGGAAGCTCAAGCCCTCCGTTTCTCCTGGGATGTCTTCAATGTAACCAACGCGGTCCGCTTCGATGATGGCACGTTAAATCAGTACCTGCTCTACGGCACGACGCTCGGCAACTTTAGTCAGACTCTAACCCACCCGCGGGTAATGCAATTTGGCTTGCGCTACAGCTTCTGAAAACGGAGGACGATTGAAGGGTAAGCTGCGCTTCCTGGCCATACTGACTCTCGTCTCCACTGCTTTCGCCCCCCGGCTGTGGAGCGAGCTCAAGACTCGAAACGTCGTCCTCATCGTGAGCGATGGCCTGCGTTGGCAAGAAGTATTCACCGGAGCCGATCCCGGCCTGCTGGACGAAAAGCATGGGGGGATTTGGGCAGATCCCGAGCGGCTGCGCCAGGACTTTTGGAACGACGATGCGGGAGAGCGGCGCAAGATGTTGTTCCCCTTTCTCTGGGGCGTTGTCGCCAAGCAGGGTCAGATCTTCGGGAACCAGAACAAAGGAAGCGTCGCGCGAGTCACCAATGGCATGGCCTTCTCCTATCCCGGCTACAACGAGATGCTCACCGGTCGACCCGATCCGCGCATCAACAGCAACGAGTTCGGACCGAATCCCAATACCACGGTTTTCGAGTGGATGAACCAGTTCCCAGAATTTCGCGGGCAAATTGCCGTTTATGCCACTTGGGTGGTCTTCAAGAATATTTTCAACCAGCCGCGTAGTCAGCTGGCGATGCAGGTGGGCTGGGATCCCCCGGAAAAAGGAGAGCTCACGCCACGCCAGCAACTCTTGAACGAGTTCTATCGCACCACCACCCGCCTCGATGACGAAGACGTCTGGGATTCGTTCCTTCAAGTGCCGTTGCTCGATTACGTAAAAACCGCCCATCCACGCCTACTGTTTGTAGGGTATGGCGAGACCGACAACTGGGCCCACTCCGGCCGCTACGACTTGGTGCTCGAGAGCGCCCATCAGTTCGATCAGTTTGTGCGCCAGTTATGGGAAACCATGCAAGCCATGCCCGAGTATCGCGACCAGACGACGTTCATCATCACGACCGATCATGGTCGAGGCAGCGGCCTCGAAGAATGGAAGGAGCATGGCGTAGAAGAAAAGGGATCGGAGAACATCTGGATTGCCGTCATGGGTCCCGATACCGATGCCCTCGGCGAACGCGAGAACTCGGCGACCGTCACCCAGTCGCAAATCGCAGCTACGGTGGCGGCTTTTCTCGGCAAGGATTTTCATCAGCGATTTCCGGATGTTGCCGCTCCGCTTCCTGGTGTCACCGCAAAACCCCTCGATCAGCCGATTTCCCCAGCCCGCACTTCTAGTGGGGATCGAAGATAGTAAGGCCGGCGGGGAGCAAGAGCCGTAGCTGGCCATTACGTCCGGGATGCTCCCGTCCTTGCGATAGGCAGACGAGATTCCGATTTTGGTGTATATATTGGTGTATATAGGGGAGTACTGGAAGAGTAAGCTTATGAGGCGTTGGTTGGCGGTTGCCCTGTTGCTCGTGGTCGGCGGGACGAGCGCGTACGCCGCAAGCCATCCGCACCCCGCTCAGCACCACCGAAGTCACCACGCCAAACGACATCACGCTCACCACGTCGGCTAGGAAATCCCGTCGCTGGTGTCGAATTCTCGATCACAGGCAGGCGCCTTTCAGTCTTTCTCAGGATTGTTTCTTTGCGTTCGCAGCGCTGGTTGAGACCCCAAGTTTGTGAAGGTGATCCCGCGCCTGCGCCGCCTCGTTGCTGCGGGGATAACGTTGAATCACGTGGCGTAGTTGCGCGATTCCGTCATCTTTCTGGCCAAGCTCAATCAAAGCCAGGCCTTTTTTCAGATCGGCAGAGGCAGCCTTGTTGCCGCTCGGAAAATTCTGCAGCACCTGATTGTAGTGATTGATGGCGGATTGGTAATCTCCCCCCTTGTACTCGACTTCTGCCAGATAATAATAGGCATTTCCTGC
>DATJVZ010000187.1:0-8651 GCA_035501575.1 Terriglobales bacterium | reverse complement strand
TGCGGGTTCATCCTTCTTGGGATGAATGCAATCCACTGGGCAAGCATCCACACAAGCGGTGTCTTTCGTTCCGATGCACGGTTCTGCGATTACATAGGTCATGAGTCTACATCTCTCCTAGTTTGCGCAAGCTGACAGAAGGGCACATTTTAGCAAGAATTCCTCTAAGCCGTATAGGCTGCGGCCATTGCTGAATCTAGTATACGAAAATCTCAGGATCGACCTCTTTGGGTCCGCCGGTCGCCCGAAATGAGCTCCGGTTGGCCGCATCTCAGCTTCGCGAAAGATGATCGTCAGCGAACTCCGGCCGCTTCTCGCTCTTCGCTCGGCTCATATTCCACGATGTATCCGGCCACGGCACTGGCGGCAACCGTGAGCGGGCTGGCCAAATACATCTGCCCCGGACCGCTACGGCCGGGGAAATTCCGGTTTTGCGCGCTGATCACCACCTGCTCGGATTTGGTCGTGACCCCCGGTCCGGCATTGATGCAGGCTCCGCAACTGGGTTCGATGACGTAGGCTCCCGCTTTCTCAAAGATCGCAAAATATCCCTTCTTTATGCAGTAATCCCGAGTCTCTTGCGACCCGAACTGAATGTAGAACTTCACGGAATCGGCCACCCGCTTCCCTTGCTTCAGCGCATCCGCCAGCACCGCCGCATACATGTCCATGTCTTCGTTCTTGCCGGCCGTGCAAGTGCCACCATAGGCCAATTCGACGGGAATCGGAGAATTGAGCTCCCGAATATATTTGCCGTTTCCGGGGTCTCCCGGAGTGGCGACCATGGGGGTAATTTCCTCGGCATCGAGTTCGATTACCTGCGCGTAGGCCGCACCGGGATCGCTGTAGAGTCCCTCGACTCGGGCTTGTGCTTGTCGGCGGTCCATGCCTCGCCTCTCGACCAGGAAATCGACGGTCTTTCGATCCGGTCGGACGATGCCCGTGAAACCACCGATCTCCGCCGCCATGTTGGTCATCGTGGCGCGTTCGTCCACGCTCAGTTCTTCGATGGCATCGCCGGCGTATTCCATCACCTTGGCCAGCGCCTTGCCGCTGCGAACATAATCCAGGCTGAGAATCTTCAGGATGAAATCCTTGGCGGCGACGTTCGCTTGCTTCTTGCCGCGAATGATGATTTTCACGGATTCGGGTACCCGCACCCGGACGTCGGAGGTGATCCAGCTGTTAAAGACATCTGTGGTGCCGATGCCGAAGGCAACGCACCCCACCGCCCCGACATGCGGAGTATGGGAGTCCGATCCGACGTTCAGCTGTCCGGGAAGAGCATAGCTTTCGAGCACGATGGAATGGCAGATCCCTTCGGAGCCCTTGCGGTCTTTCAGTTCGCCGTGCAGTCGAATCCCTTGTCGTGCGGCGAAATCCTGCTGCTTGAGCTTGAGCTTGGTAGCCAGATCGAGCAGGCCCAGTTTCTTCTTTTCTTCGGAAATCACTTCATCCAAAAATGTGAGGTGGTCGCGAAACAGCAGGATGGTCGAGGGGTCGTTGACCTTCGCGTCCTTCCCCAGATAGTGCTCGAAGAAAATCGCGGCCATGGGCGTAACGTACTCGTGGCTAAAGCGAAGGTCGGCGCGAGCAAATCCGGTGTCGCCCGGCTGCACATACGGCACCCCGACTTGGTTCGCTTCGTTCACCATGTGCCGGGCAAAGATCTTTTCTGCGAGCGTCATGGGACGCTTTCCCGTGGCGATCGGTGGCAGGACAACCTTCTTCTGGAGGCGCGCCACGTTGAAGGGAAACAGGCCGCCGTATTCGATCACCTGGCGGGTAATTTCATCCTCTCCGGCCGTGAACTCGCTCAGCGGAATTTCTTCTCCCGAGCGAATCTTGTCGAGAATGGAGAAATTGGTGGACGTAAGCAGTCCGAGGTTCTGACAGTTTTGTTTGTAGATGCGCTCGATATTCTCCGCCACCACTAAACCGATCCCGGCGCACATTTCCGCGTAGGGCGATTGCTCGCGACTCGATCCTTTGCCGCGCCGCTTGCCGCTAACCGAGCAGACAAATCCCCCGTTCTTGACCGCGGAACGCCCGACCGGCAGCACCCCTCCGCACTTCAGCCCCAGATAGGGGATCTCGCCCAAGGTCTGATCAAAGTAGAAGCAATAGTGAGCCGGAGTGATCTCGTCGGTAGAAATGTCGTCGCGCAGCTTGGGATTGTTGGCCGGATTCTTCGTATCCCAGGGCAGATCTTCGCCCGCCAGCTGCCGCCGAATCAGCTCCGGATCTTCGGTCAGGAACAGGATGCGCCCGGTGAGGCGCACTTTGTCGGGTCGCCGGTCAACTTTGCGTTCGAGTAGCGAGGTAATCAACGTCCCAGCCTTAGTTTGCGCCTAGAAAGCGCCCCTTTCCTCCATTGTAATCCCTCAGTCCATGCCGCTTGGTCCCGAGCCGGAGGCCAGCTCCGGGCGGCGAGCGTCGTAGCCATTAAGGGAGGAAAGGAGGAACACGATCAGCGGCGGTACTCCCGCAGGTCAGGAAGCGGAGCGAGCCCGCTTCCGGCAAAGATCTTCCCGAACTCGGCCTCGAGCGCCTCGTGAACCAGACCGTTCGAAGCCAGAGTTTCCCGGCTGTTCAGCTCGAAGGGGCATCCGCTGAAGTTGGTAACCTTCCCTCCTGCTTCCTCGACGATCAGTACGCCCGCGGCCGTGTCCCAGGGATTCAGGTTGAACTCCCAAAATCCGTCGAAACGCCCGCAGGCCACGCAGCACAGATCGAGAGCCGCCGAACCGGCGCGGCGCACTCCATGGGTGCGCAAGGTAATCTGGTGGTAGAAGAAAATGTTGGGATTCTTGTGCCGCTTATGGCTGGGAAATCCGGTGGCCAGCAGACACTCCGTCAAGTCCCGGGTTTTCGACACCTGGATGGGCTGGCCGTTGAGGTAAGCACCCTTCCCTGCCTCGGCGTGGAACAATTCGTCGCGCGTGGGATCGTAAATTACCCCAGCGATGCGCGAATCCCGATACTCGAGGGCCATCGAAACGCAGAATACCGGAAAGCCGTGGGCGAAGTTGGTGGTGCCATCGAGAGGGTCGATGTACCAGCGGTATTCGCTGCCGGTGTCAGCGAAACCTTCCTCCTCGCCGAGAACGTCGTGCGTGGGCCAGTACTGCCGAATCCGGCTGCGAATCAGCTTTTCCGATTCGCGGTCCGCAATGGTTACAAGATCGGCTTCCCCCTTGTATTCGACCGCCACGTGTCCGCGGAAATGGCCGAGGAGCAGGCCGCCGGCCTCGCGGGCGATGGCAGTCATCTGGGGAATGAAACTCTGGTTGTTGGACACGAACGGGTTCAAGATAAGACTAGATCAGATTCTCACTTCCGTTTGGGCACATCTTCTGCGATGTATACGATCTCGTGCTTGAAGATGAATAAATTAGGCTTGTCTTCCCGAGTAAGCCGAAGCATGCTCCGGTCGTAATATTCGATCCATCCTTGGACGAACTCTCCGTCGGTCAGCTTGATCGTGACCGGCTTCTGCTTCGCGCCGAGTGACTTCAGATAATTCGCCTCTTCCGAAGTTTCTTCGGGCGGCGTGTTTTTCGGTTTCTGCCCGTGAAATGCCATCTCGACTTATTCTACACGGAGCACCGGTCTTGGGAAGGTTAGCCTTGCCGACCAGAGCCGTTCTCACCGAACCCGAATCAGTCGGCAAGGGAATCCTCCCTTAAAATCTAACCTTCAGATCAAACTCCATCATGCGCGGCGATCCCTGTGTAAAGACGCCGGAACCCACGCCGATCCGGTTCGAGTTTGGCGGTTGTCCCGCGGTGCCGTTCACCGATCCCGGATTTCCGTAGAGCTGGCCATTCAACGGATTGGTGGGGCCGTCAAAGTTGGCCAAGTTCAGCGCATTGAACAACGACACTCCCGGCTGAATCTCCACGCGGTCTTTGAACCTGTACACCCAGTTCAGGCGTACGTCGACGACTTTCAGCCACGCCATGTTGGCTGCATTCGATGGGGCCAAAGGAACAAGCGGCGCCACGGCGCCGAGCAACTGCAGCTGTCCCGGAGTGAAAAGACCGTCGTTGAGCAGCATCTGTCCGGCGGGCGTCGGCTTACTGGAAAAGATTTGGTTGTAATTCCGGATTACGTTGTTGAGATTCCCGGGATTCACGCCCCGGGCAAAAGATCCAAGATTCGTCCCGGGTAGAACGTCGCCCCTGCCGCCGCTCGAGGCGAAACTGCTGTCCCCGGTACCGTCGCCTGTAATATCGGTCACAAAGATACCGCCGGGCTCTCCCGTGGGCGGGAGCGTGAGCGTGACGGGCAATGGGCTGTAGAAATGGCCCACCAGGCCAAGGTTAAAGGAAAAGGGAAGATCCAACCAGCTGCCGAAGGAGATTTGTTGCCTGTGGTCGAGTCCGTTCGGTCCGATGAAGCGCAAAGGATTAGTAAAGTCGGGTGCAATCGAGAAGACGTCGCTGTCGGTCGATGTGGCGGTATATTTCGACAGCGTGTAGGAGGCCAGAACATTCAGGGTCTTAACATGCTTGAACGGATTCTGAATGGCCTGCTTGAAGGAAATGTGCACGCCGTTGTATTCGGATCGTCCAATAGGAAACAACATCTGGTTGGCGCCGAGGCTGGGATTGATGCCGGGGAAAGCCGCAGTCGGGCATGGGCGCCCGCCGCAAAATGAATAACCCGAGTCCAAACCGTGGGCGGCAAAGTCCGAGATATGGGCACCGGCGGCGATGGCACAGTTAACCGCCGAGCCGGAGGATCCCCCGGCACAGCCGAACGCAGTCGTTGTCCTGGCAATGGCCGCGTCTGCGTTTTGCAGATTAAAGTACGTCGCATCCCCGACATGGTTTACGTCCTCTGCCAGCAGCATGTGCGTGCCGATTGAGCGCAGATAATCCAGCTCGAGCACCGAGCTTTTGCCAAACACGTGCTCGAGACCGGCGTTGATTTGCGTCGCACGGGGACTCACGTAATTCGGGGCCAACATGGTAATGCCATTGACGTCGATTCCCGCCGCGCGCGTGGTCCCGATATAGCCAGGATTGGGCGAGTTGACACCTAGCGCCGCCGTGGCAGCCTGGTATTGCGCTTCGAGAGCCGCTATGGCAGGCGCCGACTCTCCGATCGGTTGACCACAGAAGCCGGGCGTTAGCTTATTTCCGTTGGGCAGGGCGAGCGGCACCGGCAATCCGCTCGAGCAAACTAACGGATTCTGCCGGAACCGTCCGGCCGGCAACCGTCCCGGCCGGTCGTAGGCCGTGTTGTTCCAGAGATTGTTATCATAGTACAGCCCGATGCCTCCGCGAAGCACGGTCTTACCTTGGCGACCCGGGTCGAAGGCAATACCCACTTGGGGAGCGAAATTCAGATTCGGCTGGTTCACCTTGCGGCCCAAGTTGGACTGCCATAGGTTCAAGGCCGGCACCGGGCCAAGGTCCGAATCGGAGCGAAAGGTGTCGCGTACATAACGCAGTCCGTAGGTCACGGTCAAATTGGGCATGGCCTGCCACGCGTCACCAATATAGAAAGTCGTGCGATAATCCGCGCCGGTTCCACCTTCCGGCAAACCGAACCTGGCTTTCTCGGTGTCGAAGCCGATGCCGTTGCTGACAACTACGTTCTCGGCAGAATAATTGATGGGATTACTGGCCCCGCCGGGCAATGCAAGACAGACCAAACCGCAATCGGTTTGGCTCGCCCCCACGGCCGGTGCGAGCTTTGCATAACTCGCGTATCCACCGCCCCAAATGTAATTAAGGCCGCCTCCAAAGCGGAGGATATGCTTACTGATCGCACGGCTGCCGTCGTAGGTGATCTGGTGATTCGATTGGAACGTCTCCTGTGGCGCGACATAGCTCGGGCCGGAGCAAAAGACATCCACTCCGGGGGTCAGGCAAAGCGGATCGCTGCCGATGGCCAGCTCAATGCCGGGCAGCGGGTCCACAATGCCGCTTCCGCGGGTCGCGTCCGCGATGGTGTTATGAAGTCTGGAGTAGCCGAACCGGACGCTGTTCGTATATTTGCCTTTATAGAAATCGAGGCCGGCGGCATAGGACGGCGTGGTGTTCTCGCTGGTAAAGGGTTGAAACACGTTGGGAAGGACGGCCAAAACGTCGCTACTCTGATCGTAAGAAAAGCGGACGAAGAATTTGTAATTGTCGTTGATCAGCCAGTCGAGCCGGCCCAGCACTTGCGTGTCCCGGAAGGGCGAATCGTAATCGCCGGTGAGAGACTCGAAAGGCCCTCCCGGTAGAACCGGATTGTCGAGATCCTGCTTGCTGCGCTCCGCACCCACGAAGAAGAAGGCTTTGTCGGGCTTGATGACTCCTCCCACATTGCCGCCAAATTGGTTTCGCTGGAAATTATTGTCGGAACCCCCTGGCAGGGCGGCATTGAAGTCCTGGCCGCGAAAAGCGTAATAGCCCTCCCCGTGGTAGCCGTTGGTACCGGATTTGGTGGTGACATTGACGGAGCCCGAGGAAGTCAATTCGGTCGACAATTCAAGCGAGGATTGCTGAATTTGGAACTCCTGAATCGTGCCGGCGGGGACATTCAGCATGGTCGTACCCACCTTCTCGTCGCTCAGATCCAGGCCATCCACTTCCAGGCGCACGCTTCTTGCGAAGCGTCCGTTTAGAGAAACCGACGATAAGCCGTTCTTCGTGGGAGCGATGCTGGTGCCATCCTGGAGCTGTACGCCAGGCTCGACTTGGGCCAAGTCGAAGAAGTTCCGGCCGTTGATGGGCACGCTTTCAAGCTCGCGGCTGCTCAATACAGTTTGAATCGTGGCTTGTTCGGTGTTCAGCTGCGGAGGAGTAACTTCGACCACCTGCTTGGACTCCCCCACCTGCAGTTTCATATTGCCGGATGCTGTCACCCCGGCTTGAACAGTCAAAGGCAACTCGGAGGTCTTGAAACCCTGGGCCTCGACCCGCACTCGGTAAGTGCCCGGCATTAGAGCTCCCGAGGCGTAAGCCCCTGCCGTCGTCGTTGTGATCGTAATTACGCGACCGGTGAATCGATTGGTAATCGTCACCTTGGCTCCGGGTATGGCTGCACCGCTCAGCTCGGTGATCGTACCCTGAATGCTTCCGGTGGACATCGTGGTCTGGGCAGACGCCAATACGCTCGACAATACTAGAAGGGCCATTGGAGCCAACTGCAAGACCTTTGGACCACGCAGATTTACCGCCATCAGATTTCCTCTCCCGAAGTTCGATGGATCTTTGGGGACCATCAGAAATAATGGATGCGTCTCGGGCCGCAAGACGAAGCGATTCGTCCGGCCGAGGCCGGAAAAATATATCTCGAGTGCGAGACTTAACGGTTGAGAGTCCCATAAAATCTGTAATGCAACATATCACCCCGTCCCGGGTCTATCGTGAATCCTTCCACCCCGGCGGGTGCGTTTTGGGGTAGGTCACCTGACTCAGTGACAGGTTTTGTCCCACCCGCAGCCTGTCCTGACTTCGAAATCCAAGAGCTGATTCATTTCTCCGACGGTAGCAAACGGAAACCGAAGGAACGCCCCATCACCGTTGTGGGGGTCAGCAGCACGCACGATGGCATGGATCTTGGTCTTTCGTCGCGCCTCAAGAGCAAAGAGCATTATAATTGAGGGTTGCATGCGAGGTAGTCCGAGGTCTTGCTGCCGTTGGGTAGCGATTTCAGGCATTGCGGGTCTGCTGACCCTGCCGCTCCTAGCCCAACCCAGAGTACGAAGCCCAAACTTCACGTGATGATCCGGCACAACCAAGATATTCCCCACAGAGGCGGCGACCAGCAAGGCGGCCGACCGGTTACCGTGCAGGCTCAACGAAAACAAACAATCATTGAGTTTGAAGAACATTACGTTTGGAGAGCTCATCAACCACTACCTCAATCACGAACTACCACGCTTATCAACGTCTGCGCGCAAGGCGAACAAGTCGTACCCCAAGAACTGGATCGAGCCAGCGTGGCCTGGTCACGTCGCGAACAGCATACGGACTATGCAGATTCAAGAATGGCTGGACAGAATCCAGCGTCCCGATGGAACCAAGCTGAAAATCAAGAACATTTTCTCCACGATCTTCTCGCATGGCGTCCGTTGGGAATTTGTGGGCCGCAACCCGGTGTGCGGCCAGGGCGGAACCGTGCCTCAACTGGCGTGCGGCAGAGCAACAGAACCTCGATCACACGCGTGATTCTGCCGCCCACTGTCGTTCGTCAGACCCTCGTGGAGCTGCCGCTTCGCGAGGCAACCATGGCCCTTGTCGATGCGGTGACGGGTCTCAGCGCGTCCGAGTTGGTCGCATTGAAGCGGAAGAATGTCGGTTGTGACTCCGGAATCCTTCGTTCCGAATTTGCATTGGTCGAACGAGAACTGAAAGAAACCAATGGCAGGGGACAACCCTTTACCCTTGGCGGAACCCGTCCTGCAAGTACTTCGTCTGTGGCGCGAGCATAGGCCCTTTCGCTCATACGAAGACTGGATCTGCGCCAGCCCGCATTACCATGGAACGACGCCGTGTACAGGTTCGGGAGAAATCACATTCTAGATGGTCGAGTTCTTGGGGGTTGGGTCAAAGGATCAAAAAATGGTTGCCAGATTGGGTTAGAAATTCGCCTTTAGATTACTGATTTGTAAGTCTGATCTGATTTCGTGTTGACGCCGGGGAAAA
>DATJVZ010000186.1:0-9395 GCA_035501575.1 Terriglobales bacterium | reverse complement strand
CGGTCCGGTCGCCTTGCCCACAGTCGCCACGACCGATAATTTTTTCGATGTTTTCGGGGTGAAACCGATTATCGGGCGAACTTTCTCGCCTGGCGAGGACCTTCCGGGCAAGAATGACGTAATCGTACTCAGTTACGAGGCCTGGCGGCAGGATTTCGGAGCCAATCCAGATGCCGTCGGGCAATCGGTCAAGCTAAATGGCGCTGCCTACACCGTGATCGGAGTCATGCCTTCGGGTTTCGGCTTTCCAGTAAGTGTGCACAACGCGATCTATACTCCGCTTCATGTGCCCAAAGCCTGGGCGGACGCGCGCGGCAGTCATTGGCTTCCTGTTGTCGGGCGACTCAAATCCGGCTTTTCTGCCGCTCAAGCGGAATTGGACATGAATCGGGTGCTGCGCGACCTAGGGGAGGCATATCCGGACACCAAGGGCCGGAGAATGAAGTTAATCGATATTGCTTCGTTCGGAGTCGGGGACACAGCTCCCGCGCTCAAGGTTTTAGTTCTGGCTGTGCTTGCGGTGCTGGCGATCGGCAGCGCCAACGTCGCTGGCTTGGTGCTGGCCAGAGGTGTGAAGCGAGATCGCGAGCTAGCGCTGCGCTCGGCAGTGGGAGCCAGTCGCGCGCGGCTGATCCGCCAGATGCTGACCGAGAACGTTCTGCTTGGGGTTCTAGCAGCGGCGGTTGGCCTGCTACTCGCGTACGGCCTTCTCAACGCGATTCGCTCCTTGCTGGCTGCCGCGGTCGCACGCGGCGTAGAGGTGCGCATGAATGCACCCATGCTTTTGGCTACCTGGCAATCGCACTGGTAACGAGCGTGATGGCAGGGTTAGTGCCGTCCGTTCGCCTGTCGCGGATTACCCCCTTTCTCGTGCTCAAAGTCGGGGGCGGAGCTGGTTCGAGCGGAGGACAGAAACGTCTGCGCGCGAGTTTCATCGTGGCCCAGGTCGCGCTGGCTGTGGTGCTCCTCACCGTATCTGGCCTGCTGATCCGGACTTTACATGGCCTCCAGAATACCGATCTTGGGTTCAACCCCGGGCACGTGGTAACGGCAAAGATCGTTCTCTCGCCTAACGCTTACCGGGGACGCGACGTGGTCTCAGTGTTTTACCAACCACTACTCGAGAAAGTTCGTGCCATTCCGGGCGTGGATGATGCCGGGGTCATTCAAATGTTGCCCATTCAGGATTGGGGTTCCAATTCCGAGGTGCATATTGTTGGCCACCCGCCCGACCCGCCGAACGAGGAGCGCTTGGCCGAGTTCCGCGTGGTAACGCCAGGGTATTTCCGAGCTCTTGGTATACGTCTGGTCCGCGGTCGAATGCTCGACGAAAACATCGATACGCCAAAGTCTCCGCTGGCCGCAGTAGTGAACGAGGCGTTCGTCCGGAAGTTCTTCTCCCTAGACGAGAACCCGATCGGCCAGCACATCGATGACGCCAAGGCCACTATCGTCGGAGTTGTGCGGTCGGTTCGACAAGACTTGCGGCAACCGCCGATGGCGGAGATGGATTATGCGATGTCGCAGCTGGCCGCTGATCCAAGGATGGAGGACTACATCCTAAAAATGCACTTGGTCGTGCGCACGCGCGTGGAACCGGCATCCCTATTTCCCATCCTGCGGCAAGTTTTTCACCAGATCGATCACGGGCTGCCGTTCCGCGATCCGGAAACGATGAACGAAGTCGAGTCCGATGCCGTTGTGTTTCAGCGCCTGCAAAATTGGCTTTTTGCGACGTTTGCGCTCCTAGCCGTGCTGCTCGCCCTCGTGGGGCTATATGGTCTTGTCAGTCACGAAGTGGAACTTTCGACTCATGACATTGGCATCCATCTGGCATTAGGTGCCGCGCCTGGCTGTGTCGTGGGTGGCCTGTACCGCCGAGTTGGAATGATGCTTCTTCTGGGAGCCGCCATCGGATTGTCCATTACGGCACTCACCGAGAAGCTGCTAGCGTCGGTCTTGAACATCGATGTGCGGCAGGACATGGCGTTGATCGTGGCTCTAGTGGGGGCCTTGATCTTGGTTGGATTGTTGGCCGTGCTGCCCCCCGCACGCCGGGCAGCCAAGATCGATCCCATGGTTGCCCTGCGGTATGACTAATCGGTTAGTGACCTTTACGGAGAGTGACTTGCGGACGGCGGTCTGATCCGCTGGTTGCTATCTCGGGAAGTAAGGCAGCGGCCTCCCACGGACCACCGCGCCCGGGTTTTCCTCCACCAAGGCTTGAGCGACGTCCGCTCCGCACAAGGCTGCCACCTCATCGCGAGCCTCGGAAAGCACCGGCGGACGTTGCCGCGTGTCGTGAGCATCGGTCGCAAGCGCGTGCACCGCATTCTTCTTGAGCAGCCACTGGGCGGTTCGCCAGGCGGTTTCTCCCCAATGTCCGGTCAAGACCGAGGCCGTGATCTGAACCGCGCAGCCCAGTTCTACCCATTCGAGAACCGGCTGGGGTGCTCTCTGCAAGATGGGATTGCGCTCCGGGTGGGTGATGATCGGCGTGACCCCGATTCCGAGAAAGTTTGCGAAGGAGTCCACAACTCCCACCGGAATGCTGTAGTTGCTGAGCTCAACCAGCAAATAGCGGCTCCCTTCGATCACGTAGCGCTCGGGCTGCACCAGGGCATCCTGGATATTCTCGTAGGAAAGATGAAAGTCGCAGCCCAGACTGAGCTGCGGCACGTTCCGGGTTCTCTGCCGCAGAGTCGCGAGGTCTTTTAGCAGGTTCTCACGATCGTAGTGATAGCGATTGTTGGCATGGGGCGTGGCCACGATGTGTTCAATGCCATCCGCGGCCGCCATGCGACACATCTCTAAGGAGACATCCCATGAGCGCGGACCATCATCGACTTCCGGCAGGATGTGGCAATGGATATCAATCATGGGCGGCTCTGATGGGATAAGTCCCTGCCCGCGTTGGTCTAAGAATGCAGATCAAAATTGACACGAAACTCCAATTTCCTGGCGCGAGACCGCCGCAATGCAAGAATCCCTTGGGCGCTCAGGGGGAATCGAAGGTCGACTGCTCATGCCTTCCAACTATGGTCGAAGTTCGGAGGAGGGCCGTTCAGTAAGAGAATAGGGGCCTGTACCACGCTACTTCATTACCCCGCGTTGGGCAATTCCGATGTTATCCCGAGTCGTATTCTTCACCAGATACATCATTTCATCGGCTTGACGAATGATGTCGTGGGGCGTCTTAGCATCCTGGGGATAGGTGGCCAGACCGATTGAAGCGCGTACATTCAGATTCAGGCCCTCGTCCCGGCAGAACAGCCCCGCCCGAAGGTTGTCACGCAATCGTTTCGCAACCACCAACCCCGCATCCTTCCCGGTTTGCGGCAAAAGCACGACGAACTCGTCGCCTCCGTAGCGAAACGCGTAATCGATGAGCCGCAAGTGGGCCTTGACCAAGTATCCCACTTCGGCGAGCAGCTTGCTTCCGATTAGGTGGCCATGGGTGTCATTTACATATTTAAAGTGGTCGAGATCGATGAATAAAACCGTGAATTCGTATCCGAAGCGAGCCGAGCGATACACCTCGGTCTCCAAGGTCTTATAGAGATGCCGGGCATTGAATAATCCGGTGCAGTCATCGGTAATGGTGAGTTCCTGAATTTTCTCGACTGCCCGGGCATTTTCGATGGCGATGGCGGCGTAGTCGCAAAGCGACTGCAAGAAATAGATTTCCTGATCCCCGAAGTGGTCCATGTCCACATTCACCAGTTGAATCACTCCCAGCACGCGCGAACCCGAACGGAGGGGGAAACAGACAACCGACCGCGTCTCCCAGCGGGTCATCTCATCGATCCGCTTGGCAAAACGAGGATCGCTATAAACATCCGGCACAATCACCCGTTCGCCGTGCTGAGCCACATAACCGGCAACGCCTTCCCCGACCTTCAAACGCACGTTCTTGAGAGCTTCGGCGGCAGTGCCCACCGCAATAGCGAAGTACATCTCGTCCCGCTCGTGGTCGATCATAAGCAACGACCAGGTGTCCGGCCGGAAGTATTCCGCCATCTTCTCCATAATAGTTTGAAGGATGGAATCCAGGTCCAGAGAGGAGGTCAGGGCCTTGGCCACGTCGTGAAAAATGGCCAATTCCTGGCTCTGGCGGTTTCGGTTGGCCTCTATGGCCTTACTCATGAACAACATCCTCTGGTTTCAAGCGGGGGCCCTAAGATTATATCGGTGGCACGAAAGTGGGGGGAAGAAACGTTCGTAACCGCTTCTAAGATATACCCTAAGCGGTTGTCAGAAGAGCCGGTTGCAAGCCTGTTCTCACGATCGCCAGAGGCGCCGTTGGGGGGCTGAAAAGGAGGATTCCTCCGGTTTTGGTAGCGTCCAGTCTTAACATATTATTTAATAGTATAGGCGACTAGGAGAAATCGTCGCGTGGCAACGTTCGGAACGCGCATGAGGGTGGAGCGGGAGCAGCGTGGAATAACGCTCGACCAGATCTCCCGATCCACCAAAATCGGAACCCGCTTTCTTCAGGCGCTCGAACAAGACCGCTTCGACCAGTTACCCGGGGGAATTTTCAACAAGGGTTTCATCCGCGCCTACGCCCGCTTTCTAGGCTTAGACGAGGAGCAGGCCATCTCCGATTACCTGACCGCAACCAGTCCAGGCGACCCAAGTCCTGCGGTTCCTGAAACCGCCGTACCGGCGCCAGTCGAGAGCGAGCGGGCTAGAAGCCTTCCTTGGGGAACGTTTGCCATGCTTCTGCTCGCCATCGCGCTGAGCTTTGCCGTTTGGGGATTCTACACAAGAGAACCAGCCACCCGGGTAAAGCCCCCGGTTCCTGCCGCCTCAAGCTCGACTGGTTCGGTTTCACCGCCCGCTGCGGGTACACCTTCAGATTCTGAGGTGCCGCCGGCCGAGGCGCGAACCGCCCCGCCTGAAACACCCAGTGATTCCAATTCTCATCCAGGTCCATCCGCGCCGAGCAGTCCTGACGGTTCTTTGGCGCTAGGTGGGTCGGAACCTGAGCCTGCTTCAACCAAGCCACCGGTTTCGGCCGCATCCCTGGTGCAGGCATCGTTTGTAGTCCGCATCAAAGCCCGCCAGGATGCCTGGGTTTTGATCACGGCCGACGGGAAAAAGCAAGGCGAGGAAACCCTCGGTCCCGGGACAGAAAAGCTAATTAAGGCTGCGAAGCAAGTCGTGGTTAGGACCGGAAACTCTGGCGCCCTGGATTTGGAGTTCAATGGCCAGAAGCTACCGACTCAGGGGGTGTTGGGAGAGGTTAAGACTTTAGAGTTTGGTCCTAGCGGTCTAGAGGTCACTGTTTCTAACCCGCCTTCTAACCCGCCCACGGCGCGGACGACGCCGCCATAAAGCGACCGTTGCCTGAGACTTCCTCGGCAAGTTGTGACATTCAATGCGGTTTGTTCGAGGTTCGATCCCTCCCTTGTGCTGACGCGGCATCGATCCCCAAACCGATTGCGCTGCGATGCCTTCTCTGGTAGTTTCATTAATGATCCAAGCGAAGCCGTGCGGGCCCTGCAGTGTCGAACCTCCTGCCGTATGTGATGCCCGTTGCCGAGGAGAAGTCCGTGCCACAGAAAAACCCGTATGTATTCACCTCTGAATCCGTGACCGAGGGCCACCCGGACAAAATCGCGGATCAGATTTCCGATGCAATCCTCGATGCCTGTCTTGCCGAAGATCCGGGAAGCCGCGTTGCTTGCGAGACTTTGATGACCACGGGTCTCGCCTTCATTGCCGGCGAGATTACGACCAAAGCCTATGTGGACTTTCCCTCAATCGTGCGCGGCACGGTGATGTCGGTCGGCTATACCGACGCGGCGTACGGCTTCGATCACGAAACCTGTTCGGTCATCTCCTCGATCCATGAGCAATCTCCTGACATCGCCTTGGGCGTCGACCCTGGAGGTGCTGGCGATCAGGGAATGATGTTTGGATATGCGACTCGGGAAAACCCGGAACTGATGCCGACGCCCATTCTGCTGGCGCATCGTCTTACCCAGCGGCTGGCCGAGGTGCGCAAGAGCGGACAGCTGGATTTTCTCCGACCAGACGGCAAATCTCAGGTGACCGTCGAGTACGACCGAAACAATAAACCCGTCCGGGTAGATGCCGTGGTGGTTTCCACCCAGCATTCCGAGACCATCGATACCAAGAAGCTGCGCGCCGAGGTCCTCGAGCATGTCATTCAGCACGCCATCCCGGCGGAAATGCTCGACGCCGACACCAAGTACCATGTCAATCCCACCGGGCGATTTGTGGTCGGCGGTCCGATGGGGGATACCGGCTTGACCGGCCGTAAGATCATCGTCGACACCTATGGCGGCATGGGACGGCATGGCGGCGGATGTTTCAGTGGAAAAGACCCCACCAAGGTCGACCGCTCGGCTGCTTATATGGCCCGATACATCGCCAAAAATATTGTTGCGGCTGGACTTGCGGAACGCTGCGAGGTGCAGCTCGCCTATGCCATTGGGGTAGCGGATCCGATCAGTGTACTGGTCGATTGTTTCGGAACAGCCATCGCCGATCCAGCCATAATCCCAGACCTGGTGCGAGCCCATTTCAGCCTGACGCCGAAGGGCATCATTGAGTCGTTGAATCTGCGACGACCGATCTACAAGAAAACCGCGGCCTACGGACACTTCGGCCGTAAGGACCCCGACTTCACCTGGGAGTCCACCGATAAAGCCGCCAAACTGGCTAGCGATGCTGGTCTGGGCGAGCCGGTCGTGCAGGTGATGCGCAAGCGCGGTTAAACTGAAGTTCGATTCGGGACTTCGCGAGTTTGTTCCCAGGATTGTCGTCCCGAGCAACATGAGGGGATCTACAGTTGAGCAACCGTGAAAACTGCACACTCCTCGTCGCCTCCGGGCCTCGGACTGACGCTCAACCCGCGGGGCATCTGCTAACCCACACCTCGGATCAATTCGATTTTTGAGGCAATCGCCGCAGGAGACCTATGGCAACGACACCAACGCAAATACAGTGCGACATTAAGAGCCTTGAGTTCGCAGATTTGGGCAAGAAGCGCATTGACTGGGCGAACCAATCGATGAAGGTCTTGCAGATTATCCGCAAGGAATTCATCAAGAACCAGCCGCTCAAGGGAATTCGCGTCTCTGCTTGTCTGCACGTGACGGCGGAGACAGCGAATTTAGCGATCACACTCCGGGATGGCGGGGCCGATGTGGTGCTTTGTGCCTCCAATCCGCTTTCCACGCAGGATGATGTCGCGGCCAGCCTGGTGCGCGATCAGGGAATTTCGGTGTTTGCGATCAAGGGCGAGGACAACGATACCTATTACAACCATATCTTGGCCGCCATCGATCACAAGCCGCAAGTCACCATGGATGACGGTGCCGATCTGGTCACCACGCTGCACACCAAGCGCAAAGATGCACTCGATGGCGTCATAGGCGGAACGGAAGAGACTACGACGGGGGTCATTCGGCTGCGGGCCATGGCCAAGGAAGGCATCCTGCAATTTCCCATCGTTGCGGTCAACGACGCGAACACCAAGCACCTGTTCGACAATCGCTACGGAACAGGACAATCCACCATTGATGGAATCGTTCGCGCGACCAATTATCTACTCGCGGGCGCGCGATTTGTGGTCGCCGGCTACGGATGGTGCGGGCGAGGTTTGGCCAATCGGGCTCGGGGAGCAGGCGCCGAGGTGATCGTTACCGAGGTTGATCCGACCAAAGCCTTGGAGGCCGTGATGGACGGGTTCCGCGTGATGTCCATGCTCGAAGCCGCCAAGCTTGGCGATATTTTCTGCACGGTGACGGGAAACAAGAATGTGCTCGGCCGGGAGCACTTCGAATTGATCAAGGATGGCGCCATCATCGCCAACTCAGGCCATTTCAATGTCGAGATCGATATCCCCGCGCTCGAAAAGATGGCGTCGTCCAAACGCACCACCCGCCATTTCGTAGAGGAGTACGCGCTGAAAGATGGGCGCAAGATCAATCTGCTCGGCGAAGGCCGGTTGATCAACCTGGCTTCGGCCGAGGGACACCCCGCGGCCGTGATGGACATGAGTTTCGCCGACCAGGCGTTGTCCGTCGAATATCTGGTCAAGAACGCCAAGACGCTCGAAGCGAAGGTTTATAGAGTTCCCGATGACCTCGATCGGCGAGTGGCCAGGTTGAAACTGGAGTCGATGGGGATCAAGATTGACCGCCTAACCCCAGAACAGGAAGAGTATCTGGCGGGATGGAGCGAAGGAACTTAAGGTCAGGGAACCACGCCGATGTCGATTCTGCCCTTGGTCTGCAATTTGGCTCCAAGGAACGCTAAAAATCGATGGCGGCGGTATTCCAATTCACCACCTCCCAGCGCATGCCGGAACCATACTGCTCGTTGGCAATAACCGCCATGCGCTTCAGCAGTGCCTTTCCAATCTCCTGGCGTCGAAAATCGAGCCACACGCAGAGGTCCTCGACCAACAGACTGATTACGCCGGAAATACGGATCGGAACGAAATCCCTCGCGGAAGCAGGTCCTCCGAAGTGTCTACCTGGTCGTCATGCTCCAGTTCGACGAGTTCTCGAATCATTGCGGTGAAGACTGGGGCATCGACGGCGGTTGCTTCACGTATGACGAGCATTTCTGCCTTCGAGGATTTTCAACCGTGTAACCAAGATCGTCCGAAGGGGACGTGTTCCTGGGTTCATTGATGCAGTAACGGTAATGAAATCGGCACCTCAAACTTGACATGGCGCCTGTCAACCTCAATAGTTCGTGCGGCATAATGTTTACTCCTTGGCGAGGTGAGTCATGATGGTCCGTCGTGTTGGCGTGCTGCTATACGTAATTCTTGCAATGACAGCGGCGGCTCCGGCACAGGAACCTTCTCTGGTCTCGGCGAACATACCCAAATACCCTGGGGTGGCTCTTGTGGCACACATCGAAGGTACGGTGCGGCTGACCATCACGCTCGAAGGTAACAGTACGGAGCCGACCAACATTCAGGTGATTTCCGGTCACCCACTGCTCAATGCCATGACCATAGAGAACCTCCGGTCGTGGCGTTTCGAAAACCGTTACGCCGTCGCGAGAAATTACGAAATCACATTTGAATACCGTCTGACGAGAGATTCATCCGTATGCTTCGAATCGAGCCGCAAGGTAACGGTTTTTGGACATTCCCTTCCTTCCCTTCCTTCTGATTGAGCCTGGGACTCCATTAGTCGTGGTGGGCGCTAAGGCGATTCTGAGCAGACGTTCTTGGCGAAAAAGGCGCGAGTCGAGTACTAGGAATTCTTGAGCACCAGCACGACTAAGCGTCCGTCGGAATGAAACTCGCCTCCGGTTGCCGTCTTTGCCGTGGTCAGAGGATCGGATGGCGTGACGTGATCCCGTTGGATCACCAACCCGGTAGAGGAAAGCGTACCATT
>DATJVZ010000185.1:0-9862 GCA_035501575.1 Terriglobales bacterium | reverse complement strand
CAGGACCTACGTTCGGTTACCAAGAAATGCCGGCCGGATTGGGATATCACAACGCCCGAATTCAAAAAGGCGTGGCAGGAAGGCCGCAAGGAACTCTTCTATCCGTATGGGAAGAGCTACATCCAAACGCTCGGTGAACAGGATTCGGACTGATATCGAATGGGAATCGGCTAGGCTGCAATCTCGACAACCGCGGGGCGAGCTACGCATGGGGTCGTAGCAACCTTATCACCCGAAAGGTCATGGCGTTGGCAGCACGTCTCTTGGGGGACTACACTCCCTGCTGCGAAAGAACGAGTGTTTCTTTTTGACGAGCAAAATCGATCTCCGTGAGCACCTTCCGGTTGTCGCTCCTAGTCTGAATCACGATGTCGTCCTGAGTAATTTGCTGGTCGTTGGTCTTCAAAGTCCCTGGCACCGTAGCCACGACCTTGCTACCCTGCAAAAATTCTATCGTTACTGCAGGACCAGCCTCTTGCCACTCCACCGTGTAAGTGCCGGGTTGCAACTGGGTGGTACCGACGAGTACGGAATCGGATAGAGCTAGGGAATGTTGGTTCTTCTGCTTGGCCAATATGGACAGGGGAAATAACAGGAGTAAGGTCGAGAGAACGGCTAAACAGCTTAAGGCTTTCATTGGAACATTTCCTCCCAAAAGTCTGCCCGGTTTTTGAATACCAGGGACACAGCTTCGCGAGGGCGCGACGTGCCGGTCGAGCCCATACCAAGTAGATGAAAGGAGCGGTCGATAGGTTGTAAAGATTTGTTTGATATTATATATCGTATTACGATATAACATTACGATACAACGAAATGTCCTCTTCCATCATCTACCCTAGGAGGATGGCTAGAACGCGCGTGTGTTATCCAATCTTATTAGCCGATCATTCCCGACAGGTCGCGACCTCGCATCCGGTTCCTAGATTAGGAACCAGATCACGCTGGGTTCTATGGAACAGGACCGAGGTCGTTCGAAAGGAGCAAGCCAATGCTGGGGCTGAGGCTTATGCGCCTGATCGAAAGGCACTCTGAGGAGTTAGCCTTGGGTCTGGCGGAAAAGCTGCAGATAGCGGAGCGTACTAGTGATTTCCGCAAGATTTCCGCGGCGGAGCTAAAAGCGGGAGCCGGCGAAATCTACGGTAATTTGGGAGAATGGCTCTTGCAAAAGAGCGAAGATGACATCGAAGGACGATTTCGAGCCATCGCGGCACGCCGGGCCAAAGAGGGCGTCGGCCTCGATCAATTCGTCTGGGCCCTGGTAATCAGCCGCAACCATTTGTGGCAATTCCTACGAGGGCAGGCTTGGGCGGACAACATCGTTGCACTCTATGGCGAATTGGAACTGCAGCAAATGCTAAACCAATTCTTCGATCGCGCCGTGTACTATGCGGTGCTGGAGTACGTCAAAGGGGAAAACGAAGAACGCCGAGAAAAGATCTCATCACGGATAACGCAAGCAGCCACAAAATATCCTGTTGAGTCAAGGACCTGAAGGAAGCCGACCGCCGAAGAATCAGTGGTTAACAGCGGTGCGGCAAAAAGCGTATAGCCGATGACGCAGTGCTTCCTCTCACTGGAATTGCTTCCTCGAATTCCGCAATCTGACCTCCCCTGAGCTCGCTGACGGCACGATGCCGGTTCATTGCAAATATTCCACCAGCTGTCCGTTGTGATCGAAGATATGCGCCACCGCAAAGGTGGCTAGGTGCGGCGCCTCGATCTGCCGTGCTCCCGGCTTCGAGCGCGTTCTCTGTCGTCAACGTAGCCGCAGCTTTGTGGCCCGAGGCAACGGGAGCCCTTCCGAAGCTTCATGATGTCGATCTCGGTCCTTACCGTAGGCCGGTTTCCATGCTTGATGCTTTCCGGCACCTTATCGTCGTATTTGGGTAGGGAAACATCCGCAAGAACCGATATTTCTACCTGTCTTTACTGTTTTTGGCCGTAAAGGGAACGTGGTTTATCGAGGATCGAAGGGGAAAAATTCGAAATGCGCCTTGCTGTTCATGAATGAATCAGCCAGACAGCTCGACCGGACAATGACTTAGACCCTGTTACTTTTCGCGCTTTTCGTAACCTACTTTATGAGCATTTGCCCCACTAGTATAGCCATAGTGCGCCCCCCCCAATAGCTGGAACTAACCGCTCCGACCCGGTTACTGATCGGACGAAAGGGGAGAATCAATGACCGTTTTCGCCTACACGCACAGCGATACCGACTCGACGCTCGACCTTCACTCGTTAGAACCGTTGAAGGATGGAAAACAACCGCACAACACGGCGAAGCCAGCGCCTTATACCTTCGCTCCTGTATTTCTGCGTGATGCGTTCGCGCGGTTCTTGACCTTGGGTTGGGAAGGCTACGGCGATCCGCGATATTTTTGGGTACCCGGATTCATGCTGGGCGTTGATGGTGCATATGGCCAGCCCATCCTGTTCATCAAACAGGATAACAACGGCCAAGAATTCTTTGCGGCTCGCTATCCGATTCCGGGTCTCAACCTCGAAGAAGGTGCGATAACACCGCATGAGGATTGGTGCGTTCGGGCCACATCCCAACTTGCTCTACTTATCGACAGGAAGATTGAGAAACGCAACGTTTTTGACAGCTTGCTGAAGAGCAGAAAGTAACAACCGCAGCTTACCCAGATTGACCACCCTATGAATGCTGACGTTGGAACACGAAATCTGCCCCGCGATCACTCGCCCGAAACGTTGGCAACATCGAAGGTCGGGCCAGACCCTTACACTCCTTCGACCTAAAGCTCCGGGAAGCATCTTATCCAAGGATTGCCGAACCTAAGACAGCCTAACAAAACCTACTCCGCCCCGGTCGCAGGATCGGAAAGCTGTTCCCAGCAATGCTAGGATGCTCAGTCCATGAGCACTCCTCTGCTTCCAGATGCCTTGTGGAATCTGATTCAACCGCTGCTGCCACCCTCACCGCGCAGACCCAAGGGAGGCAGACCTCGTTTGCCAGACCGTGCTTGTCGCACTGGAATTCTGGACCCCGATGATCCTTTCCCGCGTGCCGTGCTTGCAGCCGATTACAGTTTGAACGGTCAGCCCACGCTGGCGCTCACCGAATGCTCAAACTTACGGGACATTGCACAGTCGGGGAAAGACCCAATGGTTTCAGCCATGACAGCCTATGCTTGTGCCGTTTCGGGCGACCGAAATGAGGCGCAGACGATTCTCGCGCGTCTCAAAAGCGTGTCTTCCGAGCGATATGTCGATCCTTATGGGATTGCGATGGTGTACAGGGTTGGGGAACAACGATGCCGCCTTCGAGTGGCTGGAACGTACCTATCGAGAACATTCGATGAGCGTGGTCCTCTTTGCTGCTGAACCTTTTCTTCTGAAGCTCCACTCGGATGCACGGTTCCAAGATTTGACTCGAAGAGTCCATTTACCCCTCCCGACAGCCCCATCCTGAGCAGGCCAAAGCCGAGCACGCAAGGCTGCAATGACAGAGGACTTCAGACTGCCGCGATTGAGGTTTTGTTAGGCGCTCTAAACAGGATTCCGCCTATCGCTTGGATTCGTCATGCACCATCGCCTCCACAATGCTGTCAATGGTGTCGGTCACCCGCTTGCTCGGCAGATTGAAATTGTTCGAAAGGATGGAGAAGGCGAGATGCTCACCCTTGATGGTGGTGGCATAACCGGAAAGCGCCTTAACGCCGCCTAGCGAACCGGTCTTGGCCCACACATGGGCACGCGGATCAAGATCGGTAAGACGCTCCGCCAGGGAACCGTCAACCCCCGCCACGGGCAACGTGTCCTGGAAGCTGGCACCCCAAGTCTGTCCTGCCGCATAGCGCAGGAGGTCGACCACTGCATCAGGAGAGACCAGATTTTGTCGGGAAAGTCCGGAGCCATCATAAAACACGTAAGCATCCTGCGGCACTCCCACCTGGTTCAGAAACCCGCGTAAGACCTCGAGACCGCCTTCCACGGTTCCAGAAGCTCCCTTCTCTCGCCCTAGAAGCCGCAACAGAATTTCGGCATGGAGATTCTGGCTAACTTTGTTGATGACGTGGATGTCTTCAATTAGGGGCTTCGATTCGTGTACGGCCAGAACCAGTGTCTGGCTTAATGGCTCGCGAGCAGACTCCTCGCCTCCACGAGCCGGCGCCGTTGCGGTGATAGTCATGGTAGAAAGGCTTGCCAACTCGGTGTGGTGAGTTCGCTGTTTGCCATATACCACGATGCCGCGGTTCGCCAACAGTTGACGGAACAGCGTGGCGGCAAACTCGGCCGGATCGTCGATGGCAAGGGCTTCGTTGACGCCGGCATCATCCAGCGGCAGATTTCCCCACAACGTGAGGTGGGTGGATCCTGGCTCGCGATTGATGAAGACCTTGCGCCCGGTACCAGCGGGGGTGGTGATGATCCGGTTATCCACCTGATAATACTCGGCGAACGGAGCGATGCTCAAAAACACCCGCTCTCCAGGGCGATCCGCCGGGAGAAGGTTTAAGAACAAGACGTTGTCATTGATGGTAAGCGCCGAGACCGGCGCACCATCGGCCAACACCAGGTCGTCCTGGCTCCAGCCCTCGCCGTAGCGCTCGAATGCGAAGTAAGAATCATCGGCAATGATGTCACCGTCTACGTACCTCACACCCTTCTCAACCAAGGCGTCCGCCAGCTGTTCCAAGACCTGGATGGCGTGGTCATTGCGACGGGTGTGCAGGTTATAGGGCAACTCGCGGCCCGAGAGGTTCGGGTCGCCGCGCCCCACGAGCACCAAGTCACCACTGAGGCGTCCGTATTTGTCTAAAGTGCCGGTGGTTTCGACCGTCGTTCGGAAGGTATAGTTCGGCCCAATCAAAGCCAAGGCAGCAGCCGTGGTGAAGAGCTTGGTGTTGGACGCCGGAGTAAACAGCTTATCGGCATTCTGGACATAAAGCGTCTTGCCGCTGTCCAGAGAGACCACTTCGATACCCCAAAAGCCGTGGCTCAGGTCCGGGCTGGAAAGAACAGCGTCAATCCGTTGCGCAATCGGGTTCCGAGAAGCGGCTGGGCATTGGACCACCAACAGAACGGCAAGAATGACGGTGAAACTGAGGCGTTTTCCAGGCATCCGAGTAGCTCGATTGTAGCACCGAACCCCCATTCTGACGGCGAGCTGCCCGCAGTTTAAAATCAGGTACATGCGGCCGGTTTTTGAATGGAACTTGGGTTCTCGCAGTCTGCAGTTAGGGAAGCGCACGCTGATTATGGGCGTGGTTAATGTGACTCCGGATTCATTCTCCGATGGAGGGCTGTACTACGACCGCGACCGAGCGGTGGAACATGCGCTCAAACTGCTCGAGGATGGCGCCGACATCATCGACATCGGCGGCGAATCAACCCGGCCGGGCGCACAGGTCGTGGCCGATGCCAGCGGGCGCGAAGCCGCTTCCGTCGATACCCGATCGGAAACCCGGCGCCCGGTCAGCGAAGCTGAAGAATTGAAGCGTGTGATTCCCGTGATCCAATCCCTCAAGCAAGCTCGTCGCGACGCCATCGTATCCGTTGACACCTATAAGTCGACCGTAGCTCGCTGTGCGGTTGAGGCGGGAGCCGAAATCGTGAATGACGTCAGCGGGCTCCGCTGGGACCAGCAAATGACCCGAACGCTCAGGGAGTTAAAGTGCGGCGTTGTCTTGATGCATATGCGGGGGCGCCCGGAGGAATGGCGAAATCTCCCGCCGGTCGAGGACGTCGTGCTTCTGGTGAAACGTGAGCTCCGGGAATGGGCGAATGCCGCGCTCAGAGAAGGAATAAAACAAGACCGCCTGGTGCTCGACCCAGGATTCGGATTTGGCAAGAACTTCGAGCAGAACTACCCTCTACTCAAGCGCTTCCAAGAGTTCGCTGATCTGCGTTATCCGTTGCTGGCCGGAGGTTCTCGAAAATCCTTTCTGGGACGCGCTTTGGCACGAAACGGGAAGGATGTGCCCATCGACGGCCGAATTTGGGGGACGATAGCCATGGAGACGGCCATCATACTCAAAGGCGCTCACATCATTCGTACCCATGACGTGCGAGCCTCGGCCGATGCTCGCAAGATTGCCGACATCATGGCCAGCTGAGGGTCAGGCCCGGTGAAGGCAGACTTGTTTGCGAACGGCCCGTTCTTCCCGGATTCTTGCTTGGCAGGCGGCCAGGAGAAACTCCGGGCCGGGAATGTACTAAGATCAAGTCCTCGTCATGGTGAATCTCGACATTCAAGCTGGCTGGAGCTATCACAACGCGACCAAGCATTCGCATCGCAGCATCCGCACCAATCCACACTTCCTCGATTGGGGGAATCAACCCCTCCCGTTCAAGATCTACCCGAAACTGGAGCTCGTGCCCTTGCCGCGGCGGTTCGAGGAAGCCGGTATGCCTGCGCTTAGGGCCATCGCGGAAGTTCGAGGACGGGAGAGCGCGGTTCCCAACCTTCAGAACTTGAGCCAATTGCTCCATTTTTCGGCGGGCATCACCCGGCGTCGCACTTGGAGCGGTGACCAGATCTATTTCCGTGCGGCAGCCTGCACTGGCGCTCTCTATGAGATCGAACTTTATCTCGCCTGTGCGACTTTGCCGGATCTGGAGGCGGGACTCTATCACTACGCCGCGGACGAATTCGGATTACGCAAGCTGCGCACAGGCGACTTTCGCCGCGTACTGGTAGAAGCAACCGCGAACCAGCCCTCGATCGCATCCTCGCCGGTGATCATCCTCTGCACCGCGACGTATTGGAGGAATGCCTGGAAGTACCAGGCACGCACCTACCGACATTTTGGTTGGGATAACGGCACGATCCTTGCCAACCTGCTGGCCGTGAGTACATCGCTCGATTTTCCAGCCGAAGTAATCTGCGGCTTCATCGATGCGGATATCAATCGGCTGCTCGATATCGACAGCGAGCGTGAAGTGGCATTTTCGCTAGTTCCCATAGGGCGTCTCGCGGATTCGCACCCGCCCCCGGCGGAACACATTTTACCCCTGGGGTTGGACACCGTCCCTCTCTCCCGCAGAGAGGTCGACTATCCGGCTATGCGGATGATGCATACAGCCTCTTCGCTTGTCACGCCAAAAGAGGTCGCGGACTGGCGGGGTGGTAGGCCGGTCAGAAGGCATAAGGAACCTGGTGGTGAACTGCTTAGTCTCGAGCCGCTCGGAGACACAGGAATCCCCGCCGATTCCATTGAGCAGGTGATTTTACGTCGCGGCTCAACGCGCCAGTTCGCCCGCGAGCCCATCAGCTTTGTCGAACTCTCGACCATTCTCGATCGCTCCACCCGGGGGGTAGCGGCTGACTTTCTCCACCCTTTTGGCACATCGTTCAACGATCTGTATCTCATCGTCAACGCCGTGGAAGGTCTGCCCTCCGGCTCCTACTTCTTCCATCGGGAACGACGGGGGTTGGAACTGCTAAGGCAAGGTAACTTTCGCAGCCAAGCAGGTGATCTCGGATTGGAGCAGGAACTGCCGGCTGACGCCAGCGTCGCCATCTTCTTCCTGGCCGACCTGGAAGCAATCTTTGAGCGTTACGGCAACCGCGGATACCGAGCGGTACAACTGGAAGCCGGCATTGTCGGTGGAAGGCTCTATCTCTCTGCCTATTCCTTGCGCCTGGGTGCGACTGGACTCACCTTCTACGATGATGATGTGGTCAGTTTTTTCTCGCCACACGCCGAGGGAAAGAGTGCGGTATTCCTCGTGGCTTTGGGCAAGAGCGCCAAGCAAAGCGGGCTCCGCGCATGATCCCGGGATATTGGCTTCGAGGACAACTCCACGGCTCAGCTTCTTCGTCAGACGTGGAGGGCAAAATTGGTGTGCGGAGCAATCAATGTTGGTGTGCGTTCAGTTCGTCGATCTTTTGCTTCAACTGTTGAAGCTTCTGCCCCGCTTCGTCCAGCTTGCCTTCGGCTGTCAATCGCTGATAATCGGCTAGGTCTTTGGCTGCACCCGTAATCAGTGCATTCAAATCTGCTGACGACTTGGTTGTGGCGGCAGAGGGCGCTAGGCCGCGAGCCGACTCCACGGGAGCGGCAGCGGGGCTTAAGGAAGAGGCTTCTCCGCCAAACAGCGACCTCATTGCCGACTCGAAAGTCGATCCGTAGGCAAGGCGATCTTGTAGGGCAAGCACTACGAGACGTAACTCCGGCATCGGACTGCGCTCGGCCTGCAGGTAAATCGGCTCCGCATATAACAGGGCGCGCCCGCAGGGAATCACCAGCAAAGTTCCGCGCCGCACGTGAGAGCCTTGCTGATTCCACAGCGTCAATTGTCCCGACAGCTGCGCGTTCTGATCGATGCGCGCCTCGATCTGCAGCGGGCCGTCGACCAGCTTGGTTTTGGGAAAGTCGTACACGATGGAGGTACCGTATTGCGCTCCGTCACTGCGGCCGGCAATCCAGCCAATCAGATTGTTTCGGTTGGCCGGCGTGAAGGGCAGGATGGCCACGAATTCGACGTCGCTTTCGCCCGGGAGCCTCATCAGTACAAAGTTCGGCTCCATGGCCAGCGTCGCTTGTTCACCGGATTCGCTCGTACCCACTTCGGAAGCGACCGTCCACAGATCTTCCCGGTTATAGAACACCTCCGGATCTGTCATATGGTACAGGCCGTACACCGCCGCTTGAAGCTTGAGCAAGAGCTCGGGATAACGCACGTGTTTTCGCAGCGCCGGGGGCATCGCCGTGGCATCCTTAAACAGGGAAGGAAATATCCGGCGATAGGCTGTGATGATGGGGTCTTGCGGGTCGAACACGTAGAAGGTTGTGGTCCCGTCGTAGGCGTCGATGACCACCTTGACGCTATTCCGTATGTAGTTGATGGGATTGCCGCGGAGATAATAGTGGCTTGCGTACGGGTAGCTGTCTGAGGTGGTAAAGGCATCCATAATCCACGCCAGCCGGCCATCCTCGCCAATGACAATATAGGGATCCGGTTCGTAGGTGAGAAAAGGGGCCAGAACGGCCACGCGCTCTCGCACGTTGCGACGCATCAGCAACCGGCTTTGCGAGTTGACATCGTCGCTAAAAGGTAGCTTCGCCAGGTCTCCTTCGTTCAAGGCGATGAGAATGCGCCGCAGGAATCCCCCGAGCGGGATTCCGCCGTTGCCCTCATAGGAAGTCAGGTTGTTGGTCTGGCCCAGCGGATAGTTGAATTCCTGTTGCCGCGTCTTCACGTATACGTCGGTGTCGGTCAGCTCGCCGAAATAAATTTCCGGACGCGTTACGGCAATACTGTTTACCGTGCTCTGGATCGGCATATTACTCAGAATCAGCGTCGGCAGGCCTTCCGGCGTGAACCCATTCACGGGATTCATGGTGACACCATAGCCGTGGGTATAAATCAGCTTCTCATTGATCCAGTTGCGGCTGCTCTCCGGGAGCTTTTCGACGCTCAGCTCGCGGGTAGCGAGCATCACCTGACGCGTGCTGCCGTCGATTGCATAGCGATCAATATCGATGTCGGGAAAATCGTAGTAGGTGCGGATTTCCTGAATTTGACGCAGCGTGTCCCGGAGTGCGCGCCAGTCCCACAGTCGGATGTTTTGCAAGGTAGCTTGATTGTTGGCAGGGTCGGTCGCCTGAATGGTCGTCTCGGCGGGAAATTCGCGCTGCAAGACATGGTTCAATCCGTAGGCCTGGCGGGTTAGGTCGACGTTGTAGGCGATGTAAGGCCGCTCCCGAACTAACTCGTTCGGCTTTACGATGAAACTCGTGACGTACCAGCCGATGAGCTGCAGGCCGAGATAACAAATCACGGCCGGAACGAGCCCGGCCGCCAGCCTGCCCACGCGCGGTACTGCCACCGCATTCAGGGCCGCCATGGCAGCGGCAAAGAGAAGCGCGACCGAGACCACGAGGAGACCGGT
>DATJVZ010000184.1:0-49871 GCA_035501575.1 Terriglobales bacterium | reverse complement strand
GGCGTTTGCTGGCAAAAATGAGTTTTTAAATCGAAGAGATTTTCGGCCGCCCATGCCAGCGGTCAAACCAAGAGGGTCCCCCAAATGGGCTGTGACTGGCGAAGTCGGGGACAGGCGGCAAGTGGCTACCCTGAGCTTCCGGAGCCTCTTCCATCCAAGGGGGATTGTAGGGAACGCGCTGCCCTTTTGACCAGCGGCATACAAGATGCCCTGTCTCTATTTGCCACGATGATGTCATTGTGCCACCTCCATTGTAGATCAACGAGGACGAGGGGCGCTGTCGAGAAATCGCGATATCACTCATCAACCGCGAGTCAAAAATAGTTTTTCCCGTGCTCACTTGTACAATCGCTCGCGGCCCGAGTCATGCGGCTCGTGCCTTCGCAGAGGACAGGCACGCCGTCACCTCACGGAGGACCTGCTCGTAGTCAGCGACTATCGCCCGCTCCACATGAATACGAGCGCCTTTTACGCCTGCTTCTTGCGCCAACCTCTTGAACTCACTCTGAAGAAAGACTTCCAACTGCTTCGGTGTCAAGACGGCAGTGGGAACAGTAGCGGACTGGCCGGTCTCGGTCTCGATCCTCACGCAGTATGGGGATTCGGACTGTTGCGTTTCCGGATTCATGCGACACACCCCTTTTATGGAGCAACGAAAGTGGCAGGCAAAGATCCCAGCATTTTAGCGCGTCCCGCCGTTGGAGGCACGTCGGCACAGTTGGCGATGAATCGCGATTGTGCTCATCCAGTGCTGAGGAGGCCGACATTCAGGCCGTAAACTGCTGAAAAGTCGAATGAGGGCCGCTGTGCATGAAGAGAAAAGTTCGAAAATCGTCCGCTAGGGCCCGCCATTCTTTTCAGCAGGTTGCGAATTGAGGATGGCTCCTTCCACCTGTTTTGTGACGCGTTTTGTGACGTAACCCTTCGATTTTGTGCCCTCCGCAAGAGCATCGAGCGCTTTCCTCTTCGCTTCGATTCGGACATGAGAGTAATGAGCCAACATCCGCTGGGAGACGTGTCCTGCAATAGACATGATCGTTCGATGACTGGCCTGAGATTCTGCTAACTCGGTTATGGCATGGTGACGCAGATCGTGGAAACGTAAGCCTGCGAGGGAGCTACACCTGGGTTGGGCAATAAGAATGCAAGTCGCTCGTCCCCGCCATTCATTCCAGTAGATGACTAAGGCTTTTCCGTCATTGTTTCAAGTAATGAAGCGCAATACCTCCTGATTTGAAAATCTTTGACTCGACAAGTTTCAATCGTAGGCGTTTCTGCAGGCCAATACCTTCTAACAACCGTATTCCTTCTCCTACAACCATTGGTTGAACGACGAAACGAAATTCATCCACTAGACCAAGCTCTACAAGCTGCGTAGGAAGAGCTACACCGCCGATTAGAATATTTTTGCCTTGTTCTTGTTTCAATTTAAGCATTTCGTCTTGAAGCTTCGTACGAGCAATTCTCGTGTTCTTGTCTTCAGCGCTGTCTAATGATCGTGAGAAAACAATTTTGTTCATGGAGTCAAATGTTCGAGCAAATTCGTTCATTGCTTTTGTCTGAGACTGGTTTTTTGCGACATCAGGCCAAAAAGGAACCATCAATTGATAGGTTTTACGTCCGAAGACGAGCAGGTCAACATCTCGCATGAGGTGCGTAAAGTATTCATGTATTTCTTCATCGGCAATCATTTTGGTGTGGTCGCAGCAGCCATCTAGCGCGACGTTGATTGCGTAGATTACATTTCTCATTTCCGTCTCTCCTCCGACGTCTGACAATCGGCTGGCGTTCCACGCCGCTGAAACGGTTGCAGCGTTTGTGAGGGATCCGTCATCGTTGCCGAGAACTCCTTCAGAATCTTACCCACAGGGAACGGTTGCTACACTCCCTTTCAGCGACTTGGCAGCCCCCCGCAAGAATGTAAGTCGCTGAAAAGCCGAATCCGCCTAGACTGTCACGGCAGAGGCCGCGGGTTCGAGTCCCGTCGTCCCCGCCATTTCTCTTTTTTGGCCCGTTGGAAGATCAGGTCGAAGGGCTTCTATAAGTGGGATAAAGGGTTGCGCTGTCTATAGCGCAGTTCGATAACACCATTTTCAGCAGTTTGGCCTTTTCAGCCGGGTTCTGGCTAACGTACAGAAAACCCGCCCTTGTTTGCGAGTTCTACATCTTCGTAACGGCTCGCGGCCAAGCCAAAAGGCTACGATCGCAAGCTGGCCGCAGCAGCTGATCTTCGTCGGTTTTAACGATTCTCGGAGAGTGGCACTCCTGCAATACCCACAACTCAACCCACAATTCTTGCAGCCTTGTATGACTTGCGCTGCCTGGCAGTCCCCGCGTGCTTGTAAGGTGTTGTAAAACCATTTCACGCACCGCTGTCACGGCAGAGGCCGCGGGTTCGAGTCCCATCGTCCCCGCCACTCCTTTCAGTAGCTTGCGAGTTGCTTTCTAGGTGTTTTGTGATGGAGTCTAGGCCGCCTGCTTGATTCCCTCAACTGGCTGCGCCCCGGGGAACCGCCAGCTTCCATTCACAATTTCGGGGCGCGGACGATACAGCCGCACGATGTAGTTCCATCCCTGCATGATGGGCAGACAGTTGGGCGCTTTGCCGTCGCAGCCGCCAAACTGAACCGTGATCGAGCCATCCGCGTTCTTCTGGGCCGTGAGATTGTTGAGGTTGTAGCGATTGAGTGAATTGGCTTCGAGATAGCCTTCTGCGTTGTAGACGGTGATCGACCAGAAGGCGTCGACCGGAACATTGTTGACCTTCAGAGTGTGTATGGTTTTCCCATCGTTCTTTACGGGGGTGACGTTGAGGTAGATCGCGTCTTTGTCAGGATTGCCGCCCCATGCGGTGGCGGTGGCAATCAAGTGCCGTATCGGATCGACCTCGTTCTTCGCGCCAAAAGCGTGTCTCAGATCGGGCAGCGTCGCGCCGAGCGTCTTGAGCGCGTCGCGTATCTGCTTCTGGCTTGCTTGGTCCCAGTTGGGAACCTCGAACCGCCCTGAATTTTTCTGCTCGGCCTTGGCTGCGTCTTGTGAGGCGTGGGCCTGCTCGACATCCTTTGGGCTCGAGGGATCAACGAGGGTGCGGAGAGCTATGACCACATAGCGCGTCCCGGCTTGGTCCTTTGTGATGGTGTAGTTACCTGCATCGTAGACAACAGAAACGACGTAGTGGTCCTCATTGACCACGAACATCGACCGAAAGCGCTTGCCAACATCGGGCAGGGTGATCGTCACGGGTGCGGCATCCAGATCAAATATGGCGGCCGAATAGAGAGTGTCCCGATTGACGCGAGGGACTGCTTGTTTGTCCAGCGACGCCACTTCGCGCATGTGATTGAACTTGCCGAAACAGTCCTGATCTCGAATCACGTTGCCAAACGCCCAATCTGTCTCCGCGCGGATAAAGTTGTCGACGCTAACTGGTACGGCCGATTTCGTTTCGGTTTGCATGATTGCTCCTCGGTCGGTGTGGAGAGATTAAAGCGCGGTCACGGGCAGCAAGAACTGTCAAAAGCAACAGCATCGAGATGGCATTTGAAACTATGGGGAGGTCAACGGTTGTGGCCTCAAGGCAGTTACAGGCCAGATACAAGGCTTGCGAGCTGGACTAGGCGAACACCGATCTCCGTCGCAGCATCATCTTGACGATCTTACTTTGCGCCAGTCGTTTCTCCACCATAGCCGCCGGTGCAATCGAGCCTCAACGCGCGGCCCCTTCCTTGAACAGCTTGAAGTTGGGCGCGATCAAGTTTCCAGTCCCGCGCCTAGATTCTTGAAATTCAGGCAGCGTATTAATGCTGAGGAAGTGCGGTCAGCACTTCAGTCGTTTTGTCCGGCGCGGGCGGCACGACAAACTTATCCAGGTATTGTTCCAGTTTGTCCCGGTTCCTGGCGCGGTAATCCGAATAGTCTTTGGCAATGCCCTCATCAACCAGCCTGAAGAGCACGTAGGGTTCCAGAACGCCCGCCTGACGTAACTTCAAAAGCAGGAGCAGAGATGGGTCCTCCGTTACCATCTCGGCGGTTTCGACATCACCTTCCAGCTTCTCGAGTACATTGATCTCCGCGGTTAGAGCTTCGATTTCCTCCGCAAGGCTATGCCTGTACACAACTTCCTGAGGAAAATGTTGCTTGAATTTGCCATTGTCTTTCCAATCTGTGCGGACGGACTGATACGCCTGCCAGGCATCGGAGAGGTCTTTGGGGTGTTGCGGAGGGAGCTTAACGTCGAACAAGGATTCGTCTTTCCTGGGCGCTTTAGGATCTGACGAGAGTCCGGCATATTTGAAATTCAGTTCGGTTCTGTTGATGCTGGCCCAGGCAATCAGATCGCGCCAGACGATTCGGTTGTAGGGTTCGGCTACCGCGGCATGGATGAACATGGTCCGTGCCTGGGACATGTCGCCTTCCTTCATTAGCATTTCGGCATAGTAACGGTGCGCTGTTTCCACATTCGGATCGAGTTGAATCGCGCGTTCATACCACTCTGCGGCTTTAGCATAGTCATTTTGTTTGTAGTACGTGTTTCCCGTGAACAGGACGGCGGCATAGTTCTTTGGTTCCAATTCCAATGCTTTCGCATAGTTTTTGAGCGCCTCGGCGAAATCGCGCCGGGAGAAGGCTGCTTCTCCTGCAAGCATGGCTTGCTCTACCGCCGGATTTTCGGAAAACTGGGTAGCACCATTTGGCGGCAGCGTTCCGAGAAGCTGGCGCAGGGTTTGCGCCAGGGGACTGTTATTTCCAAAGTTCAAGGCTTCTTGCACAAGATTCTTGGCACGAAAGCGCTCCTGGGCAGCCGCCTGCTGGTCGGTCAAGGTTGCCGCGTGGCGAACCAACGACGCCGCCAGGGCAACCAGAACCTCGTCGTCTTTTGGATTCTTTTGCATCAGTTCATCCAGTAGCGGCAGGGCTTCCAGGCTCTTGTCTTGCTCAAAGAGTTCGATCGCCTGCCGACGTTTGCCCTGGTATACGGCATCTCCCTGGGTTTGCGCCTGGGCGCAGGAGAGCAAAACAACGGTGCCAAAAAACAGTACGAAAACACAGGCTTGTAAACGTTGAAACTCCATAGGACTCCTAAGCTAACGGAACAAATCACGATCGAAACTTAGCGGTGAACGACTTCCGAAGAGGCGGAAGAGGCGGGCTAGGCGCCCCTCCTCCACCTCTTCAGAGTCATTGGTCTATCGACGTCATTGGTCTATCGACCTCAAATGCTACTGGGCATCGGTATGGCGGGATTGGATCCCTTCATCTGCTGCCCGAGCTCTGAGGTCGACCCGTTGTCACTGGTCCAGCTTGCCAGTGCCCGGTGCTGAGTTTCCAACCGCTGTCGAAGTTCCAGGCGTGCTTTTGGGCAAGCCCTCCTCGCTGCTCGGCATCGGCATCGCGGGCATGGGTCCCTTCTTCATCTGCTGCTCGCGTGCTGATGTCGACCTGTAATGACTGTGGGCTGGCTTGCCAGTGCCCGGTGCTGAGTTTCCAGCTGCTGTCGAGGTTCCAGGCGTGCTTTTGGGCAAGGCCGCCGCGCAGTTGAGACATGGTAGGTCCACAGACACAATCTGCATCGGACGCATCATGTCGCTGTCTTCGTGATCAAGAATATGGCAGTGCCAGACGTAGCCTGGGCCTGCCGTCGGGTCAAACGGGAATGTGTTCTTCCCGGGAGACAGGTCCGACTCCTGCACTGCCTGCGGTGCCATACGGATCAGCAGTCGAGTGATCATTCCATGCGGTGCGAGGAAGACGTCCTTCCACCCGCTCTCACTGGGCGAAGGCTCTATCGGGTCACCAATCAGGAAATCGCGGCTACCGGTTCCGTCCCCTGTGTCCACCGCAGTCTCCGCATTGACTCTGATCGGTGGGTGATTGAGTGGAAGATCCGCACCATTCAGGCTTTCCCAGTAGGCCTTAAAGCGATCGACATCGATATTCTGCCGGTCCTCCAACTGGAATTCGACAAGGTGAATGTGTATGGGATGGGCGTCGTCCGTCAGGTTCTGGATGTACCACTCTTCTGTCGTGCCGGCCCTGGGGAGCTCAGTTATATCTTCATCGAAATGCCGTCCGTCGATGAGTACTGCAATCGGGTCACCGGTAACTGGGTGCTCCTGCTCATTCAGCGTGAACAGCTTCGGATTCGCGTCATCCGTCGGAACCAGAGCGGGAACGGTGATCAGTGTGGACGGCAAGGGATTTGGATGCACGGGCGGGGTGTCCATCACCGTAAATTGCATGATGACACTGGTGTTCGCATCCGGCGGGTCCCCGCCCGGGAAGGGGGCATTAGCGGAGTTCATCAGAACAACCTTCGTTCCGGGCGCCAGGTTCGAAAAGTCGATCAGGATGTCGCCACGTTCACAGACCGCCAAAAGCAATGATGTCAACGTGACAGGTGCGGGCAGGTAGCTGCCGTCGGCGCCGACCTGGGTGAAGGACATGCCGTTTGACAGGCTAATGTTGTAGAAGCGTGCGTTGGAACCGTTAACGATGCGGAACCGGTACTGGGCCCGATCCACATTCATGTTGGGCCATGCCTGGCCGTTGACCAGGATCGTGTCACCGAAGTACTCGGGATCCCAGTAGGGGTGGACATCGGGGTTGTCGCCCACGGTTGTGAAGTGGATCGAGCCATCGGTGTTAAACGCTTTATCCGCCAGCATGAGCGGCATCTCGAACCTGCCCGAGGGAAGAAGCGGTGCAACCGTATCGTTGTCCGCGTCGCGGATGATGTACGTGCCCTCCAACCCTGCAGCCAGATTGAGGCGTGTCATTCCAAGCGCATGGTCGTGATACCACAGCGTGGTTGGCAGCTGTCCGTTGAAGTACTCGAAGGTGGTGCCATCGAAGGTCTCGCCAACCCTGGTCAGACCCGCTGAGAACCAGGACTTGGGGAAACCGTCAAAGTCAGACGGGGTCACGCCGCCGTGCAAGTGCGGCACGGTCACAATTGGGAATTGAAACTGCGGATAGCCCGGAGGAAATGGCGCGAACGGAGCCGGCGGTGTGGGAGAGTTGTTGGGATTGGCCGCCATGATCGTGGGATCAACCGGGAACATGTGCGGTTCCGTGAGGTTGTTGATGTAGTGAACGAAGATGCGTTGGTTGGCAGTTGCTTCGAAAGTCGGTCCTGGGGTTGAGAATACCGTCTGGGTGTTGGGGTCGTTGGGGTCACGCCCAAAACCGCCTCTGTCGTGAGCGAAATCGCTGGAGTCACCTTCATGCCGCCCAAAGCCGCCTCTACCGCGACCTCCAGGTGGATCTTGTCCAGGCGCGTCGACCTTCGCCAACCCGCCGTAAGCGTAGACCTTCGTCTTTGGGAATCCGGGGGGCAAGATTTGCTGGAAGATTATGCTCTCCGTCACCTCGTAGAGCGGCACGTTTACGCCGATTGTTGCATCGAATTGGGTACCAATCGGAACATAGACAGCGGGTTTGGTCAGTTGGTTGACGAACTTCGGAACCGTTGACGGGTCCAGGGGTGCCACTCCGACCAGTCCGTTCGGCTGCTTCATCCAGTTTTTCACATGCATATGGGGCCGGTCTTTATGTGCTTTGGGCTGGGTTTGGGCCGCTGCCGGGGCTGCGCTGGGCGCCATACCGTGAGAATGCGAGGGGGCAATGGTGCTTGCAGGAGCCAACCCCACACTGCTAGTGCCCGTCGCGGTCTGGGCGAAGCTGGCGGTCTGCGCCAGTGCCACAATAACTCCCGTCAGGATTTTCATTGTCGCGAAGAAGATTCTGCATGTCTTCATTTTTTTAAACCTCCGCTAAGCCGGATTTTTGGTTAACGCAACCACTGAAGACGGGCTCGACCCTCTGCCGCGCAACGGGTCGTATCCGAAGACGTCAGACACACGAGTCGAGACAGTTTTTTGCGGACGATGGTGGGCGCGGAAGTAGGCGCGGACGGTAGGCGCTACGGTAGTCGCGCGCGGGAGACACGCGTGGTGAACGTCAAGGGGAGATGATAACGAGTGGCAGGCATGCTAACTCTGGCGATTAGAAAAGTCAAATAAAAAAATTAAAGATGTTTTGTAACGCGAATTTTCAGCTCTTTCGGGTTCAAAATCCTTCGCGGGCAGCCAAGCTTGCGTTCGTGGATGTCTCTGGTTGCCTGACATTTCCGTCGAGGCTGGAGTCGAATAGGCGTAAGGGGGGACTCCGACGCAGCACCTTTGGCGGATGTCATTTTGACGACGTTCTTCCACTTCTTCCCCTCTATCAGGGAGAAAGGCCGGAAGCCGCTTTGCATCCAAGGTGTGGGATTCATGGTCGAGCGTGGTTGGTCAAATGATTTGCGATCCACTCTCACCTCACCACTCTTGAGGCGCCTTAGGCGATCCCCGTGGGCGTTTCAACGCCGAACTGCTTCGCGTACTCGGCGTTCAATCGCTGCCAGCCGCCGAACTTCATAGCCTCGGGGCCGACAATGCGTCCAATGGGCTGACCGGCTAGAAGGCGATCCAGAACATCGAAACAAATGTGCCACCCGGCAGCACCCATTGAGATGAAGCGGTGACCGATGTTGGTCCACAGGGTCAAGCGTGTGCCGCCACCCAAGGCTTCTAGCTTCCATCGGATTTCGAAGTTACCCCAGTTGTACTCGAGTACCTTGGGAGCCTCAGCCCGCCTCACTGTTGTCTCGGTAACATGCGGCGCGGGCGCTCCCACCGTGGTGAGCTTCGCCGTGGTTCCAACCGTACCTAGGTTCCCATCGGCGTCGAAGGGAGCCCACTCGCGCAGATGCGCCGGGTCGGTGAGAGCCTGCCAGACTTTTTCCGGCGAGTGCCGCAGTTCTCTGACGAGAATGAGCGTCCAGTTCTCTCCGTCCTTTTGTACCTGCGCCCCGCTCGCCGGACCCGGCGTGTATCGCTCGCGATCGATCATCTATCTTCTTTCCGTCTTCCTCTTCGTTGGTGTTGATTGTCGAGGTGGCTGAACGTCCGCCCTACCAGCGCATCAGCTGCGTGATTTGGATAAGATTGCCGCATGTGTCCTTCAGCATGGCGATCTTGGAGGCCGTCACATCCGTCGGAGGCATGCTGAACTCGGCGCCGCGTGCTTGCATGCGCTCGTAATCGGCCTGCACGTCGTCGGTGAAGAACATGGCGGCGGGCTGACCCTGTTGAAACATTGCCTGCTGGTATGCTTTGGCCGCGGGGTTGTTGTTCAGCGCCAGCTCCAGCTCACTGCCGTCCGGCTCTTCGGGCGAGGCCACGGTCAGCCAGCGAAATGGACCCTGACTGAAATCGGCCTTCTTCGCGAAGCCCAGTACCTCCGTATAGAAACGCAGGGCCTCGTCCTGGTTGTCCACGTATACGCTGGTTACTTTGATTTTCATTCCGTTTCTCCTACATCCCCTTCGCGGTTCGGGCCGCGTCGTCTTTTCCTGGTCTTGGTTTTGGTTGGTGTTGATTGATCCATGCGGTCGAGGTGCCGTTCGAGAGCATCTACATGAGCGGACCAAAACCGACGGAACGGGGCCAGCCAGGCATCTACCTCCTGAAGCGGTCCCGCCTTCAGCCGGTACAGACGGCGTTGTGCGTGCACCGTGGATTCCACGAAACCCGCCTCCCGCAGCACTCGCAGGTGCTTTGACACGGTCGGCTGTGACATACGAAGCTGACGCTCGATCTCTCCAACCGACTGTTGCGAAGAGACCAGGAGGCGCAATATTGCGCGCCGGTTCGGTTCGGCAATGATTTCGAACACAGATTCCACTGCCTTTATATACTCTATAGAGCATATACGTGTCAAGGGATATACAGGCAGAAACTAGGCCACGGTAGGCGAGGTGGGCTTTTTGATAGGCGCGCGAGACCGAGACTCACTGAAAGCGAATAGCCGCGATACACATTAGCGTTGCCTGTGATGTACTTCGAATGACTTCGAGCACCGTCCGTGCTCTTCCCTCTCGTTGAAAGTACTTTTATCCCGCTAGCTATCGCAGAAGCCTGCGGATTCCAGTCCCGCTCGAATAATCATCTCTGAAAGCTCTAACGAGCCGCTTCATATTGGCTTCGCTGAAAGCCATGCCGCGGCAGTCAAGAACACTGTAATCACGATTGAAAAAGCGATAGGGAGCATAAAGAGGTATCTCCAGCTCACAACCGTGATGGCGGCAAAGCTAAGAGCAAGAACCCATACAGTCACGCGCATGACCGCCAAAGTCTGTGCCGGAAGGCCGCTTAGCTGCCACGCTAATACCGCCGCGAATAAATAAAACACGCCGACCGAGTATCCAGCCGCGACGAACAGGTCCCAATATGTCCGGCTGAACCCCTGCACCTCAAAGTGAATGGACCGCATGGAGCCTAGAAGCGTATCAACTCCCCACGCGGGATCGGACTGGCGAAAACCTAGTGTATGTCCGACAGCAAAAAGCAGCAGAAGAATAGCTGCGATTCGATAAAACAAGGAAGCCCTCATGTCTTGCCTCCAGAAATAACGGCGGCAGTGTTCCCGCGTGCCCACCCCGCCGGTGCAATTGATAAGACGGCCAGGGCCTCTATAGCTACCTGGCCTGTCGCAACGAATGCAAAGCTGACTACCTCGGAAGTAATTGTTGTAGACAGTTGTTCTCAACATGTTGGCAGTTCCAATCGATCGAAGACTAATTCTTCCGTGGCGGATCCAGTGTCCACGGTGGAACGACACCGATCGAGCGGGCGTACGCAATCTGCTGACCGAGGTGCTGTGCGATGTGCTGAACGATGTAGAGCAGCACGCCGCGCTCGGTAATCTTCCCTCCGTTCCACTCAAGCGTCCTTTCCAGATCTGTGTCAGGCATGGCGCGGATGGCTGCCTTGGCGTGAGCGTAGGAGGCCTTGAGCGTGGCGATGACTTTTCCTTTGTCGGTGGTGGACTGTTCCAACGTCTTGGTGTCAATCGTAGCTGGAGTGGGAGTGCCCACGAGTTTGTAGAGGTTGTAGTTGGCAGCGCTGGCGTGCAGGAAGACTTCGGCGATGGTGCGAACATCTGGGGAAGGACGCCACCTGTATTTATCGGCGGGGATGGCTTCGGCAAGGCGGACGAATTCGCTTTCCTGGATCATGACTTCCGCCATAACTTCGGAGCGGTATCCGGTTACGCCGGGAGTTCCATCCCTGTATGGGTACACCTGCGCCGAGACGCGCACTACGCTCGTAGTTATCAGGATTAAGCAGAGAGAGGAAAGGATTCGTAGCATGCGGCCTCCATGGCTGCGTTGACCGTTACTGAATCTGCGAGATTATACCGGTTCTCCGCAATGAAACTTTCTGGTCCAGCAACTTACAATCTGGCATGAGCGTTAAATGGCACCAGGCGACACTGTGCAGGGTTGTTCTTGATGGCATCGTGGCGTGCGGCAGTCGTCAGCTACGATCAATTTCGACCAACGCAGGGTCCCTTACTACGGTTGGAATGGCGAGAGATACGAGGATTGCCAAGGACGTGGGGTAGGTAGTGCGGTGCAGGAGTTCCGGGTGTGGGCGTGAGTTAAGACCACCGACCCATCATCCCAATGGGATTACATGCCTCGTGTGTCGCAGCGGTAACCGATTTTGGCTCACTCGTTCCCTCGAAAGACGACCTTTACACTACCGCCGTAACGTTGTCTTTCTCTTCGGTTTTGCCCCGCAACAACCGCACGATAGCCTGATTCAATCGAGCTCGCATGGCGGATCGCTCTTGCGCCCGGGTGATATAGCGGACGCGCACCTCTAGTCCGTTCGCGGTTGGCTGCAGATTCACCGCGGGCGCCGCCGAAACCGACTGCACACGGTAATGGCTTGTCGTACTCTGCCACTCCTGCTCCGCGGCGTGCACGTCGGCCGCGGTTTCCTTTGCAACCGTCTTTTGAATGGCATCGAGCAGCGGATAAGGATCCTGTTCCGAGGGAATGATCATGTGCAGTTCATCCCACAGCCATTGCCCGCTGGTAGTGAAGTTGAAGAAATGTCCCTCGATGGCGTAGGTGTTCACGAATGCAACTTTGCGACCGGTGGGATGGCCGGTATCGGTCCAGTTGCCGGTTTCCAGCAGCACGGTGCGCAGCAGATTGATTTCGATTACCTCACCCGCCACACCGTTGATCTCCACCCAGTCCCCCACACGAATTCCGTTTTTCCCCATCAGCACAAACCATCCGAAAAAGGCGACAATGAAATCCTTCATGGCTACCGTAATCCCGGCCCCGGCGAAGCCAAGGATGGTTGCTAATTCTTGGGGTGGACCAAAAATGACCAGCAAGATCATGAGTACGCCAACCGCCTGCAACGCGAAGTGAATCACGGCGTGCAAGGTGTGCCAACGCGTGCGCTCCTGACGCTTCCCCGCCAGATAATGATCAATGGTGAGCCCGGCCAAATATACTCCCAAGACGATGAGGACGATCCACAACAGAGATTCGATCATGCCGTGCACTGCCGCGCGCTGGTGCATGTGGACCAGCGCGATCCAGCTGTTGTAGGTGCTCCCCAGTTGCTGCTCGTCCTGAATGCGCTTGTCCAAATCCGTGAGATTCTGTTGATCGTCCGTGATCACGTGCAGGGCCTTAATGCGCGCACCCAAGGTCGCCGTCTGCGCTGCCGGACCTGGAGGTACAGAGCTCGCTTGCTGGCCAGAGCTCGTGCTCTGGTTTTGGGCGCTGGTCTGCCCTCCTGCGGGCGTGGCCTTGGCCGCGGACATCGCCACCCGCTGCTGTGCCTTTTCGGCGTTGATCTGCTTGGTCAACGCGGCACGTTCCTGGCCGAGCGTGATAATCATCGGGCCGGTGCCGTCGCGCGCCTGTTCGAGCTGCCGCAGTTTATCGCGCAGAGCCCGCCATGCCTCGAATTGCGCAAGCAGATGGCTGGCCCGGTAATTGATCGGTGCCGCGGTACTTTGTGCGGCTCTTTCGTTGTTGTGCTCGGCGGCCTGGTGCTGATCAAATTGCCGCTGAATCAGCGCTCCCGGATCGGCACCCGACTGCACTAGATCTTCCTTGGCGTCATTCAGCTCATCCTGATCGAGTTCCAGTTGCGCCTGCGCCACATCGAGTTGCTCCTGCAGGCTCGCGGCGAGTATGCCCCCCGCCTTCGCCAGATCCTTTTTCAGTTGATCCACTCGCGCCTGGTCGTTTTGGACTTGGGTTTCGACTTCCCCCACCCGTTGAAACAGTGGACGGAACTGCGGTTTGGCTTGCGGGGGATGGTCAGCGGCGTCTCGCGAGGCGTCGCGAAAGTCGAGATCCACTTCGTTGTCGGCAAGCTGCACAGCCTGGGCCGCGACTCGCTGCTGATCGCCCTCCGAGGCGAGCTTTCCGACAGCACGCGCCGTTTCGAGCGGACTCTCGTCGACAAGAGGGGGTGGACCGGACTCCTTTTGCGAGTTCTGTGCCAACTGTCCGGGATTCAGATCACGCGTGAGAAAGAGCGCAACCAGCCCGGCCATAACCAGCAACAGCAATCCCAGGGATATCAGCCACTGCGGTTTCATTAGCGAATGCATGTGCGAGAGAGATTATAAGGTGATCTGCTGCCGCCAAGGGGATCCGGAAGTTGTTGGCCAATCGATGTGTACCGGCACATCCCGTTCGACAGCCAGCAGGTCGACCGAAATAGCGAGAAAACCCTCCGGGGTTTAAGAAGTGCGGACGGACGGCACGGTGGAAAAACCTGCATGGACGGAACTCACAGACCGGATACTGAGTAAGGTATCACGCGGAATCGAAGCCATCCCACGTTGACCAATGTCTCCTTTTCTAGCGGACACCTTTTGGCGGCTTTGCGTCGTGCGAATGCGCTTCGGCAGATTTTCCTCTACTATAAGACGGTTTAAGATCAAGACTCCTCTGAAGGCGTGACTTAGTGAAGCATTCGTGATTCTTGGCCCAGGGGAGATTTCTTCACAACGCGCTTTACCGACACAGCCCAAAGATGAACACCGCTAAGAACGACCTGACAAAACTGGCGTTCCGATTCGTCCTGATCATGGGGATTGTCAACTTCTTCGCGGACATGACCTACGAAGGAGGCCGTGCCAACATTGGACCTTTCCTTGGTTCCCTCGGTGCGAGCGCGACAATTGTCGGATTTGTAGCCGGATTCGGAGAATTAGCCGGATATGGACTGCGCTCCATATCGGGATATTTCGCCGATAAGACAAGCAGGTACTGGGTCTTTGCCTTTTTCGGCTACGCCATCAACGTCCTGGCCGTTCCGGCCTTGGCGCTGGCCGGAAGCTGGCCTTTAGCGGCGGCCTTAGTGGTGGCTGAAAGAACTGGACGAGCAATTCGCCGCCCTTCCGTTGAGGCCATGCTTTCTCATGCCGGCACATTCATAGGCCACGGTTGGGTGTTCGGTCTAAACGAAGCGTTGGACCAGACGGGAGCAACCCTCGGCCCCCTGATCACGGCATTGGTTTTGTACCGGCGCGGGGATTATCGTCATGCCTTCGCGGTATTGCTGATTTCAGCATTGCTGTGTCTGACGGTCCTGGTAATTGCTTGGTGGTCCTATCGGATGCCGAGTGACGTGGAGACCGAGTCTTCCCGAGTCTTGTCCCGCAGGGGTTTCCCAAACCCCTACTGGCTTTATTTTGCGGCGGGAAGTTTGATCGCCGCCGGGTTCGCTGACTTCTCTCTGATCGCCTTTCATTTTAAAAAAACGGCGACCGTTCCTGAAGCCCTCGTGCCGGTCTTCTATGCCGCGGCAATGGCTACAGGTGCGCTCGCCGCCCTGGCTTTTGGAAAATTGCTGGATAGAGTGGGGCCGCAGATATTGCTAATAGCGTTTGGTGCGCCGGTATTTTTCGCACCTTTCGTCTTCCTTGGTGGAATTAAGCTGGAATTTTTGGGAATGATTTTGTGGGGAATCGGGATCGGAGCACAGGATTCCGCTCTAAAAGCGGTTCTGTCCGCCGTAGTTCCCCCTGAAAAGCGCGGCACCGGATTCGGCATTTTCGACGCTGGGTTCGGCATCGCGTGGTTTTTGGGCAGTGCGATTATGGGCTTGCTTTACGACCGATCCATTCCGGCCCTGGTAGCGTTCTCCGTAGCACTCCAGATCCTCGCGCTGCCTGTTCTAGCGCTAGGCAGCAAGCATGACGCGAACCTTAGACCCACCGAGGGGACACACACATCGTGATGCCTAGTGATCCCGTCCGCAACGGATTAACGGTCACGGCCGACGCCACGCGCTCGAGTCTCGACGTGTCCGCTGTTCATTCCAAAGCGGTTGTATATCAGTCTCAAGGATTTTCAACGGATACCGATAGCCCTGCCCGAAACTACGCGAACGGTGTGGCTCTCGGCAGGAGGTTGGAGCGGCACATTCGACTGGTATAGTCATTCTGACACGTGACAGGCCGCAAGCCGAACACGACAATTGACGTGGGATCAATCGATGATTTGGATCAGATTAGCCGTTGCTTTGATGGTTGGCTGGGTTCTCCCCGCCCGTGAGATTCCTGTCGGAACGGTGATACCCATAATGCTTAGTTCGGGCCTTGACGCCGCCAAAGACGAACCTGGGAAGAAAATCGAGGGCAGGGTCATGCAAAAAGTGCCGCTGCCGGCCGGCGAGGCAATCAGCCAACGATCACGAATTATCGGTCATGTCGTGAAGGTAACCAAGCCGGGTTCTTCGGGCTCCAGCCTGGCAGTGAAATTCGATAGCCTGCAGGAGGAGGGACACACGACTCCACTGACGACCGGCCTGCTGGCCGTGGCTTCTGCCGCCAGCGTCGCTGACGCTCAAGCTCCCATTAGTGCCAACTCGGATAAGGACCCGGTCACGCTGTGGGTTACCCGTCAAGTGGGTGGAGATGTGGTCAGGCGTGGATGGGGCAAGGTGGCTTCGCGCACCGGTGAGGTCGGCACCTGGCTGCAAGGAACTTCGGTCATGATCAAGCTCACACCGAATCCTGCTGCTGGATGCCCTAGTGGCCCGGGCTACGACCGCGAACAGGCGGTTTGGATCTTCTCCAGCGCGGCTTGTGGCACCTACGGTATGAACGACGTGAAAGTCGCAGGTTCGGGCGGAACGCCCCCTCTCGGCGAGATCGTGTTGACCTCCAACCGCAATGTCGGCCTTCGTGGCGGCAGTGGATGGTTGCTGATCGTGGTTGCGGAAAGTGGACATTGAAGACTTAAACCGCTCTCGCCATCGCGCTACGACTTAGCAATCGCCGGAGGACGATCACGGGAGCACCGTGAGAATAAACAGCTTGCGCAGAGATCATCTGCGCCGGCAAAGTGTCGCGAGTTTCCAAACTCCTTCAGGGGAAACAGAGCGACATCCTGCGGGGAACCAATGGCCAGTCAAGCAACAGTCACGCACGGAGTCATGGAAGGCGGCGGTTCCTATAATGTGCATGCCAGGCTTCGGGCGAGAGCGGCCGACCTGACGTTGCCCTTCCTAGAACAAGCGGTCCGAGACTTGACGGTCGAGGGTGGTACCGAGCCTGTAGTGATTGCGGACTGCGGATCCTCGCACGGAAAGAATTCCCTCGCTCCCATGCGAGTGGCGATCAAAGAACTGAGGGCACGAGTTGGTCCAGAGCGGGCGATTTTTGTGGTGCACATCGATCAGGCGGCAAACGATTTCAACACTCTTTTCGATGTCCTCCACAAAGATCCTGAGAGATATTCTCGCAACGATCCCAAGATATATCCCTCAGCAATCGGAAGGTCGTTGTACGAAAGCGTACTCCCCGGGGACCATGTGCATCTGGGATGGTTCTCGTATGCGGCGGTGTGGTTGAGCCGCATTCCCATGTCAATTCCGGATCACTTCATTTCACTGGCGAGCACGGCTGAAGTGCGCGCGGCTTTTCACCGACAGGCAGCCGAAGACTGGACGTCCTTCCTCTCGCTGCGCGCCGATGAGTTGCGACCTGGAGGCCGACTGGTAGTTGTGCTTCCTGGCAACAACGATGACGGCGGCGTCGGGTTCGAACCACTTTTCACCCACGCCAACGAGGCACTCGCAGAGATGGTCAGGGACGGCACGATTACATCGGATGAGCGTTCGCGGATGGCGCTGGGCGCATATCCGCGGCGAAGAAGCGCACTGCTGGCGCCATTCACGGATAGCCAGTTCCGCGGCCTGAAGGTTGAGCACTGTGAGTTGTCCGCCGTCCCGGACACCGCATGGGTTAACTACGAGCGCGACGGAAACAAAGAGGTGCTGGTCAACCGCCACGTGGGGTTCTTCCGGGCGATCTTCGTACCCTCTTTGGCATCTGCGCTTCCCCATGAAAAAAACCCGGCTTTCACAGACGGATTGGAGAAAAGATTGAAGCAACGACTAAGCGAAAGACCCACCCCATTGCACTCATTCGTGCAGACGATGGTATTGGCCAAGCAAGACTCCACCCCTATTCATCGGGAAACCCGGTGAGTACGGTTGTCTTGTCCATCCCATCGGTCTTGCATGTCTGTACAGCGCGGTGATCAGAGAAAGGTTCGCTGGTAACGCTTTCCGGCCGGACCGCCCGGAATCAATGAGCTGGTAACGGACAACGGGCGGCATCGACTCTCCCGCCGGTACGTGGGTCAACATGCAACCGATTGAAGGTGCATTCGCTCGTGTCGAAAATTTCGATCTTGGTCGTTACTTGGCAGGACTTGCCTTCGTGGTCGGCTGTGCCGACGCCGGCTTGCCTGGGGTTGACACGACGTTGACCTGAACTGCCGCCGGCTTGTCGGAGCTTCCCATATCAACCCAGACCACACTCATGTCACCGCTACCATCAATCGCCCGCACGGAACGAGTCTCGCGCGCGGTGCCAGCACTGTCGCGTACCACGACTTCGAGGGCTTGGCTGGTCACCCTCATTCCCTCAGTTGGCGATCCGGGATCCGGCTTCTCGACGCGGGTTAGAGTGGACCCCTGGCCGTCTTGGCCCGCTTGATGGAGGGTGGTCACACGCTCAACGGGATGTAAGCTTCCATCCCGGGTTGTGCCCGCAAGATCGATCGAGTACGTTTCCGACGTCGTTTGACCTTTGCCCTCAGCAGTTCCAATCTCTGTGCTCACCGTGCGTTGAACGATCGCCAGTTTGCCATTAAAATCCGGCTGCCAAACACTTTGTTCTTTCGTGCGTCGCTGGTCATCGTCCTTAACCACGCCCTGCCTCACCTCGCTGGTTTGCCAGTTGCTGTTTGTGTCGCGGACCAGCTTCGATTCCTGAAATTGGATCGTGTGATCAGAACTCCGTGTCTCTTGTCGGTCCGTGCGAACCGACTCGCTCAGCCCGCCGTTTCCGTCCGCAGTGAACAGAGAGGTTTTCGTCTCCTGCACGTTGGGACTGCTTTGCTTCGTATCCTCAATTTCCTTTTGCACCACCTGCAAGCGGCCATTTGCGTCGGGACTCGATGTGGTGCGCACAGTTCTGATAGCGCCCTGGCCCAAGGTTTGGCTTTGCCCCTCTGTCACCTGGATCAGTTGACGCCCTCCATTGGGATCGCTCGCGTAGGAGCGTTCCACGGTTTTGACCGTATTGGAATCAACCTTTACGGTTTCCCGTTCCACGATGAGATACGGCTGGTAACGACCGTCGGCACCCATCCGCTCGAGCGATTGTGTCTCTAGGGTGCGATTGCCGCTCTGGCTGTGATTCTCAGTTGTCCTAATCGGATTCGATGATCCCGAGAATTGCGGTTGCGTGACAGAGGTCCATGACCTCGTCCCATCCGATTCGTCGAGGTTCTGGGCGCAGAGGGATGACCCGAGCAGAAAGAAGATGCCCACGATCAGGATCCGGCAAACCGGGACCAATTTGTTGTCGGCCTTCATACAATGCTTCGAAGCCTATGCAGCTCAACTTGCGTGCCCTGCCGCCACTTTGGTTTGAATCAAACCCACTCGGGATATGCCAAGGTTGGCGAGATGTGTCTCGGGAACCCGCAGCTCGATATGTTGAGTGTAACACTCGGGAACACGGAGGAGCCTGGCAAATCTAACCGTCCTTTGGCAGCAACCTCAGAGCAATCAAGCTTTTCGATGATGCGCTTCCCTTCCCGGCCTCGCAGTCGTACGCAAACTCAAAGCCAGCGTGTGCCTAGTGGCTCTACAAAGTTGTTTGGGGAATGGATCGGGAACCTTAGGCGGAAAAAGCGGCCGAATGCTCCGCGCAGATTCGCTTGAAGATGTGGCTGTCCATCGTTCCCTGAAGGCTAAAAAGAGAATATCCGCACAGAATGCGTACGTCGTATTCATTAACCAGCTGATTCCCGAGGTTTTCGATTTGAATCGCTGCCTCCGCTTTACCTTCTGCCACCAAAAGAGGCGCACATTCTCCGAAGATTGCAACTTGGGCCGGCGTTTTCTTGCCTGCCCCTGCCGCTGTCTCAACGAGATTTCTCATGAGTTTCAGGAACCGAACTGGATCAGGCTTATCCCGGAGCATGAATTGCGAGAGCACCTCAGCGGCATCCAATGCGATATATCTGCCTTGCTCAGTCGGAGACCAGATATCCAGACCTTGCGCCTGCAATCGCCGAAGAAGGCTGTCCCGGTGGGACTCGGTTGCGAGGACGATCCCGGCACCTCCCTCCTCGAGGGCGACCGCTACAAACTGTGCAAGGTGATCCAGGAACGATAAGTCATCAGAGTAGAACTCGGCTTCGTGACGGCCAATGGTGCTCGTTTTACACGGCATGGTCGCTACGCGCGATGCCGGCACTCCAGGGGGACCATTGGAGGATTGCGAATCGATAGGGCTCGTGAAGTAATCGCCCCCCAGACTCGCGCTGATAAATGTCTCGCCCCGCAGAACCGTTTCCACTGCGAGCAATAATTCCCTTACGGCATCCATCTTGACGACATAGCCGACCGCACCTGTGCTCAAGACTTCTTTTGCGACGTAGGGAGAACGATCATCACTGGCGAACAGGATTTTAGACTTGGGGGATACCTCTCGGATTCGGCGAGCGGCCTCGATTCCACTCAGCCTGGGAAGGCCGATGTCCAACAGGATCAGGTCGGGTTGCAATTCTTGGGCTCTGTGAACTGCGTCCAGGCCGTCCGACGCCTCTCCGATCACCTGCAATTCCGGTCGCTTGCGAAGCGTCGAACAGAAGAAGCGACGCCAAGGTTCGTAATCGTCTACCACGAGCACCCGAACTAATTTTTCCATTCAGCCTCCGCCAATCAAAGTTCGAGCCCGAAACCATTGACTGGCGGTGCTGAACCCTGAACTAATGACGATGACACAAAGCGCGGTTTGGTTCGTTGCGCGAAGGCAATCAGGGGGCGCTCCCCAGCGGGAGCAAGCGAAGAGGGCGGTGGCATCGCATGCTGCAAAGGATCGATCGCTTTCACATCCCGCGGGCTGCGTAGGGATTTAATGCTTGAAGTTAGCGGGCAGTAATAGACAGGGACGGACAAAGACTACAAAAAACCGGAAATCGCGTCTGCGTCACGAACCGGGTAGGGCGTGCGGCCGCTTCGCTGGTCCAACTGCCCTCATCGAGATGTTTTCGGAAGCCGGTGGATAGCAAATGTCAAGCAAATCAGAGCCATCAAAGTACCGGCTGACAAAGCGCCCGCCTTGAAGAACCGCATTTACGGCCGGTAACAGTTCGCTTGCGGCATTGGACTTGACGACATAGCCGCTGCCGCCCGCGCGCAAGGCTTCAACCGCGATATCCACAGAGTGATTTTCGCTCACGAAGAGAATCTTAGCCCGGGGCGAAAGCCGTAAGATCCGCCTCGCCGCCTCGATTCCATTCAGGGTGGGGAGTCCGATGTCTAGCAGGATCAGGTCGGGCTGCAATTCTTGGGCTTTTTGAACTGCTACGAGTCCATCCGACACTTCGCCAACGACCTGTAGTTCCGGATGGTCCTCGAGCGTCAAACACACGAAACGACGCCACGGCTGATAATCGTCTACGACCAGAATACGCATTGAGGAGGTAGCCAAGGAATCTTCGCCTCGACAAGATTCAACACTCAATTCTGTGGCTGGAGGTCCTGAAGGGCACGCCTTACTGATCTTATGTTATCACAGTGGTCCAGCGTCGCGGCATAACGTTTGCCTCTGCCCGATGACATGCAGGCACTGGCATCATCACCGGGCGTTTCGAACGAACTCGCCCCGGGCAAGAAGCCCCAAGCATTGGCGTCTTGCTAAGGTGGACGCCCCAGAAGCGAAACGGCTCGCGGGTTTCTTTCCTAAGCGGCTCGACTCCTGCGGTCTGTCCCGCGTGCGGGGTTAAGGGGTCGCTCAATCCAGAGGGAGCAGATAACCCGGCGTTTTCATAGCTCCTCCGAACAGGGTTTCATCGAGCATCGCCATATCCCACGCATACCAATAGTTGGGAGTCAGTTTGAGCGCGATGTCGTCCATTGCGGCCATCGTGCCGCCGGCTCGCGGGTCGGCCAATGCAGCCTCGCTCATATAGCGGTGGTGAATCCGAGCATTGATTTCCTTTGAGCTTTCGCGTGGGATTACATCGGCTCGGCCGATGGCCACCAGACCTCGTTCTGAACCGGGCTTTCTGATGTCCACCATCAGAGAGGCGGTCGGTCTAGACTGAACATTGCGAGCCTTGCGACTGCGGGTAGAAGTGGCTACATAGAAACAGCCACCTTCGAACAGATACCAAACCGCCGTAAGATGGATGGAACCATCGTCGTTTGCCGTACCCAAGCTTGCGATCAGGCGTCCTGACAGGATTTCCTGAGCCCCCGAGGGAATTGTGGTTTGCATGATGACTTGTCCCTTCTCCACGATTCTATCGGTTCCACCGATGCTAGGGACGCAACGTACTTCTCTCTCGACGCGGTTCGTTCGAAACTGCCCGGGCCTCCCATTGCCTAGAAAGCCGGTAACCAGAGTCCCAATGTCCTGCCGCGCCTTACCGGTCAGAATATAGCGGGTGAAATTTTCGCCGATGACAAGTGCATCGCTTTAGGTCACTCTTGCCTGCGGATAGGGCGCGAACCAGGAGACCGACTGGCCGGTATAGACACCATTGGTGCCCCGGAATTCGACCGCTGGCGGGATTGATCTAGTGCTTCTTATGAAGCCTTATGATCGATGCCGTTCTCAGGCAGCCTCAGCGCGTCCGTTACTACGGCTTCGCTGGCGCGAAGCTGGGTCACGGTCAGTTCCCGGACTTTAAGAGATTTGATTTCCGCGCGATCGATTCGAATGCTGCGGATCGCCAACCGGCGGATGGCTAACGCGCCGATCACTAACGCGCCGATCGCGAATGCGCCCACCGATAATGCCCCAACGGCAGCGCCAACCACGGCCAGGCCGGGCAAACCTCGTCGTTCTGTGTCCTTCATCCATTCTCCTTGCTGGAGTCCGGCAACCGCATGGACCCTCCGCGGCGAAATGATCTGTGTCACCGGTGAACACATCTGAAACGACAATCGAGGTTTGATCACCTCACCGCGTCAGTTCATGCTGGAAGATTACGGCCAAAGCATACGGCCCACCCACTTCCCTTAGGTGGCGCCGCTGAAGCAGAGCCGCAAGGTTCTCGTCTTCACCACATCGACATCATACAACTCCGGAGTTGCCCGGGGTGTGTGGCAGCTTCAGCGAGCCACAGGCCTCCGCTGTACGCCTCCGATTTTAATAGGAACGGCTTCGATGAAAAAGATTGCATCTCGTGGCCGCACCCGACGGCGTCAAACCATACGAAAGGGTTGGCCATCCTGTCTTCACGCACTTTTCATCCTCCTAATATTATTAGGCTTTATATTATGAGGCTTTGGAAGTCGTGGGATCCGTTGTGGCACCGAATGCGAAGAAGGACCCGCTCACCTTCGCGATCGGCATGTAGGTCATCTGGAGCGCAGTGAGGCTGGCTAATATGCTTGCAGTTTGAAAGTACGAGTGCTATATAGCTTACTCCCATGCAAGAGAGGGCAGCACATACGGCAGGAGTCGCCGGGCTTTTCTATGATGCTTTCAAAGCCAGTCCCATTGGGATTGCTTTGGAGAACCTGGAAGGGCAGCCGCTCTTCGTAAATCCTGCTCTTTGCGCGATGCTGGGATTCAGCGAAGAGGAAATGCGCAGAAAACACTGCGTCGATTTTTCTCCTCCTGAAGATGCCGCCAAAGATGGGGTTCTTTTTGAGCAATTGCGGGCGGGTTCGATCGATCACTATCAGATTGAGAAGCGCTTCTTGCGCCGCGACGCTTCGTTGATCTGGGGACGCTTGAGCATCTCTTTGTTGAATGGCACGCCTCCCATGGTAGTTGCGATGGTGGAGGACATTACGGAAAGAAAGAGAGCACGAGACGATCTGGAATTGGTGGCGAAGGAAATGGCGGTGTCGGTCGCTCGTTGCAGCCGCGATTTCCGGTACCTGTGGGCTAATCAAGGATTTGCAGACTGGCTGCAACGCCCATTGCATGAAATTGTGGGCCGGCCGATCTCGGAAGTCCTAGGCAGGGAGGCCTTTGAATCCCTGCGGCACCATTTCGCGCGCGTGCTCACCGGGGATAAGGTCAGTTACGAGGAGGAAGTGGATTTTCAGGGCATCGGGAAAAGATGGATATCGGCTGCTTATACTCCGACGTTCGACGCCGATGCAGTCGCTGACGGTTGGGTGGCCGTCGTGGTTGACATCACCGCGCACAAGCGCGCCGAGAAATCGCTAGAGCTCTTCCGAATGCTGGTCGACCAATCGAACGATGCAATCGAAGTACTCGATCCGCAAACCTTGCGTTTCCTCGATGTCAATGAGACAGCCTGCCGGGTGTTGGGCTACGCTCGCGAAGAGCTCATGACTCTCAAGGTTCTTGACATTGATCCTACCGTGGACCAGTCGGAGCAGGCGAGAGTGGCAAGTGAATTGCGCCATTCCGGCTTTGCCATCAGGGAGGGTCTTCATCGCCGAAAGGATGGGTCGACCTTTCCGGTCGAATTGAGCATGAAACTGGTCCAACTGGACCGACGGTACGTAGTCGTCGCGGCCCGCGACATCACCGAACGCAAGCGGGCGGAGGAGGCCATCAAAGAGAGCGAAGCCCGCTTCCGGCTGGTCGCAGATACCGCTCCGGTGATGATTTGGATGTCGAGGACCGACAAGCTGTGCAGTTACTTCAACAAGCCTTGGCTGGACTTTACGGGCCGCTCACTCGAGCAGGAACTTGGAAACGGCTGGGTGGAAGGGGTTCATCCCGAGGATCTAGCGAGCTGCCTTGATACTTACGCACAGTCGTTCGATCGACGTCAGGAATTCAGCATGGAGTATCGACTCAGGCGGCATGATGGAGAGTATCGGTGGATTCTCGACATTGGAGTGCCAAGGTTCAATCAGGACGGCTCGTTTGCTGGTTACATAGGGTCGTGCCTCGACGTGACACAGCGTAAGCAAGCCGAATCTATACTCACCGGTCTGAGCCGAAAGTTGATCGAAGCCCAGGAGCAAGAGCGCGCCCGGATCGCTCGAGAACTTCATGACGATATCGGCCAGAGGCTGGCTCTTCTGGCGGTCGGATTCGATCAGATCCAGCAAGACACTCCGGCACTGCCGAGGAAAGCCCTGAATCAGATGATTGAGCTGCGGAAGCAGACGGTGGACCTATCGACAGATATTCAAACCATGTCTCACGCCCTGCATGCTCCCAAATTGGAATATCTCGGATTAGTTGCAACCGTGAGGAGCATCTGCACCGAGTTCGGTGAACGCCAGAGAGTAGCGATCGACTACAACAGCCACGACGTGCCCAGCCCCTTGCCTCATGATATTTCTCTTTGCCTCATTCGAGTACTCCAGGAAGCTCTGCAGAACGCCGCCAAACACAGTGGCGTAAGACACATCCAAGTCGAGCTACGCGGAACCGCGGATGAGATTCACCTCAGCGTTCGTGACTTAGGCAAGGGATTCGACCTCAACGCCGCCATGCAAGGCCGCGGCCTCGGTCTCACCAGCATGCAAGAGCGCGTCCGGTTGTTGAACGGAACCGTCTTGATTCAATCGAAGCCGATGGGCGGGACCACCGTCCAGGTTCGACTCCCAGTCAGGCCAGAGCACCCTTCGCAACGGGCCGCAGGGTAAACACGCCCAGCAACCGAGGAAAGCCTTTTCTGATCCATGAAGCCGGTCACAACCCGCCTGCGAGCGCATTGCCCATCCGTACGATGCGTGCTAATTTCATCGGGGCCGCCGAGGCGAGCGCCTGGCAGACTGAAGGCTCGACTCGCGCTGCAAGGACACACCAGGCTTGTGGGAGGGCCTTCGAATGGCGAAACGTTACCCGGTCCTTTGTTGCCTGCTAGTAGCTTTGGTCGCGCACAGCTCTCCCAAGACAAATGCGGAGAATCCGGACTTCAATGGTCAGAGCTGGTGGGACCACGTCAAGGTGTTGGCGGCTGACGATATGGAAGGGCGCGAGACTGGCAGTGCGGGCTTGCGTAAGGCTGCGGCGTACATCGTAGAGCAGCTCAAGAAAGATGGTTTGCAGCCGGCCGGCGTCGATGGCTTTTATCAACCGGTAAAACTGATCAGCCGCCAGATCGATGAATCCGGCTCCAGCCTGACCCTGGTACGCAAGGGTACGAACGAAGCGTTAGTGTTGGGAGAGGACGCATATTTCAGCACGCGGGTCCAGCTGGCTCCTGAAGTCAATGCGCCCATGGTATTCGTGGGATACGGCCTGCGCATTCCGGAGAAGAATTATGACGACTATGCCGGACTGGATCTCAAAGGCAAGATCGCCGTCATCCTCTCGGGATCCCCGGCAGATATTCCCACGGCATTAGCTTCCCATTATCAATCCACGGCCGAGAGAACTAAGGTTCTGCGGAAAGCAGGCATGCTTGGAATCGTCTCGATTGCCAATCCCGCGTCTATGGACATTCCCTGGAGCCGCGTCATGCTGGCCCGCACACGCCCCAGCATGACGCTGGCGGATCCGGGACTCGATGACGGGAGAGGCTTGGAACTGATGGTCTCCTTCAACCCTGCGCACGCGGAGAAGCTGTTCCAGGGTTCCGGCCATAGTTTTGCAGATCTGGCGGCCTTGGCCAAAGATCGCAAGCCATTGCCCACATTCCCGTTGACTGCGAGCCTCCAGGCGCGGGCCAAGGTGATCCAGAGGGACGTCGAATCGGCCAATGTAATTGCCAAGCTGCCGGGCAATGATCCCAAGCTGAAAGATGAGTATGTCGTGCTCTCGTCACACATGGACCACCTTGGAATCGGCGAGCCCATCAACGGCGACAATCTTTATAACGGAGCGATGGACAACGCATCCGGTTGCGCCCTGAACCTCGACATCGCCAGCTCGCTACAGCGTAGCAATGCCCGGCTGGCGCGTTCGATATTATTTGTGTTCGTTACTGCCGAGGAAAAAGGACTGCTGGGATCAAAGTACTTCGCCTCGAATCCCACCGTGCCCAAGGATTCCATGGTGGCTGACATCAATACCGACATGTTTCTGCCAATTTTCCCCCTGAAGATTCTCACGGTTTACGGGCTTGCGGAATCGGACCTGGGCGACATGGTGCAGCGGGTAGCGGAGTCGGATGGAATACAAGTGCAGCCCGATCCCGAGCCGCTGCGCAACCTCTTCATCCGTAGCGACCAGTACAGCTTCATCCGCCAGGGAATTCCGTCGATCGCCATGAAAGTCGGCTTTCGACCAGGGTCATCGGAGGCAGACCTCGCTAAGAAATGGCTGACGGAGCGATATCACGCACCCTCGGACGACTTGAATCAGCCAGTGGATCTTGCTGCCGCCGGCAAGTTCGAAGACATCGTGCAGGGTTTAACGGTAAGAGTCGCTAACGACCCCCAGCGGCCGGAATGGAAGAATGACAGTTTCTTTCGAAGATTCGTGCCCCGCAATACGACGACCACACCAACTCAATAACGAGGTTTATCGCACGTCCTCAAGTTTTCCGGGCTCGAAGGTTTCCGGTGCTAGGCACGCCTCACTTCATATTATCCAGAATTGAACCTACGATTCCTCCGACTACACCGCCCTCCACGGCCTGTTTCGGAGCATGATGCGGCAAATATCTCTCGAGAGCGTGAGCCAGCTTAGCGATCGGCAGGGTCTGCAACCAGATTCTTCCCGGGCCGGTGAGGGCGGCGAGAAAGATTCCGTCACCGCCGAAGATCATGTTCTTGATGCCGGGTACGGTCGTGATCTGGAACGAGACACTGGCCTGAAATGCACCCACATGACCGGGATGAATGCGCAAGGTTTCGCCGGGCTTCAGGTCGCGCACGATGAGCTCGCCCGATAGTTCGAGCCAAGCAGTCCCATGTCCGCCGAGCTTTTGCAGCAGAAATCCGTCGCCGCCGAAGATGCCTGCCCCCAGGGATTGCTGGAAGGCCACGCCAATCTGTATCTGCGAGGTGGCGCAGAGAAAACCATGGCGGTGAATCATGTACTCGTGTCCCGGGGAGACTTCGACGGGCACGATGTGGCCGGGCAGTTTGGTCGCGAAGGCTAGCTCACCGCCAGGGCCTACCGCCCGGTATTCGGTCATGAAAATGGAACCACCTCCAGCTACGCGCTGCAGCGCGCCGAACAGGCCGCCTCCCCCGGCGAACTGGGTGTGGGTAGTCATCTGAATCGAACTACTCATCCACGACAATTCTCCCGCTTCGGAGATGATCGACTCATTGGGGTCAAGGAGAAACTCCAAAACGGGCATGGTCGTTCCGGTGATGCGACTCTGCATAATGGTCTCCTGACTGGAGGATAGGCACGCGAACGCTGCGATCAGCCCACTGGGATATTCGGAGTATACATGCAGCCGGAGAGTGGTGCGGGGAGCGCAACCATGCTCGGAACCGCCGCCGTCCCCAAAACACCTGCAAGATGATGACGGGGTTAGTTCTATAACTCTGTCACCCGCGATCCCCTTCGAACGTCACTCCAAATTTGCACACGGAACAATCGCGCGGAGATCTCGCTTACCTCAACTGGTCAACGACGTACAAGTCAGACAGGCTGCGGAAGGTGGAATAAACATACGATTTGCCGTCGGCACTAAATTTGAGGATAGGGATGTTTTGTACGCCGGCCGCATCCGGGGGAACGATCTGTTTCCATAGTTCGCGGCGGCCGGTCCTGATATTCACCCGCGTGACATCCACTGGGACAGTGTGCGTTCTCAGTAACAAGTTTTGTGCATCGAGGAAGTTCAGGACGTCTTCGTTCACCTTGAGAATGAGCTCCAATTTCTGTGGCTCGCCTCCGGCAGTGGGATACAGCCACGCTTGGCGTTGCGTGTCAACGACCAGTGCGAACTTTCCATCGGGCGTGACCGTAGTTCCTGCCGTGCCTTCGGGGGTAAGAGCGTGTGGCGTACCTCCCGGGATGTCGAGCAAGTACGATCGCAACCCGTGCCCTGGCGATGCAGCCGCATACACAATCGACTTACCGTTCGGTAGCCAGGAAGCTTCGACGACGCCGGATTTTTCGTCCAACAGTTGCCGCGTCTCACCCACTCCGGTTGGAAGCAGCACCGCCCTGGAGGGGGCACCCACGAACGACAGAACCCATTGTCCGTCGGGAGAGAGAATGCCACTTCCGCCTTCCCCGAGCCGAACCGCGGGCGAGCCATCGGTCTTGCGGAGGAAAACACTGTAGTTCGCGCCCACCGCTTCTCCGGTTTCGGAGAACACGATCATTTTGCCATCCCCGGACATATCGGTCACGATGGACCAGTCGAACCAAGAGAGACTGCGTTCGTGGGTCTCGCCCGGCGGAAGGGCGGAGATGCTCATGCGGGCTTTGTCTCCGGTCAACAGAACCAGGCCAGTGCGACTGATGTCGTGAAGCGTCAGCCCACTCGGCGAACGATAGATCAGCCGTTCCTTTCCCGAGAAATCGAGAGCATAGATGGAGCGTGCCGATCCTCCCGGAACCGCCGAGAACCACACTTCCTTCCCGCTCGGAGCCCAGGCCAAGCCTTCCACGCTTGAATAAAAGGAGGAATAGGCTTTGCGGTTGCCATGCGTATCGATGATGACAATCCGGCCATCATCGCCACCCGGAATATGATCGGCGATCGCGAGGAACTCCGCATTGGGGGAAAAGCGCACATGGCTAGCCCAGCCGTTGGGACTATAAATCTCTTTTCCCGCTGGAAACTCCAGGTGACTATAGGCGCTGTCTGCATTACTGCGGACGACCGCAACAGACTGCCCGTCGGGTGTCCAGTCGGCCCACATCACCTTATCGATCACGTCGCGCGGCGCGCCGCCGGCTAGCGGAACCCGAGCCAGCGTGCCCGACGTCGAAAATGCGCTGAAATCGGTCGGACGCACAGAGATTGCCAATTCCCCTTTCGCGGAAATCGACAAAACCTGGGCCGACGGCAGGCCCATCGATCTCGAGTCGGAGCTGTCGAAGCGCGTCGAAAAGACCTCCTGCGGCTGCCCGTCCCAGGCCGCACTGTATACGATCGTCTGGCCGTCCGGAGCAAAGCGCGCTGCCAAAATCGTGCCGTTGCGGAAAGTAACCTCATGGAAGATCGGATTGGCAGCCATCGTCCTTCGCCGTCCATACCAGTAGCCCGCGGACCACAGGGCGGCGGTCACCACTAAACCGCCGATAAGCGGCAGCAACCAGCGGGAAGAGGATTTGGGCTCGGCCAGGGGCTCGGCCGCAGCCCGCGCGGCCGTCGAGATGTCGGTCAGCGCCTCCAGATTGAAAGCCACGTCCTTTGCCGACTGAAATCTCTCCGCCGGATTCTTTTCGAGGCAATGGCGAACGATTTTCTCCATGGCAGGCGAAATGTTCCGGCTCGTTTCGCTCAGTTCTGGCGGATCCTCTTTCAGGATCGCGCTCATGGTGTCGGCACTGGAATCACCAAGAAAAGCACGCTGGCCCGACAGCATCTCGTAGAGAATCGCACCCAGAGAAAAAATGTCCGAACGAGCGTCGGCCGTCTTGCCCCGAACTTGTTCCGGCGACATATAACCAGCGCTGCCGAGCACCGTCCCCGCCTCGGTCGCCACCTGCATGGTCGGGGCCTCGTCTGCGCTGTCCGCGGCTGAGCGGGTAATTTTTGCCAGGCCGAAATCCAGGATTTTGGCTCGCCCGTCGTTGGTGATGAATACATTCTCCGGCTTCAAGTCGCGGTGCACGATTCCCTTCTCATGGGCGGCCGCCAAACCGTTCGCGACCTGCCGGGCGTAATCAATCGCCTTGCGGGTAGAGATCGTCCCAGCCCGAAGACTATCGCGCAAGGTTTCGCCCTCCAACAACTCGGAGACCACATAGGGCGTGCCTCGCTCGTCGCCGATGTCGTAGATCGAGAGAATGTTGGGGTGATTGAGAGCTGCGGCGGCGCGCGATTCCTGCGCGAAGCGTTGCAGTCGATCGGGATCCGCCGAAAACGATGCGGGCAGAACCTTAATCGCCACGTCGCGGCTTAGCCGGGTGTCGCGAGCGCGATATACCTCGCCCATCCCGCCTGCGCCAAGAGGGGACTGAATCTCGTAGGGACCAAGTTTCGTGCCAGATTTGAGGGCCACGCTGCGCCATTATAAGCTCCGCCGGGTGTCTTGGAACTGGCTGGCGGGTAGCCCTCCAGCTAAATCCTAACTCCTGCTTGCTCACCAAACCCGACAGGCGTTCGCTCTCACCATGGGTTGCCCTGCTTTGCATTGGAACGCTTGCTCGAAGTCCGGCATGTTTTGCACCACGCCGTTGACTCGCCAGCGCCCGGGCGAGTGGGGATCGGTGCGCACACCCAGGCGTAACGTCTCGGGCGTAACGTTCTCGCACCAGGCCCGGGCAAACCCGAGGAAGTAGCGCTGGTCGGGTGTGTAACCGTCGATCTTTTTGTCCGCATCGGGGGTCTCTTTCATCATCTCGTGCAATGCCATCAAGGCGATGCGCGCGCCGCCATTGTCGGCGGTGTTTTCGCCCAAGGTAAGTTTCCCGTTCAGCTTGAGATCGTCTACGGACACAAAGTCGCCATACTCCTGGACGATGCAGTTTGCGCGTTCTTCGAATTGCTTGGCGTCTTCCGCCGTCCACCAGTCGCGCAGATTTCCTTGGGGATCATATTGTCGTCCTTCATCGTCGAAACCATGCGTCAGTTCATGGCCAATAACCAGGCCGATCGCACCAAAGTTCACCGCATCGTCCATGGTGCGATCAAAGAAAGGTGGCTGCAGAATGCCCGCCGGGAAGACGATTTCGTTGTGATCGGGGCTGTAATAGGCATTGACCGTGGGCGGCGTCATGCCCCATTCCAATTTGTTGGTCGGCTTATCGATCTTGGCTAGTTGCCGGTGCGCTTCAAATTCTGAGGCACGCATAAGATTGCCAATCAAATCGTTGCGGTCGACCGTAAGCCGGCTGTAGTCGCGCCATTGATCGGGATATCCGATCTTGTTGCGGATCGTTGCCAGTTTGATCAGCGCCTGCTTCCGGGTGGCTTCCGTCATCCAGGGCAGCGTGGCGATGTCCTGCTGCAACGCGCGCTCCAGCGCATCCACCATCTTCAGCGTGCGCTCCTTCCCTTCTGCGCCGAAGGTTGCCTCCACATAGCGTTGACCCAAGGCCTCACCCAGTTCGGAATCCGTGGCATTGACGCAGCGCTTCCATCGCGCCGGCAACTCCTTCTGCCCGGTGAGGGTTTGCTGAAACTTGAAATCCTCCTGGACAAAATCATCCGAGAGCCAGGGAGCAGCGAAGTTCAGAATTTGCCAGGTCATGTAGGTTTTCCAGTCGTCCAGCGGAACCTGTTCAATCAGGGCGTTGATCGTCTTGAAATAATCAGGATTGTTGACATTCAAGTCTTTGAACGATGGGGCGCCGGTGGCGAGAAAATAGCGGTCCAAGCGGAGGTTGGGCGCCTGTGCCTCAATCTGATCAACGGTCATTTTGTGATCGCGGACCTTGGGATCGCGGCGCAGGGTGCGATCCATTGCCGCCTTAGCCAGTTGGGTTTCAACCCTCATCACCGCTCCAGCACTCTGGGCAGCCTGGGCGGGCGTTTGGCCGATCATGGTGAACAACTTGGCCATGTGATCGACGAAGGCTTTACGCAGGGTGACCATGTCAGGATGGTCTTTCAGGTAGTAATCGCGATCGGGCAGGCTGAGGCCTCCTTGGTCCACTACGGCAATCGTGACATTGGCATTGTGCATGTCGGGTTGGGAGAAAAAACTGAAAAGCGGGTTCGGCCCGGCCAGGGACTCGTCGGCCATAACCGCCATCATCTGCGTCTTGTCCTTGACGGCGGCAATGCGGTCCATGGTCGGCTTCAGCGGCCGATAGCCCTTCTTATTCGCTTCCTGCTCGTCCATACAGGCAAAGTAGAAATCACCGATCTTCTGGTCGATCTGGTTCCGATTCGAATTGTCGACGCTGGCCTTCTCGAGTATTCCCCGCAGAACGGCGTAATTATGCTCCTGGACTTCCGTAAAGCTGAGCCAATCGGTATAGTCCGGCGGAATGGGATTGTTCTTCATCCAGTTGCCGCAGGCATAGGTGTAGAAATCAACGCAGGGATTGACCGATTTATCGATGTTGGCAATATCAAACTTGGGCGCAGGATACGGTTTCGACGCACCGCCCGTATCCATGCCCGATGTCTGGCTAAACGAACTGACGACACCTAATGCCACGACCGCACCGACCCGGATCATCATGCGACAGCTCATGACCTCTGCTCCCTTCGTTCTGCGAACCGACAATTCTAGCAAGCTGGCCTCAGGCCTACGCCCTTAGACGGACGAGGCGAGAGTTAGTTTTTTTTCTGGGCCCTGTAAATATCCTTCGTCCCTTCAGCTGCCGCAGGCTTATATCGATGCCGCAGCGGAAACACCGGCATCCTGCACTGGTGCGGATCCGGCCGAGATATCGGGTGAAGCCAACTGTCGCTCCTTGCCCGGCAAGCGCCGAGGATGTCTCGTGATCACGCTCGAGGCAACCGGTCTCAAACGAACCGATCCCGCGCTTCTTAGTTGTCTTGTACAATTTTGGCGTGCCGTATCGTAGGAAAGCGTGCTTGGTTGCGGTCCTGTTGTTATCCCTGGACCTGTTGGTTCGAGCCGAGTCGGTTTCGCAGCTGCAACCCACCGGATACGTCAACGACTTCGCGCACGTACTGGATCCAACTACCACCCAGCAGATCGAGGATATCTGCCAGCAGATTGACCAAAAGGCTCGTGCGCAGATAGCAGTAGTCACCATCAACTCCCTTGATGGCTCCGACATTGAAAGCTATGCGGTCGATCTTTTCAAGAAGTGGGGTGTCGGCTACAAAGGCACGGATCGCGGAGTTCTCATCCTGTACGTCATACAGGATCGCCGCTCGCGTATTGAGGTCGGATACGGACTCGAGCCGATCCTGCCCGATGGGAAAGTAGGCGGCTTTCAGCGCGAGGCTATCCCGCTCATGAAGAGTGGCGCTTACAGCCAAGCGTTGTTGCTAGTCACCAGCCGCGTTGCTGAAGTCATTGCCAGTGATGCCGGGGTCGAACTCACAACCGCGCAGCCTCGCGCTCCAACCCGGCCCGTGCCCCGGCCCGACGAGGGGATCTCGACCCTAGGAATCATTGTCATCGTGGTGGTTGTGTTAATCATCCTCCTCACGCCGCTGCGAAAACTTCTCTTCTGGCTGTTGCTTTCGCAAGGTTTGGGCGGCGGCGGTGGCGGCGGCGGTTTTGGAGGGGGAGGCTTCGGCGGTGGCGGCGGCTTCGGTGGTTTTGGAGGGGGCAGTTCCGGAGGAGGTGGGGCCAGCAGCAGTTGGTAGCATGCGAGGAAGCGATGAAACCCAACGACATCATTGACGAGTTTGTAAGGCGGGCGCGCGCGGCAGATGGGCCGAACCTGGAGAATGTGACCTTGTTCGGATCCGCCGTATCGGGTGATTTTCATGAGGGATTCTCGGACGTGAACCTGCTTTGCATTTTGCGGGACACATCGCTTCGCGCCTTGCGCCTTCTGACGCCAGTAGCCCAGTGGTGGGACCGCCAGAAACAACCGCCGCCGCTCTGCATGACCCGCCACGAACTCGAGCGGTCAGCCGACGTCTTCACCATCGAACTGTTGGACATGAAGCGACATCACCGTGTTCTGTTGGGCGAGGACGTGCTCGAAGGTTTGCGCATTTCGATGGACTTACACCGCGTTCAAGTGGAATATGAACTACGGGAAAAGTTGATCCTGCTGCGGCGGCATCTACTCTTAGTCGCAGACAACGAATCCCGATTGTGGGACTTGCTGATGCGTTCCGCGCCATCGTTCAGCACCTTGTTTCGCCACGCCCTGATTGCGCTCGGGGATGCCACCCAAACAGCACGGTCGGAAGCGGTCGAGGCGTTGTCGCGGCGTGCAGGCTTTGATCCATCGGCGATGCTGGCGGTGCTGCATGCGCGCCAACACAAGGCGGACCGGAAGGGCACGGACGTCTACGATCTGGCGGCTCGCTACCTCACCACGGTCGAGAAGGTGGCTGCCGCAGTTGATATGGCGCTGGACTCAGATGCATCGGGCCATAGGTGACGCTGTCGGATTCAGGCTTTGAAGGAGGGGCTATCGTGAAAGGTCTCGTCGCAGTGGTCGTGGTCATTGTCGTATTGCTGCTGATTGTATTTGGCCAGTACGTGGGCGTTCGCAACACGCTGGTCACCAAGAATGAGGCGGTGAAGGCCGCCTGGTCCCAGGTGGATATCGTGCTGCAGCGCCGTGCCGACTTGATTCCCAATCTGGTGGAAACCGTCAAGGGCTATGCGCAGCAGGAACAGACTGTGTTTGGCGACATCGCTAAGGCGCGTTCGGCACTGCTTTCGGCCGGAACGCCGCAGGAAAAGATCGCCGCCAACGGGCAGTTGGATGGAGCACTGGGGCGCCTTCTCGCGATCGTGGAGAACTATCCCCAACTCAAATCCAATGAGAACTTCCTGCGATTGCAGGACGAACTGGCGGGCACGGAGAACCGCATCGCCGTCGAACGCAAACGATATAACGATACATTGCAGGACTACAACACTTATGTCCAACAATTCCCTCATAACATATTTGCCGCCTGGGCAGGATTCAAACCCAACGAGGCGTACTTTACAGCCTCGGAAGGATCCCGTGAGGTGCCTAAGGTGAATTTCTCGAAACCCGGCTCGGCGCCGCAGTCGGCTCCTCAGCCAGCTCCAGCGCATTAGACTCGGCCCCTTGCCCAGCCAAGGGTCCATCAAGGACAAACCGCCTGGATCCACAAGGGAATCCAGGCGGTTTTCGCTAAGCCTAGCAGGTTTCAGGCTCTTCAGCGGGGCCGATGTTAGTTGTGCGTGGAGGCCTATGGTCGAAGGCACTTGGGGAGTTCCAAGCTCCTCTAGAATCGAGGTTTGCGCGTTAGACGGGACGGCGGCAAAGGAGATGTCGAGACCGCTCCTTGCATCATTTCGCATTTAGAGCGCTTTGATTCGTGGCTCATTACATCCGCCAACCATAAAAGCCACCCTCGCGTGCGATTCCGTCACGATCGCGAGAAAACGTAAAAAGCGCCGCCGGTCAAGGTAGTTTCTCCCCCGTATCCTCACCAATCTCGCTACCATCGCCGGTTTATCCTCACAAGTATCGCGGTATAATACGGGCGCGCTGAAGGTTGCCGGGCGTTCAGCTTAGATCGATTCTGCATCGGGTAAGCACCTCTAGGTATACGTCCGGCCCGTCTCTAAGAACCCCTTCACCTAAGAAGAGACACCATGGAGCTGTCTCCGGATCGCCAGGCGGTAACGCAGCTTCTCCGGCAGTGGAGCAGCGGCAACAAAGGGGCGTTGGACCAGCTGATGCCCTTCGTCTATGACCAGCTCCGCAAGCTGGCCTCAAATTGTCTGCGGGCGGAACGCCCCGACCATACCCTGCGGGCCACGGCGCTGGTTCACGAAGCCTACGTGCGGCTCATCGATTGCGACGTAGATTGGCAAGACCGCGCACATTTCTTCGCTATTTCGGCGCGACTCTTGCGGCGCATTCTGGTGGATCACGCCAAGTCTCGCAAGCGGGGCAAGCGGGGTGGCGCATTTCAGAAGGTTCCACTCGATGAAGCGGTACTGGTTGGACCGCAGAGCGATAAAGGCCTGGTGGAACTCGACGAGGCATTGCAGCGCCTGGCCGCGCAGGATCAGCGAAAAAGCGAATTGATCGAACTCCTCTTCTTCGGCGGACTCACTTACCGCGGATTTGCCGAGTACCACATGAACAACCGCGAACAGGCAGCCAAGGATTTTGACCTAGCCTTTGAACGCAATCCCTCCTTGCTTCCCGCGGATGTAGGAAAAGCATTCAGCGATTCGATTCGACATGACAACGCCAGCGGCTTGAAGCGCTTACGGGAAACCGAGAGCAGAATCGAAGAGCGCGGCGTCACTGACGCCGAGGGCATCTACAAGCTCGCGCAAGCGTTCACTGTCTTAGGCGACAAGGATTCTGCTTTGCATATGCTGCGTCACAGTATCGGAGGGGGGTTCTTCTGTTATCCCTATTTTGTGCGCGATCCCCTGCTCCAGAGTCTTCGTGACGAGCCTGAATTCCATGCGCTGATGAACCAAGCCCGCGACCGGCACGAACAATTCAAACGCACGTTCTTCTAGCGGGCCGGTTGTGCTCGGTTGGCTAAGGCTCGGTCGCAGAGTTGACCATCCGCTGATTCTTGGATCGCGGTGCTGGTCGCCGGGAACTTTCGGTCCGGGCTGCATCGAGCCTCGACGCCAGTTCGTCAAAGCCGGGTGTTGGACCTTTCCATCTCAGTTCCTCGACGTCCTTGAAGAGGATGAAGTCCGTCCGCAGGGTGGCCAGTCGCCGAAACAGCACGGCACAGTCCCACTCCCGACAAAGAGTGTCGGCTAGTGCACTTGCGTTGGCGGCGTTCAGCCGCCATTCGCGGCAATCCTTAGGGATGGACTCGAGATGAAGAAATTTTCGAAGCACAGCCGCCGAGGATTTCGCCCCCCAACCAGCCAATCCGGGATAGCCGTCGGCCGAATCACCTACCAAGGCAAGGTAATCGGGGATCGACTCCGGTGAGACGCCATACTTCTCGACCACCCCTGCTTCGTCAACAATCTTGCGCGTGCGGCGGTTCAGTTGGACGATGCGTGAGCCACGTACACATTGCGCCAGATCCTTGTCCGGCGTACAGATAACCACCTGTTCGACAAGCCTATCGTGAGCGGCCGTGGCGGCCGCGGCGGCTAAGGCATCGTCTGCCTCGAATTCCACCATGGGCCAGACGACGATGCCTGCCGCTTGAAGGACCTCCTCAAGTAGGGGGAACTGTGCCCACAAATCGGGCTCGACGCCGGCGCCGGTCTTATAGCCCGGCCACAAGTCGTTGCGAAAGGACTCGATGACGTGATCGGTCGCAACTCCGATGTGGGTTGCGCCTTCTTTGATCATACCCAGCACGGAGGCCAGGACGCCGCGAACCGCGGCGACTTCCTGACCATTCTTATCGCGCGCCGAGGGCAACGCGTAGTAGTGCCGGAACAATTCGTAGGTGCCGTCGATCAGATGAACATGCAAACGACTCTCCCGCCAGTATCTGCCCCGCTTTGAGTTTAACCGCTTGTCGCAAAAATGGTGACCCTTCTTACAGGGATAGGAACCGCAACCGCGGACCGGGTTTCCATGTTCCGATCACAGCCTAGGATCAAAGCAAGGCCATCGTGAGCCTGGAAAGCCGCGGTATTGCGCGACGATCTCATTGAGGGGCTCATGCCCCGACCGCTATTTTGTGTACACTTATGCCCACGAAAGGCGAATCGAAGATTAACTACATGATCTCTTCCAAGTCGGCCCTGCTCGTCGCTTTTTCGATCTGGTTCTTTGTCTCTCCTCTGCTTTCCCAGGAATTGTACTCAGACCTGGCGCGAGATCCCAAGCAGCCCATCGATCAACAGTACACAGACCAGATTCGCAAATACACCACGGATCCCTCCTTTCTCTCTCCCTTGGTGGACTACCTTCCCGCCTCGCCAACCGTCCCCACACCCGCAAAGGTGCTTATGGACGTCTCTGGCGCGCCCGACATGCTTCCCTACGCCGAAGACGTATACCGATATTTCCGCCTGCTGGCGGCGAGCAGTCCACGGGTGAAAGTCTTCACCATCGGCCGTTCCGAGGAGGGACGAGAGATGATCGCCGTCGCTATCGCCGACGCCGGACTTCTCTCGGGTGCGAAAGCGAATGATGCCCGTTTGGCCCAGCTTTCCGACCCCCGCACCATCGGTCTCGATGACGCCAAAGCCCGGCCGATTCTCGACCAGGCCTGGCCCGTCTACTACATCACTGGAACGATCCACTCGCCGGAGACCGGAGCCCCCACGGCCCTGATGGAACTCGCCTATCGTCTAGCCGTCGACGACGCACCCTATATCAAGTACATCCGCTCCCACATGATCGTGCTCATTACTCCGGTTGTCGAAGTCGACGGTCGTGATCGCATGGTTGATATCTATCGGTGGCACAAAGCCCATCCAGGCCAGGATTGGCCTCGCCTACTGTACTGGGGACACTATGTCGCTCACGACAACAATCGCGACGCCATGGCGATGACCCTCGCTCTAACTCGGAATGTCCTCGACACCTACCTTGGCTGGCATGCGCAGGTCTTACACGACCTGCATGAGTCCGTGCCCTTTCTCTACGACAACACGGTGGGCGACGGCCCCTACAATGCCTGGGTGGATCCCATCCTAGCTGACGAGTGGGCGGAACTGGGCGCGAACAACGTTGACCAGATGCAGAGATTCGGTATGCCGGGAGTCTTCACCCACGGTGACTTCGATACTTGGAGTCCAGGCTATCTGATGTTCCTGGCGGCCTTGCACAACGGCATAAGCCGACTGTACGAAACCTTCGGCAATGGCGGCGCCGATACCGAGAAGCGTATTCTCCAACCCGACGAATATTCGCGCACCTGGTACCGTCAGAATCCACCGCTACCGGTCGTGATGTGGTCGCAGCGCGACAACAACAACTATGAAGAAAGTGCTCTGCTCTCGACCCTTTCTTACTTCTCCCATAACAGCCGCCACTTTCTCGAGAACTATTACCTTAAGAGCAAGCGCTCCGTGGAGAAGCCATCGCGTGAAGGACCGGCCGCGTATGTGATTCCGGCCAGCCCGGCCGACATAAATCGCCAGGTCGAGTTACTCAAGGCCTTGCAGCGTCAGCATGTCGAGATAGAACAGCTATCGGAGGCGGCCACTTCCTCCGTCCCCGCTGAAAAACGAGGAGACAAGCCGAAGCAAGAAACCTTCCCTGCCGGAAGCATCGTTGTTCGCATGGATCAGCCTTATTCCCGCGTCGCCGATGCGCTGCTGGACCGGCAATTCTGGGCCCCTAGCGACCCGCAGAAGCATCCCTATGACGACACCGCGTGGTCCTTCCCTCATCTTTTCAATGTGAGAGTTGTTCGTGTCCTCGATGCCTCGATCCTCAAGTCCAAGATGACACCGCTCGGCGATCCAGCGATCTTAGCGGGGAAAGTCTCCGGCTCTGGAGCGATGCTGGCGGTTAGCAACAACGGCCAGATTTCGCTCCTGTCTCTGATCTATAAGCTCAAAGGTGCAGGCATACAGGTTGCTGAAAAGTCGTTTGATGCTGACGGCAAACATTTCCCGGCCGGGTCGCTGCTCATCACCGCCGCTGCCGATGGCCACCCCACCGAAATTCTGCGCGATCTGTCGCTCGATGCCTGGCGACTCGGGGCAGTGCCTTCCGTGCCGGTGCACGCGGTCACGCCTCCGCGCATCGCGTTCATGCACACCTGGCTTGGCACACAATCGGAGGGTTGGTGGCGCCAAGCCTTTGATACCACCGGGGTACCTTTCTCTTACATCAGCACCCAGACGGTAGCCAATCAAGAAGACCTCCACATGAACTACGACGTTATCGTGTTCGCCCCCGTGGGTCGTGGTTCCGCTCTCGAAATCCTCAACGGCATCCCAAGGTGGGGCAATCCGATGCCGTGGCAAAAATCCGAGCTAACTCCGAACCTCGGCGCCATCGACAATACCCCCGATATACGACCCGGCTTGGGTTATGAAGGCCTGGCTCATTTGACGAAGTTTGTTGAGCAAGGCGGGTTGCTGATCACCTGTGAAGATACCGCTCAGTTCGCCATCGAAACGGGCCTTGCGCCGGGTGTCAGCGTCGCTCCCCATGGCGATGTTCGGGTCGTCGGTAGCGTGCTCAACACAGTCTTTGTAGCCCCCGACAATCCCGTGGCTTTCGGCTATGGACCCGGTGTCCCGGTCATTAGCGCCAATGGCATGGCCTTCAACGTGAGCAATACGCTCGGCCGCACGGGTTGGCGCATGCTGACGGAACCTCTCGACCCCTTTAAGGACCCCTATGAGCAGCGGCCCACTGGCCGCGGGAGTATTGACGACAGCGACGAACCCCAGGGCAGAACAATAGCCGAACCCGAGCCGCTGGTTCGGCAGCAACCTTGGGAGGCCAAGCAGCTGAATGAGGAACAGACTCGCAACAACCCCCAGGTGATTCCGGTTCAGAGCAGGCCGGATGTCATCTTGCGTTTCTCCGACGCCAAGACCCTTCTCCTCGACGGCCTCCTCGACAAACCTTCGTCCATTGCCGAGCATGCCGTAGTGGTGAACGCGCACCTCGGTCGGGGAAACGTGCTGCTGTTCGGCAACAACCCCATCTATCGTGGCGAGACCATCGGCACCTACGCTCTGGTATTCAACGCCATCCTCAACTACCAGCACTTGAGGGGCGAAGCCGTAGGGGCGAAGGATCATTAACTGCCCCGCGGCGGCCCAAAATTGTGTTACATACCCCGGTTACGGTGAATAACGGCTTGTCCTGGTGCTCTGCCGTAGAAGGCCAGAAAGGGGAGCTAATTCGCCGTTTGTTCGCCCAACATAGCATAGCTCGCAGTCCTGTCAAGTGGGTAGAAAGTCAGCACTTTCCCGCTCCCTCCTCGGTTGGCTTATTGTGGTCTTATTTGCCGGATGGCGTGGAGTGCTTTTGGCGCTCGGTTGCGCACGGAGCAACGCCTATACTGGCAGGCACAGAAAGCTCGTTTAGGGGTCAGCCTTGTCGTTTCGCCCATGGGCTCAGCTTCCTGCTGTTCTAAAACGCCATAAAAATGACGCATTATGAAATAAAATGTTGAACTGACCGAACCCGGAAGGAATGGTAGCGTTCCATGCCCAGTGAAAGTACCCAGTCTTCAACCGATGGCGCCAGGATTCACGACCTTACCCAGGTTCGGCCCAGAGAGGAAATCAACACCGGCGATATCGAGTGGGAGATCACGAGAAATCGAGATCGGCCTCTCTCGGTTGTCTTGAAGGGAGTCATTGAACAGGTTCGTTCGCTGACGGACGCCGACGGTGCCCTCATAGCTATTCTGGACGCGTGGGGCGTCGTGTGTCGAGCCAGTGCGGGAGAAGCCCCGGAGGTTGGTTCCAGGCTTCAAGCTGAACCCAGCCTTACTAGAAAATGCATTGAGAGCGGAACGGTCGTGATCTGTGAAGACACCGGAAACGATCTCCGGGTAAGACTGGCGGGAGTGCCCCTGCGATTGCGGTCGGTGGTGGCGGTGCCCGTGCAGGGGCAAGGTTCTGTTCTGGGAATAATGGAGGTACTCTCTTCTCGACCGGCCGCCTTCAGCCCGCAGCATGTTGCCGCCTTGCAACGTATCGCCCGCTTACTGGTTCCCATGTTGCAGCGCGAGCAACCCGAGACGCCCAAGCCGCGACGAGGAACGGCACGCACCTGGACCGCCCTTAGCGGAGCCGCCCTTCTGCTGGTTTTGCTCGTGCTCTGGTTCGAGTTATATCACCCGGCGGGAAAGGTATCCTCAGCTGTCGCTTCCAGTACGCCGACCCCCACCGAGCCCTTCTGGTCCCCTCCCGTCCAGCCCGGGGCCAACTCGGGAGAGGCCACCTCCGCTCCCCCGGAAGTAAAAGGTCCCGGCTCAACGGTTGCCCCTGCACCCGCGCTTGTGATTGATGGGGTCCCGCCGGGAGCACAGATCTTTGTGGACGACCAGCTAACGGTCTCAACCCGCTCCAACGGTAAGGTTGAAGTTGCGATTCTTTCTCCTGGACGACATCGTTTGCGTGTCTCGGCGAAGGGTTATCAAGATTATGAAAATGGTATCCAATTGCTCCCGGGACAGACCTCGACAATCGAGGCCAAACTTGAACCCTTTGAACAACCGCTTCTAACTGAACCCGCGATAGATTCTAGCGCTGGCTTGAGTGCAACCATTCCCCCCGTCGCCAGCCTGTCGCTTCCCGAACTCGTCGCTTATCGTACTTTCAAGGCTCACTCCGGCTGGGTTACCGGGCTTGCGTTTAGCGCCGACGGGCAGCGGCTCGCGTCGGCCAGCTCGGACCAAACCGTCAAGTTCTGGAATGTGTCGACCGACCAAGAGGCAACCACCATCGCCAGCAGGATCAAAGAAGTTCAAGCGCTGGCCCTCAGTCGCGACGGACACTGGCTGGCAGCCGAGAACTCCAGCAAGGTCGTGACCCTTTGGGATGCCGCGACGGCGCGGGAGGTGCGTACATTCTCCAACAAGAAGCCGGGGGAAGGAATGGGCAGCAGCTGGGTTTATTCAATAGCCTTCAGCCCTGATGGCCGCTCGCTGGCTGCCGGCGTGGACGACAAGACGATTCGCCTGTGGGAGGTCGGGACCGGGGAGACGATTCGCGACCTGACCGCAGGCCACCGATCGCTGATCTACGTTGCCTTCAGCCCGAATGGGCGTTGGCTCGCGTCCGGGGGTGACGACAAGACGATCCAAATTTGGGAAGTAGCCACTGGTAAGCCAACCTGGACCTTGCGCGGCCACAAGAAAGATGTTTACGCGGCTGTTTTCAGTCCGAATGGCCGCTACCTCGCCTCCGCCAGCGCAGACAGGACCGTAAGGCTTTGGGACGTCGCCACCGGTCACGAGATCTATACTCTGACCGGTCATGGGAGCGACGTGACCAGTATTGCCTTTAGCCCCGACAGCCGTTGGCTGGCTTCTGGCAGTTGGGATCAGACCATCAAGATTTGGGATGTACAGACAGGCCGGGATGTGCGTACCCTGACAGGGTACGACCATCACATCTATACGGTGGCCTTTGACTCCCGCGGCCGTTGGCTGGCCTCGGGTAGCGAAGATGGCACGATCAAGCTCTGGCAATTGGGCCAGCACTAGACCGCAGCACCGTCAAGAATGCAACCGAGATATTGGAAGGCGTCCCGTCGGGGACTTTGAATCCTCATTGCGGCGGGTGACCTGGCATCGAAATCCTGCATCGAGAAGAATGCATCAGGGAAAAGACGTTGCGCTCTTACAGCTTCGTCGTCAACCCGCACGATTAAACCTAAAGTCACGAAACTACGGGCCCACCGAAGGAGCCGGTGCGCCGTGTCGCGAGCGCACAGGGCGGGGTCGCAACCCACTCACGAATTGAATGGTCGTGCTTTCAACACACGGCATCTCACAGGGGACTAGAAAAATGCGAAAGAACGTCAGGCATCACCTCCTTGAGCGCTTGCGCCGCACCACGAGCTGGATCGGTGAGGTCACCTCTTTATCTTGGATGGCCGTGTGTTTTTGTGGACCCAACCATCGACGCAGCCCCACCCGCCGGGAACCCCCACTCTCCAGAGTTCACAACCCTCGACGAAAACCTCGCCGCCGGTTCAACTCGACGGCGATGCTGCGGTCGAGCACGCCATGTCATCAGTTGGTATCACCACGCCACCACCGGGCTCCAATCTGTCGGGCTACCGAGCGACGCTACTTATCAGGACAATATGCAGGGTTTCGCCGCCGAGGTCGTGCGGCTTGCGTTTCAGTCCGCCAAGGCTGAGGCGGCCGCGCGGATCGAGTTTCAGCAGAAGAACAGCGGTTCGAACCCAGCGTCTTCAGAGACGACACAACAGCAGGCCTTAGCACGAATGCATGCTAAGACCTCTTCCCAGATCGATCAATTGCAATCGCAGATTGAAGGTCTGAACGCGCAACTGGCGAAAGCGCCGGCTGCCCGCCGGCACAAGCTGCTTTCCGAGCGAGATGCCCTTCAGGGAGAGTTGGAATTACAGAAGACATTCCTCGATACGAATCAGAAAATGGCGACCTTTGTCGAGACCAATGGCGAGATTGCCACGGTATGTAAGCGACGCCCGCCGCCGGCGCCAGTTTTTGGTCTTGCGCCGCGTCGTGATCGGCTTTTTGATCGCGATTGTCCTCACCATGGGCTTCATCAGCGAGTTCAGCTCTCTGGCCACATTTGCCGGCTTCATCACCGCCGGCATCGCCGTTGGGTTACAAGCCGTGCTTCTCTTGGTGGCCGCGTATTTCTTCATCATCGGGCGCTACGGCATCCGGATCGGGGACCGGATTACCGTGGCGGGCATTACCGGTGATGTTGTCGATATCGGGCTGGTGAGGCTGTACCTGATGGAACTGGCGGGTACGAGATTGGATTTCTATCCTGCCGGAAGAATCGTTGTATTCTCGAATTCCGTCCTTTTCCAGCCGGGCACGCGGCTGTTCAAGCAAATTCCTGGAACCGAATACGCCTGGCATGAAGTCGTGGTCATGATTGCGCCGGACGGAAATCATAAGGCGGCACAAGAGAAGCTGGTGTCTGCCGTCAACGAAGTCTATTCGCAATATCAAAACGAGATCGAAAGCCAGCACGCCACCATCGAACACCGGGTCGATATTCAGATCGAGGCACCGCGGCCGGAGGCTGCAGTTCGCCGATGCGGGCCTGGAGCTTTTGGTGCGCTATCCGGTCGAAATTCGCAAGGCGCCTGACATCGACGAGGAGATGACCAGAAAAGTCCTTGGGTTGATCGAAACCGACGCGGCGCTGAAAGCCGCCGTCTCGGGTAACCCAAAAATCCGCTCGGCGGTAAAGGGCTGAGGCATCGCCTCAGCAGGCACAAGTTCCGGGGTTCTTATCTCCCCGGGTTGGCAAGCGATGGTCCGGCCCCCGGATGGACACCTACCGACAGTTCTTGCCATCTGACGATTAGCCCTTGTCTCGGCAAGAATTTGGATAGTACTATGATTCTATTAACCCTGTTGGGAAGCTAATCCGAGGCCCGTCTCACGGCCGGAGCGCACCTTGAGGTGGACGGGCGGTTGCCAGGGGAAGAGATTGAGTTTTCGTAGCAGGTCAAGCTTTCTATATTGCCGACGGTTCTGGCTTGTCTGGCCTTGGCGGTTTTGTTTTTCCTGTCATCTTCTGAGCTCTGGCATCATCACCATGACCTGGAGTCTCCCGTAGGTTGCGCGGTTTGTCACGTCCTCCACACCCCGATCATCCTGGCGCAAGTGGTAATCCACGTCGTCGACAATGGCGGAATTGGCCAGTCAACTCCGGTTGTGACACTTGCCCATGAATTGGGACCCGTCGCCGATCAAACTTCGCCTCGAGCTCCTCCCTCCGCTTAAATTTCAGTCTCCCGAATGTGCCGTTTAATCCTTACCACATGACCGTTACGGCGCCTAACTTCTCGCCGTACGCGCAGGACGTCGAAGTCCGCTCCACGGTTCCGCTGAACATCAAAGTCGACCTGCAAGTGGAAGGAACGTCGACCAGCGTCACGGTCGAAGCGCCCGAAGATCTAGTCGAGAACGAGCCCACCACCCATACGGATATTGACCGTCAGTTGATCAGTCGAATTCCGCTCGAGAGCGCGTCGTCTTCGCTCAGCTCCGTGGTTACGTTAGCTTCTCCCGGCGTGGCCGCGGATTCGAATGGATTGTTTCATGGACTAGGGGATCACGCGCAAAACTCGTTTTCAGTGGATGGCCAGCCAATTACCGACCAGCAAAGCAAGGTGTTTTCCAACCAGCTTCCCGTGGATGCCGTCCAGTCCATGGAAGTGATCGAAGGAGCGCCGCCGGCCGAATGGCGGCAAGACAAGCCTGGTGATTGATGTAACCACCCGCTCGGGACAGGGTGTCACCCCGCCGCATGGCAGTGTATTCGCAGAATATGGCAGTTTTGGATCAGTGAATGGGGGTTTCAATCTCGCCTACGGCGGCCAAAAGTGGGGGAATTTCATCGCCCTCAACGGATCGAACTCCGGTCGGTTCCTTGATCCGCCCGAATTCGTCGTCATGCACGACAAGGGAAACCTAGAAAATGTCTTCGACCGCGTGGACTACCAGTTCAACGATGCCGATTCGGTTCACTTCAACCTGAATTACTCACGTTCCTGGTTTCAGACCCGAATTCCTACGATGCTGAATTTGCTTCCCCCTGGCAAGGTCTGGTGGTCAACGATGGCGGCATTGGCCCGAACCATGAAGTCGTCGGGCCGACCGATCAACGGTCCCAGATTGGGACCTTCAGTGCAGCTCCCACCTGGAACCATGTGATCAGCCCGAACGCGGTGTTTACGCTTGGAGCTTGGGTTCGCCGTGATGCCTACAACTACTATCCCAGCGGCAATCCCTTCGAGGATCTCGGCCCCCTTCAGTCTTCAGAGGGAAAGCGTCTCCCAAGATCGGACTCTGACCAACACCGGATTGCGCTGGAATATTTCCTATGTCAGAGGTATCAACACCATCAAAGGAGGCATCAGCTATCAACAAACCTTCCTGGACGAGACCGACCACTTGGGGATCGTTGATCCCACTCTCAACGCGCCCTGCCTCACGCGGAATCAGAACCCCTTAACCGATTCCTTCTATGCTTACGCCCCCGAGCAAGGATTCACGGATCCCAGCCAGTGTGCAGCGGCCGGAGATCAGCCCAATGTGCAAGCGAATCCGAATGCCCCCGGCTACCCGCCCAATAACTTTCTGAGCCAGGCACTTTATCCCTTATTCAGTCCGGTTTTACTGCCTTACGATCTGACGCGCGGCGGCAGTCTATTCACCTTCAATGGTCATACGGATGTGAAGGAACTTAGTCTGTACCTAGAGGACAACATCAGCAAAGGAAACTGGAATCTGAGCCTGGGCATCCGCGGTGATCTGTATAACGGCCTTACCACGGCCAGCCAAGCGGAACCACGGCTGGGTATCGCCTATCACATCAAGCCCAGTAACACGATCCTCCGTGTTTCCTATGCACGGACTCTCGAGACTCCATTCAACGAAAACCTGGTGCTTTCGAGCATCGGCTGCAGTAATCCCGTTCTGGGACCACAAAATGGGATCCCCGGAACCGGTCTTCTTTCCTGCGCTTCCAGTTCGCTGACACCGATATCGCCCGGGTTTCGCAATGAGTTTCATGCCGCGCTCCAGCAGGCCTTCGGGAAGCACGTCGTCATCGATGGCGAGTACATATGGAAATATACGCACAAGGGTTACGACTTCAGCGTTCTCGGCAATACTCCGATCACGTTCCCGATTGAATGGCACAACTCCAAGATCCCGGGATTCGCGGCCCGTGCGAACATCACGAACATCCACGGGTTTTCCGCCTACGTTGTGATGTCCAGCGTTGCGGCGCGCTTCTTCACACCCCAACTCGGCGGGGCCGGCGCCACGTCCTCCGCCGTGGGTCCGTTCCGCATCGACCATGACGAGCGCTTCAACCAGACAACTCACCTGCAGTATCAGCCGTCCCAACGATGGCCCATATGGCTTGGGTTCAACTGGCGCTACGACAGCGGTCTGGTCGCTGGTGCGACTCCCTGCTACGGAGTTCATCCCGATAACAATTGCCCGGGCTCGTTCACCGGCGTCGACGGCGCGCCGACGCTGTCACTGGTGGCCTCCAACGTCGGGTTTGTGCCCCTTTCTGCCGATCAGGAGTTTGAAGCCGGGTTCACTTGTAACGGTGTGCATGCTGCCCCCCCGAGCACGGCCAATCCGGTTGGTAGGCCTTTAAGCTCTAACGGCGTAACCGGTGTATGCCCAGCCGCGCAGTTCGGGTCCACGCTCATAAGGGTGCCGGCGCCGAATACACAGAACGACGACAACAACCCCGCTCGCATCCGGTCGCGAAATCTTTTTGACCTCGCGGTCGGCGACGATAACCTGTTTCACGGTGATCGATTCATATGGAGCGCTCGCATCACGGTGATCAATCTGGCGAACAACTATGTGCTTTACAACTTTCTGTCCACATTCAGCGGCACGCACTACGTGACGCCGCGCTCGATCGCAGCTCAGATTGGATTTCATTTCTAGCCGGAACACGAATAGAGGCAGTCTCGATAAGATCGTGGATCAGATGGGTGGTTGTACAAAAGACGTCGGGCTAGGACAGCGATTTCGTCGGAGCGGGTGGATGCGGCGATCCAGTGGGAACGAATTCCAGGCCATACAGATACACGGCCCGACTGCGGATCGTTCCCAATGCTCGAACCAGGCTTTCGGAATTGGGGGCTTTGAACTCGACACCGACGGTTTCTCCAATCGGTAGGTTTGCCGCCGCGAACAAATACATGCCGCCTTCACTCACCTTGATCCCGAATCCATCGATGGTGAGTGTGTCGGTAAGAATCCGCACCGGTCCGTTCAAGGAGGAGCGTTGCCATCGGCGCTTTCCTCGATTTGCAGGCTTCACTACCACGGCTTCCCCCGTCCTCCCACATTCGGCGCAAGGATTTCCACAAGTCAGGCAATACTGCGATTATCGCCGGTTTCGCATTTGGCGAAAGTTACCCTGGTACAGGGTAGATGCCGCACTTCCATGGCGTTAAGGATTCCAGCAAGGGGCAATTCGTCCGGCATTGCTGGTCACGAGAGCCACGTTTTCCTACTGTTAATCCTATCGACTAATCCTTTCAGGTCCGTTGCCCCGCATTAGGCAATGAGATATAAAACGGCAAGCGACGCGGGAGATTGGCAATGGAGGGGTCCGAGTTCAACGAGCAAAAAGAGCAGGAGGAGTGGATTGCGAAATACCGAGCTGCGCTCGATGCAATTTCAAAGAAGCAACCCCACTCGCAAGGGCTATCGGCCATCGTCCAGGGTGTCACAGCACACTTCCAAACGGTATTCCGCACTGCCCGTGACAGACTGGGAAAGTCAAATAAGGCTGCTCAGCCAAGTCTTGAGCCCAGTAAGAATAAGGAAGAGATGGCGACTAGTACGCTGCAACCGCCGAGTGAAAAAGTACAAGCCAAACAAGAGGGAGTCCTGGCGGAACAGACGGCGCCTGCCGAAACAGAATGCAAAAAAGCGAGCTGACAGGCATCAACCAGGTTTGGAGATTGTCCCGCCTCAGTTGGAAATGGAGAAAGGGTTCCCCGGTTAAGATAATCGGGAGAACCTATGAAAAAGGACCGTAAGCATTACACCGCCGCAGAGAAAGTTGCCGTCCTGAAACGCCATCTTTTGGACAAGGTACCGGTTTCGCAGCTTTGCGAAGAAGAGGGCTTGCAGCCCACGGTTTTCTACCGTTGGCAGAAAGAGTTCTTCGAGAACGGGGCGGCAGCTTTTGAATCGAAAGAGCGTCCAGCCCGGCAAGTCGCGGAGAAGCAGAAGCGGATTGAGTTCTTGGAGAAGAAGGTGCAGACCAAGGACGAGGTTTTGGCGGAGCTGATGGCGGAACACGTGGCTTTAAAAAAAAGTCTTGGGGAGCTCTAACCAAGAACTGGGTGCCGCACGATGTGCGGGATGAGGTGATGGACTTCGTCCGGCGCTGGTCGGAAAAGAGCGAGATTGGCGTCGGGCGGTTCATGGCGTGGTTGGGGATCCGGGCCAGCAAGTTCTACCAATGGCAGCAACGCTACGGGCGGGTGAACCAGCACAACGGCTGGATTCCTCGAGACTTCTGGCTGGAGCCCTGGGAAAAAGAAGCCATCATTCGGTTTCATGGGGAACATCCGCTGGAAGGATATCGGCGGCTGGCTTTCATGATGCTGGACGCCAATGTGGTGGCGGTAAGCCCGGCCAGTGTTTGGCGGGTACTGAGAAACGCGGGCTTGCTGTCGCGCTGGAAAGGTAAACCCTCGCTCAAGGGCACAGGGTTCGTGCAGCCCCTTCAGCCGCA
>DATJVZ010000183.1:0-2543 GCA_035501575.1 Terriglobales bacterium | reverse complement strand
CGCCCGCCAGGGAAGCCGTTTTTCAAACCGCCCGACACATCGCGCGAGACCTTTCAGCTCTTTTCCGTTAGCGGCGGTTGTAGTGGCCGAACACGTTAGGCCAGTAGATTAGATCTTGTGGATGCCCATGACGCCGCCGAGGTCGTAGCGTTTCTGGAGCAGAACGGCCTGGAGGTTTACATGGATGGTGGCTGGGCTGTGGATGCTCTACTGGGTGTCGAGACCAGGCAGCACGACGACCCCCGGACATAGCCGTTCCTCACAAGCACGTGCCGCGGCTGCGTGAACTCCTCGCCGCTCAGGGTTACCGCGAGCAGCCCGGCAATGATCTGTTGGCAGCATCGAATCGCGTTTGCGAAACTTCTAGGCCCGGTATTGTTCGTCGCTCACCTGTTCCATCCAGTCGACCACCTTACCGTCGAGTTTTTCCTGGATGGCGATGTGCGTCATAGCCGTAATTGGTGTGGCCCCATGCCAGTGCTTCTCGCCGGGCGGGAACCAGACTACATCACCGGGCCGGATCTCCTCGATCGGTCCGCCCCAACGCTGCGCCCGGCCGCAGCCAGCCGTGACGATGAGGGTCTGACCAAGCGGATGTGTATGCCACGCAGTCCGCGCACCCGGCTCGAAAGTGACGCTAGCACCTTGAACCAGCGCCGGATCGGGCGCCTGAAAAAGCGGATCGATACGTACCGTGCCAGTGAACCACTCCGACGGCCCCTTGACGGAAGGTTGCGAGCCAATTCGTTTGATTTCCATTCTCTTCAACCTTTACTGTTCGTGATTGAAAATTAGCGACCGGTCATCTGCTCCAGTCTTTCGGGGTACCGAGCGCCTTGCACCGCGATCTGTGAGGCGGCGTTCTCGATGTCACGGAGATCGTCCGGCGTGAGTTCGACTGAGACTGCCCCGATGTTTTCGTCCAGGCGATGCAATTTTGTGGTGCCTGGAATCGCTACAATCCACGGCTTCTGAGCCAGCAGCCAGGCGAGCGCGATCTGAGCCGGCGTCGCCTTCTTGCGTTCTGCGATGCGGCCGAGCAGATTAATCAGGGCCTGATTCGCCTTGAGAGCTCCAGGCGTGAAGCGAGGCAGGGTGCTGCGGAAGTCGGAGCTATCGAACTTCGCATTTTCGTCGATCTTGCCCGTGAGGAAGCCTTTGCCCAGGGGGCTGTACGGAACCAACCCGATTCCGAGTTCCTCCAGCGTCGGTATCACTTCGGCTTCAGGGCGTCTCCACCACAGCGAATATTCGCTCTGGAGAGCAGTCAGCGGCTGGACTGCGTGTGCGCGACGGATTGTTTGCACACCCGCTTCGGAAAGGCCGAAGTGCTTGACCTTGCCTTGCCGAATCAGGTCCTTCACCGCTCCCGCGACGTCTTCGATCGGCACGTTCGGGTCAACCCGATGCTGATAGTACAGGTCAATGACATCGGTCCTGAGTCGCTTGAGCGAGCCCTCGACGGCCTCCTTGATGTGCTCTGGTCGACTGTTCAGGCCCGGCGAACCCTTCATCCCGCGGGGATCGAAATTTGGACTGAGGTCGAACCCGAACTTGGTGGCGATCACCACTCGCTCGCGGAACGGAGCGAGGGCTTCGCCCACGAGCTCTTCGTTCAGGAACGGGCCGTACACTTCGGCGGTGTCAAAGAACGTGACACCTCGTTGCACAGCGGCCCGGAGAAGAGAAGTCATCTCCTGCTTGTCTTTGGGGGGACCGTAAGAAAAGCTCATCCCCATGCAGCCGAGCCCGAGCTCCGATACTTCCAGGCCGCTATTTCCAAGTTTGCGTTTCTGCATTGTTTCTCCTTCGAAACTGTTTCCTTCATCTCAGGTTAGAGTCGAGCGCCGTGAACCCGGTATCCTGATCCTTCCGATTTATTGCCTATTCCTCTTGCACTGTTGATCTATGCACAGAGCCAGCAGTTATCCTATGGAGAGGAGAGCGAAACCGTTACCATGAAAAACCGCGGTGGAGAGGCGTCCCTGTTGCCAGAGCCAGCACGCGAATTGCGCAGGGAGCTGGCTCGCAAGATTGCCTTGTTCATGGGATCCGCAGAGCATCGGGCAACGGACATTCCCGGCCTGACGCTCCACCGGCGGACCGCCCCAACCGATTCGTGCCCGGCGACGTACGAACCGAGCGTGATCGTGATCGCCCAAGGACGAAAGCGGGTCGAACTCGGCCGAAACGTCTTTATCTACGACACCTCGCGATTCCTCCTCACGTCGATCGATTTGCCCATCGTCAGCCGGGTGATCGAAGCGAGTGAAGCGGTGCCCTGTCTCGCCTTGGCGCTCAAGCTTGAAATGCCCATGGTCCGGGAACTTCTTAGCCGGGAGGAGATACAGGTGCTTGAGGTGCCGTCTGACAGCCCTGCCATGGCCACCGGTGAGACCACGGTGGAACTCCTCAGTGCATGCTGCCGGCTGGTAGACCTGCTGGACACGCCGCAGGACGTTCCCTTTCTCAGTGGCCTGATTCAACGCGAGATCATCTACCGAATCCTTCAGAGCGCAGAGGGAGCACGCCTTCGGGCGATT
>DATJVZ010000182.1:0-9168 GCA_035501575.1 Terriglobales bacterium | reverse complement strand
CTTTTTCCCGACCGGCAGGCAGAATGCGGAAACGGCAACTGGTTCGGCTTCTAACAACCAGTACATGAGATCGACGAAATGGCAAGCCTCGCCCAAAACGGCGCCACCCATCGCGGGGTCGGCCATCCAGTACGATCCGGCAATATCGGGAGAGTTGATGCGGCAGTTGAGGACGGCCGGTCCGGAGCGCCCGGCTAATTGCTTCTTCAGGGCAACATAGGAAGGGGCGAAGCGTCGATTGAAGCCAACCGTCAACTGCTGGCCGGTTTGCTCCGCGAGGTGAACGATGGCCCGGCATTCCTCTACCGTCAACGCCATGGGTTTTTCGACGAACACGTGCTTGCCGGCTTCGAGTGCGGCTAAGGCTTGCGGCGCATGATCAGGATTACGACTAACGATGACTACCACCTGAATTTTCGGATCTCGAAGAATCTCTTGGTAATCGGAGGTACAGTACTCAGCTCCGAAACGTTTCGCGTAACTCTTGCCGCGCGCGCCACTGGAAGAATGGATGGCTCGTAAGCGTACGGTGGAGATCTTTTGCAGATTGGGCAGGTGAACCCATTTGGCGAGGTTGCCGGAACCTACCAGAGCCACGCCCATACTGGCTGAACCCCGTACGCTTTCCACCTCAACTCTTCTCTTAGGCTGAAAATCGGCAACCGGCTCGGAGCAGGTCGAAGCCGGATACCGTAAAAGCACCGCCAGACTCCCCGAGGCGGAATCCATGATCGTGTCATAGGCCTTAGGCGCGTCATCGAGCGCGAATTCATGCGTCACTAAGGGCGCGATCCGCACACGACCAACCGAGATCAGGCGCAGGAATTCACGCATGTTGCGATTCTCGGTCCAGCGCACGTAAGGCAAAGGATAATCTTGCCCTTTTTGCTCGTAACACGGATCGTAACTGCCCGGGCCGTAGGCCCGAGCCATCATGAGCTGGATTTCCTTTCGGTACATGTCAAACCAGGGAAATTCAAGCTCCACGGCTCCGATATCAACGATCCGTCCACGATCACGACAGATCTCAACCGCCAGCTGACAGGGAGCGGCAGATTTCGCGGCCGCGGCTACTATGACGCAGTCCACACCCACCGCATCGGTGAGTGAGGCCATTTGTTCGCGAAACTGCGGACCGGCGGGAAGAGCTATATCGGCTCCGCATTGCCGCGCCATGTCGACTCGCTCCGGCTTAAGATCTGTGGCTATAACGAAACCGCCCTGCAAGCGTGCCAGCTGGGCGGTCAGTTGCCCAACCAAGCCCAAACCAACCACCGCCACCTTTTCGCCTAAGGAGAGGTTCGCAATGCGCACGCCATTCAACGCGATACTGCCCAAAGTAGCGAAGCAGGCGTGCTCGAAAGGCACAGCATCCGGAATTTTGACCACGAGATTGCGGCCCACGAGAATGCTTTCCGCATGCCCTGTGCCTTCCCCGCCGTAGGCTACTCGATCTCCGATCTCCAGCTCGGCAACCGTCGGGTGCTTGTCTACAATCACCCCAGCCCCGGAATACCCCAAAACCGCATACTCATTGAGTTTGGCCTTAACTTCGGTAAAAGTACGGAAGGGGCCCTGGCTCTTGAGAACGTTCCAGATCTTGCTGATCTGCGAAGGATTGTCGGCGATGGCTTGGACAATTCCCTCCTGATGGATGCTGGCCGTCTCTGTGCCGCTGCTGATAAGGGAATAGATGGGACGTACCAATACGTGATGGGGAATTACCATTGGATCAGGAACTTCATCGACCACAATGTGCTGCAACCCTCTACGCAGAATCTGTTTCATGGGCCTGATCCAAACTTTCTGGAATCGCTGGTAAAGTCAAAACTGGGGACAAAAGTCCTCTGCTCTCGGCCTTAACTCGAAGCCTATCGACGCCGGTCTTTGTGTCGTCACTTGCGGCTGGCCAATACGGGAGGCGACGGTGACGATAGTGGCCACCGTTGTGGCTAATTTCGCAGCCCCGCGGGTAGGATACCATCCTCGAAATTTTTCCCGAAACCGGCCACGAACTTCCCAGGTCCAGCGATTTCATCGACTGTCGATTCCGTCAAAGCCACCAACGGGCGTCCGCACAGATCTTGCTGCGACGTGGTCCCGAGCGTTCTTCACCGGCTAGGATGCAAGATATATCTCGGTGCCGTCCAACCCTGAACGACGACCAGGTTCTCCGCATGAGACAGTTATCTTGCGGCATCAGCAGAATCCAGCCCAGGATGCGGCCTGGTCGGAATGGCGGTGGAGTTGTTCTTCTCCATCCACAAAAGCCCGCATCCATAATTCCAGATTCAGCAACCGCCAGATGCGGTTGCTATGGTCGACGCGGCCGGCGCGGTGCTCCGCCAGCAGTCGCTCCACCGCCTCTCTGCGAAATAGACCGCGATCGAAGCTCCTCGGGCTCAAAATCAGCTCGCGCACGTCGTTCCACCCAGCTCCCTTGAGCCACTGGGACCAAGGCGTTGGAAAACCCATTTTCTTGCGATAAATAATCGATTTCGGCAAAAGATCTTCCACCGCTTGTTTCAAGATTTGCTTTCCCGCCACCCCCTTGACCGAGAAGGATGCAGGAATCCTGGCAGCGAACTCGACTACGCCATGATCCAGGAACGGTACTCGGCTTTCCACCGATGCCGCCATGCTCATCGTATCCTGCTTGGTGAGCAACTTGACCAGATAGGTCTTAATGTCGGTGTAAAGCATGCGATGAAACAGATCACCCGACGATTGATTCCAGAAATACAGGGCGTGGTCGTACGCGGTGGCTGCAGTCCCGGGGTACGGGTCGCAGAGCAAGCTTTGCTGTTCGCGCAGGGGGAATGCGGAATAGAAGTTATCGAAATAGAAAGAGGTCCAATCTTCTCCGTTGCGGGCGAGAAAGGTATGCCCTAGCTTGCGGCGCAGCACGGAACCAAGCGGGCCACGGGCAATGCCGACCCGCACCAGCTGACGGAAGGCGGCAGGGGTGAGCCTCTGCCACGCCGTGTGGAATTGCGTATTCCACAGTGTCCAGGCATAGCGCGAGTAGCCCCCCAGGGTTTCGTCCGAACCCTCGCCCGTGAGCACCACAGTTACATGTTTTCGCGCCAGCCGGGCCACAAAATACAGGGAAACGCTCGAGGGCCAGGCGAGAGGTTCGTCTTCGTGCCAGATCAAGAAAGGCAAGGAAGCAAAGAAGTCTTGCTGGCTGACAACTACATCGTGGTGTTCCGAACCGAGGTAATCGGCAACCTCTTTTGCGTAACCTAACTCGCTGAAAGCCTGCTCGCCATAGCCAACTGAGAAAGTCTGGAGTGGACTTTTTCGAATCCTGGTGGCCAGCGCCGCCACCGCGCTTGAGTCCAGTCCCCCGCTGAGAAAAACACCCAACGGCACATCACTCATCAAGTGAGTCGAGACGGCGTGCTCTAGCTGCTCGCGGTATCCGTCGACGTAGTACTGTTTCGGACGGGCCGGTTCGTCCACTTCGACGCCTAAATCCCAATAGCGTTCGACCCGGGGCCTTCCGCCTTGCTCCAGTTCGAGCGTGTGCCCGGGGGGAAGCTTGAGAATCCCGGAGAACATGCTCTCCTCGCCGCTGAGATATCCGAACGCCAGATATTCGGGAATGGCGGCCTGGTTCAGGGCTGCCCGAACTCCGGGATACGCCAGCAGGGCCTTAATCTCGGAGGCGAACAGAAATAGCCCTGCGGCCGAGAGGTAATAGAAGGGTTTAATACCCAGGCGGTCCCGGGCGGCAAAAAGTCGACGACGACGTTCGTCCCAAATGGCGAAAGCGAACATTCCTCTGAGGCGGGAGACCGAGTCCCGCCCATATTCCTCGTAAAGGTGAAGGATGGTTTCGGTGTCGCTCTGGGTGCGATATTGGTGGCCCCGCGCCTCGAGTTCAAGGCGCAATTGCGCGTGATTGTAAATTTCTCCGTTGTAGACAATCCACAGCGTGCCATCCTCGTTCGAGATGGGCTGGTGCCCGGTGGCGAGGTCGATGATGCTCAGTCGCCGCATGGCCAGACCAATTCCCTGGCCTACGTAGAAGCCTTCGTCGTCCGGACCGCGGTGGGCGATTCGGCCATTCATCGCGGCTAGCGCTTCTCGCTCGACCGCATCGACGGGTTGCGAATTCACGACCCCGCAAATTCCACACATCAGCTTCTGACTGCCTCCGGTCCCAGGAGAACGCCGCTGTCCCCGGCCAACCCCGGCCATTGACCGCCGGCCACCACGCCTCCGGAGGTATCGATGGTCGACGATTGCGCCTCCGTGCGGCACTCAATCCACTCGAGGGGCTGGTGGCGTGAGACCAGCACCTGGCGGTTGTCTTCGAGGTGGCTGCAGTTCACGGCAATCGCCCGCTCGATTACGCGCGTAGCGTTTTCCGCCCAGTACAGAAACTCCGCATCGGTCGACCAAGAACGAAGGCGCCACCGACCGCTCTCGGCGGGAAAAGCGAAATAATGTTGCTGGGCGCCCGAGCCGTAACCATAAACCTGGACCCCGGCGACTCCCGTCAGACGTTCCAGTCGTCCTCCATCCGTCCGGGCCACGGGCGCGAGCAGGGTGACAATTTCCGTGGGCAGCGCCCCGCGCTTGCGAACATGCAGAGTCGGCCGCATCTCGAATGTCCCATAGGCGGGAGACCAGAGTTCTTGGGCAATGGCCTCGCTGCCCCCCGCGTCCGGACAGACCACGATCGCGAGTTCCCTGCCGTCCACCGAGAGGCCAACCGAGTGGCCGGCCTGATCGACCTCGTTCGTTGTCAGACGCCACACCTGATCGAGTTCGTGGCTTCCCTGTCCCAAGGCAAGATCGCGTACCAGCCAGAAATGGGATCGCAGGTGGAAAATCGAGCGACGGTGTCGCACCGCGGCCGTCAACCGGGCGTAGCCATCGTGACTGCCTACGAAGAGCTCGAAGCTGGGGCCTACCGTCCAGCGTTCGACTGAAACCTGGGGCAAGCTGTTCCAGGAAAACGGTCCTTTCGGCAAAACCTGGCTCGACTCATCCACCTGCAACGTGCTGTGACTCCCGGTGGAACGGAATAGATCTCGCTCCGGTCCATCGCCGACATATTCGAACGTCCCGGCATCGGTGATGAATGCGGCGCCACCGATGCTAAGTTGGACGCTCAAGGCATCGGCGTGCGCGTGGCCGGCGCTCGAGACACCTTGCGGGCCGGCATCGATGGTCAACTGCGCGATGGGGTTATTATCGGCCATGATGTAATGCCCACTGGCGGCCAGGGCCCGGGAGAAAGGTGCCGTGGGCAGGAGCGGAAGGCTGTCGTAATCCGCAGCGGCTTGGCTTCCGAGCAACCATAGGCTTTCTTCCGAGAGCTCTCCATGGCTGAGTTTGAAATCGACTCGATGGAACAGAACCGCACCCGTAGCCAAAGGGTCCATCAGATGCTCGGCCCGGTTTCGCCGTGGATCGAAAAGCCGCCCGCCGTCGTCGTCTCCAAACCGCGGCGGGGAGCCCGCTTGGGCCAAACCCGCCAGCGCCTCCAGCATTCGCTCGATCGTACTCAGCAGAAATTCTGGTATCGCTTGCTGATTGCGGCCGGCGAGAAGGTAGGCGTGCAGCAAGAGGTCAAGCGCATACACGTGATAATGCGTGGATTGCTCAAAGTGCATGCCATCGGCCAGCACCTGCCGTTGGGCTTGCTGGAGGATGATCTCCCAGCCTAACTGACGCCAGCGATCGGCCGATGGTATCTCCGGGCACAGCAGGCCGATGAAGAACAGACCCACGCCCTCCCCAAGCAAGTGGGTGTTGGGCGAGAAATAAGTAGAGAGATAGCGCTCGATGTGGCGGGCGCCGGTGGCCAGGGCTCTCACCAGGTCCCGCCGGAAACCGGGCGGAACGACCGGAGTGCTGGCTAGCAGATGCCAGACCCACAGCCAGGCCATGCTGCGAAACGCCACTTCCAGACTGCTGGCCCAGTTTATGCCGATCGGGTAGGTGTTTTGCTGCTGCCAGTCGTACCACTGGCCGAACAGCTCGCGGGTATACTTTTGCTCGCCGCTGATGCGGTAGGCCTTGGCCAAGGTAACGAGATGTTGGTGCCGATTCAGTTCCCAGATAATCTTCGAGTCACCCACCTCCGCAAAATCGAGATAGCGAATGCGGAACCAGGGTTTACTCGGGGCCCGCTTGTGGTGGACAACGTCCAACTGCCAGTCGATTTTCTCGCCGAAGCTCAAGCCTTCGTAGCCGAGCAAATCGAAGCGATGCTCACAAATGCGGTCGGCCCTCTGCAGAATGGCGGCCGCCTCCCGGGGGAGCCGGCGCCCCAGCGCGGAGAGGATGCCCGGTACGTCTGCCGCTGCAAAGAAAAAGCGGGCGTTCGAGCCGTGATCGGCGCAGGGGTATTCGCCGTCGACGAACCCGAACCCCAAGGAAGAGCGAGCGGCGTCCAGCCTTTTTCCCACGGCTTGGCGGCAGCGCAGCGCGATTTCCTCGGCACTCATGGCAGAAATTCTGGCTACGTAATTCGACCAATGGCTTTTTCCATGCATGGCTGAAGGCCTGGAATGTCCGCCTGGAAGGCGAGATGACACTACGATACTGGTATCCCAACTAGTATCGCAATTCGATATCCACTATCTCGGCCATCAGGCTGTAGGCTGAACAACCGCTTATCCCGTTCCGCGGGAAGGACGGACGGTAAGATGCGCAAGAGTTTGCAGCCTGGGAGCGACCGGCGATTCACGGCATCCAGGGTTAACCGGCTAGAGACCGACATCTCCTTGGAGCCGCACACTGGCCCGCGAAAGGGTACTCTCAGGCGCTGATCGCACTGACCGGGGGACCCGCCGAACGCCGCCGGGTGCGCTCTATCGTGGCTTCTAGAATTTCGACAAAACGCTCAGTCACCACCGACCAGTCGTACTGGCTGGCCGTGTGGTGGGCGGCGGCTTCGATTCTGCGGCGCAAGCTTTCATCCCCCAGCAGGGTGCAGATGCTGTCGGCCAACCCTTGGGGATCGTCGGCGAGCAGAATATCTTGCCCATGATGTACGTCCAGCCCCTCGGCGCCGACCCGGGTAGAAACCGTAGCTTTGCCCATGGCCATGCCTTCATAGATTTTGATACGGGTACCGCTGCCCATCCTCAGTGGAACTACAATCACGGCAGCTTCCCTCAGGTGATCGACCGTCGAAGGGACCGATCCGCTGACTTCAACCGACGGTGAAACCAATTTTTTTACCCGCGGGTGCGGATTGCGTCCCACGATGCGGAAGCGAGCCTTGGGCACCCTTGCGACGACACGCGGCCACACCTGATCGCAGAAGAACTCCACTCCATCGATATTCGCTTCCCAATCCATCGATCCGACAAATACAACCAGATGTTCTGCCGGGCGAGTATCGGGTTGGTAGCGGTACTTCGCGAGATCCACGCCCGTGGGAATCACGCTGATGGCCGCGGGATCCACCATCGAGCTCATCGCCTCGCGATCCTGTTCAGAGACCGCGATTACGTGATCAAAGCGGCGCACCTGCTCGGGTTCAAAGCGCCTCATCTTGGCGTATTCCAGCTTGGAGATCATGCGGTCCAGCCATTTCACCTCCCCTTGGGCTTTGCGCTTCCACAAGACCGACTCCACGTTGTGCTGAAACAGCACCGTCGGAACACCCAACCTTTGTGGGAAGTTCAGCGAGGTGCAGAGAAAATCACATACCGCGATATCGAAGTTTGGCCGCGCAAGCCTATCCCCCAACCAGGTTCGCACTTGCCGGGAAGTGTACTTGCTCACCGCGTAGGGCGCCCGTCCAGGCAGGCTGCACAGGTAGTCAAAGTATTCCGCCCAAGCCGAATGTGGGTTGAGGATCCCGGTGCGCAGGGGGATGGTACCTGGAAGCTGCCTCGCAATTTCGCTTTCGTAGTCGCAGTCGGGTTCGCCTCCATAAAAGGAAAGATAGGCCAATTGGTGGTTAGCGGCCAGCTGACAGAGCATGTTGTAGGTGCGCAGTTTTCCCCCCGTATCTAGGGGAAGAATCTTGCCCGGCTTGACCCACAGAATCCTCAATTTATGCTCCGTCTCACGCCCAGGGGTTCCCCGCAAATAACACAAGCAATTGGGCTTCCAAGCCGACCGTCCCGCGCCGCCGAGGACGGCCGAAGGCCGCCCCCTGAGACCGCACCAGAAGCACGGCCGCCCGTTTAGGTGGAATTATTCTACGCCCTGGTTGGCCCGGTTCTGGCCCGGACCGAGCCGCCATCTCTTCGGGCCATCACCCAGACCGGTTCTACCCCGGCTCCGGCCCGGTTCGGAGTCCAGGGCGGCGGTTTCTGAAAACCCGCACCGGTCGCGGGTTTCACGTCGGAAAGGGCTAGACGCGCGCGCAGGGCTCGGGTAGAATTGCGCACGAATTTTACCGGCCTTCCGGCCTATGCAAATGCTCCTCCCCCGAAGTGCCGCGCCGGAAGCGGCTTTTGGTCGACAGATCTCCTGGGTTTGTTCTCGAGGATTTCGGTTTTCCTCGAGTGTCTCGGCGGCTGAAAACGCCGCATCATCGGCATTCATGTTTTCGAGGCGTGGCTTGCTATCACTGCTGGCTGCGGATCGAGTCGATCGCAGATGAAATGCCATCGGGGCGACCATCGGCACGGGCCGCCCGCGGTTGATCATGTCCGTATGAACACCGGCTCGCCTGGGATGGTCCGCCATTGGAGTACGAACTCTGGTTATCTGTCACGCGAACAGTCGTACAGCTACAGTCGATTGATGATGGGTTTGATCTCAGAACTGAACGCTGCGATTTAGAGGTGTTACATGGGATGCCGATTCCCCCACTGCGTTGACTGGCGCAACGGTGATTTTTTCCAACGCGCTGTTCTTGTCGTTACCATCTTCTTCTTCCTGCTTTCCATGCTCGCCTGCAGTAATGGCGTGGCGGAGCTGCACTCGGCACGGGCGCTGCCTGGCGGCGGGTTTGTACACCCAACCTTCTTCCTAGTGCTGTCGATTGCTCCCTCCCAAATGGACCTGCCATCGGGCGGGAGCGCACAGTTCACTGCATTCTCCGGGAAGCAGCCCACTGACAACGTGGTGTGGTCCTCCAGTATGGGCAGCATATCGCCGAGTGGCATTTTTACCGCCCCGAACGTGAGTGCCGACACAGCCGTGCGAGTCACAGCCACCGATAGCTCGAACTCCAACCGCTCG
>DATJVZ010000181.1:0-7868 GCA_035501575.1 Terriglobales bacterium | reverse complement strand
GTCAACTAGATTTAGGAAAACAGCGCGGACGTCGTCTTCGAGGACTTGACCACTGGTCGAGTTAACGACTGCGTTTCGCAACGCCTCAAGTTTCTCTTCCTGGTGAGTGCGGAGGGCGATCTGCGTTGCTTGCAAGACGGTGTGCTCCGTAAAAATTCCGTAAGGCAGGAACGGATGCTCGTGAATCTCATTGAGAAGCAAGGTTGCTCCTGCCAGGGCCCCCGTGGCAAGCTCCAATCCCATGAGAACCGCTCAATCCCTGTTTCGTCTGGTCTCCATCCTCTTCGCTCTGGCCCACGACGCTCTGCGGTTCCTGCTGTTGGGAACCCGTTCGGGCTCTGCCCTCAAGGCGGAGAACATTTTCCTTCGGAAGCAACTGGCTCTCTACCTGGAACGTGAGGTCAAACCCCGGCGGGCGACCGATGCGATTCGCCTGTCTATGATCTTGCTCTCGCGTCTCTTTGCTTGGCAGGCTGCTCTGGTCAACGTCAAGCCCGAGACATTCCTGGGCTGGCATCGGCGGGGCTTTCGCCTACTCTGGCGATGGAAATCGAGGCCGCGCGGCAGGCCGCGATTGCCGGAAGAGGTACAGAAACTGATCCGGAGGATGGCTCGGGAGAATCCCACGTGGGGAGAAGAGCGCATCGCTGCTGAACTACTTCTCAAACTGGGTATTCAGCTCTCGGCTCGGACGGTCCGACGTTACCTGTCTTCTGAAACTAGCCCTGGGAAACGAGTTCCTTCTCAGCGCTGGATGACGTTTGTACGGAATCATGCTCAGGCGATTCTGGCCTGCGATTTCTTCGTTGTGGTGACGGCTTCGTTTCGAGTTCTCTACGTCTTTGTCCTCCTGGAGGTCGGTACTCGCCGAATCGTGCACTTCAATGTCACCACGCATCCCACCGCCGACTGGACTCTCCAGCAGTTCCGCGAAGTGGTCACGGGTGACCCGCGCCACCGGTTTGTGCTCCACGACCGGGACAGCATCTACTCCTCTGAGCTAGATTCGAGATTGAAGGCCATGAACCTGAGGATATTGAAATCACCATTTCGGGCTCCCCAAGCGAACGCGTTCTGTGAGCGATTGATCGGCACAGTTCGCCGCGAATGCCTGGACTTCTTGATCCCGCTTAACGAGAGGCACCTGCGAGGTCTGCTCAAAGAGTGGGTCTGCCACTACAATCAAGGTCGACCGCATTCGAGTCTGGGACCAGGTATACCAGATGCCCCGAGAAAAACGGTACAGAAGCGAACAGCCCGGCATTTTCTTCCGGGCGAGCATCGGGTGGTTGCCAAAGCCGTCCTAGGCGGGTTGCATCATGAATACAGTCTTGAGAAAGCGGCAGCGTGAGACTCAAACAGAGGAATGAAGGACAACCAATCTTTTTTGCGGAGCACACCCGCGTCCACCGCAACCGCGGGCGGCTTCCTTCAAGTCGTTGTATCGAAAGCGCTCGAACACACCGTCCTCGTGCATGCGCTTTGCCCTTTCGCGCTTCCGATACAACCCTAAGACTTACCGGGACTTAGCCCAACCTACGATGGGAAATTCATGCGGCGGAGAAGATCTTGGAAGCGCGGATCAGAGCGAAGGGGGTCCCACACGCGGAGTATTTTCAATTGCACCATATGCCAGTCGTGCTGCTGGTAGGATTTTTCCAGCCAGGCAACGGCCTCACTTGCGTTGCCAAGACGAGCATAGAACGTCGCGATCTCATACGGGGAGCTACGCCGTTTAGCCTCCGACAGTCGCCACTCCCAGTATCCTTTGGAGCCTGATTTTTGGTAAGTGCGTTCCAGGCTGTCTCGTTTCTCGAGAGGGGCTCCTTGCGAGGCAGTGGCTTTTTGAAGTTCGCTGATGGCTTCTTCGTACATCTGTTTCTGTTCATAGATGCCGGCGAGAAAAATGTGCGCTCTGAGATCATCTGGTTCCAATTCGGCAGTGCGTTGCAACTGCGCGATAGCCCGGTCATCCTGGCGCGCTTCAGAGTAGATGCTGCCCAAGGCGAGATTGGCGGAAACAGAAAGGGGGTCGCGGTCAACCGCGCTCTGTGCCTGGGTGAGTGCCTCAGAATAGCGGCCCATGGCGGACAAGAACCAGGCAAACTCGAATCGAGCCTCGACCAGGTTCGGATCAAGCGTAAGGGCGCGCTGAAATTCCCGGTCCGCTTCCTCCCAATCCCAGCGGTAGTAGAACGCGCTCGCGGCCAAAGCGTAACGCACCTCGGGATCCGTGTCATCAATGGCCAGGGCCGTTTTCAGTGCTGCGTTGAATCGTGGAAGCGCTTCCTGGGCTGGCACACCACCCTCAATCCAGAGCCAGCCGTAGGAGGTGGCAAGCCCCGCATAAGGCGAAGCCCAATCCGCGTCAGTGTCGATGGCCTTCTGGAAGTACTCAATGGCCTTTCGAAAATCGTCGGGCGTCCACTTGTAATAGTGATAGCGGCCTTTCAGGTAGAATTCGTACGCCTCGGGCTTGACCTTGCGCGCTGTGGCCAACTTGGTAGCCTCTGCCGGAGAGAGGGCAACCTTAATTTGCCGCGCTACCGCCTGGGCGACTTCGTCCTGCAACGAAATCACATCGCGGAAGTCGCGCTCGTAGGTCTCCGCCCATAAATGGCGATCTGTGCTTGCGTGCAGCAAGTTCGCCGTGACGCGCACGCGGTTGCCTGAGCGCAGCACGGTGCCTTCCACGAGCGCATCCACATTCAACTCCTTGGCAATCTCCGGCAGTGGCTTCTTCGTGCCTTTGTACCGCATCACCGAGGTCCGCGAAATCACACGCAACGCGCCGATCCTGCCTAAGGTGGTGATCAACTCCTCCGTCATGCCGTCGGCGAAGTATTCTTGCTCCGGGTCGCGCGAGAGATTCTCCATTGGCAGCACGGCAATGGACTTGATTTCGGGCACCGGTGAGGTGCGCGGCAGCAAGAGGTCGCGCAAGCTGAAAACATTCAGCCCGATCAGTATGGCCACCACCACGACCGCGACACCGACGAGCGCTGCTGCAACCCATCGTTTTGACACGCGCTGGCGGCGGATACCCTCCGCAGCAATGGTATCTGTATCGGCAAACTTCGTGGATGACCCTGCTGGCGCTCCACCAAGCTCACCCGAGCCTGCATGCTGTCTCGTCTCCGAGGTGGGAGGTTGGGAAGCAAAGGTGGTCTCTGCCTCCCCATTTCCGTTTGGAATATGATTGCGGGCAAGAGTTTCGACCGGGGCGATGAAGCGGTAGCCGTGCCGAGGCAGGGTCTCGATGAAGCGTGGCGTCGCTGCGTCATCCCCCAAGGCTTCGCGTAACCGTTTGATAGAAGTGTTGACGCTGTGTTCGAAATCGATGAAGGTGTCTTCCGGCCAGAGCTTCTCTCGGATCTCTTCGCGGGTCACGAGTTCGCCCGGACGCTCCAGTAGCGCGGCGAGGACCTGAAACGGCTGACCGTGCAGCTTGACCTTCAGTCCCTGCCTGCGGAGTTCTCCGGTGTGGAGATCGACGTCGAAAACACCAAAATGGACCCGGCGGGACCGGCCGTCATTATCGCTCATGGGGGTCGTTACCCCCTCTTTATGCGAAGTCTATCACTCCACGAGTTCTCCTGAAAGACAAACCTCTGAAGGTATTTTAGGGGAGAAGTTGCCTCCGCTCAGGAAGTTGGCCTTGTACAAACATTTCACATCGCTGCTACTTCCCTTGCATTGACGTCGGCACAGAGCTTGTGCAGTGTGGCAATGAAAAGGCGGTGCGCATTGCGTGAGGTTGTGCTCCCCAAACCGCCCTGCGTGTGACACCAAGGACGTATGCTCATGGGGCCTCGCTTAGCCTGTTCCCGATAGCGCACACGCGCCGTTCGCGTCTGCGCTCTTACCTTGGGAAAACCAGAGTCACAGATCTAAAAGGCAAGTTTGCGCAATGCACGATTGATTTTGGAGGTATATATATGCGTCGATTATTCTGCATTGTACTTTCGGCAGCGCTGCTGCTTATTGGCAGTGCTCAACGGACCCTCGCTCAAAATGGCCACCCCTGGACGATTCAGGGGGTGGAACGGCAGGTGCTCGTAGACGACATCGTCTACTACCAATTTGTAGTGAACGTCGGCCCGGGCCAGTACGACAAGATCCGCATCCACCGTGTTGTAAGAGAGAGCCACCCATTTCAACCCGCGCATCTCTCCCAAGGGGTGATGTTCTTCGCCGGGGAGCCCACCTATTTTGCGGGGCTCTATATCGAGCCCTTGATCTCCAAAGCCACCGCGAGGGATCACTCGATCGCCATTTTCCTGGCGAAGAACGATATCGACGTGTGGGGCATGGACTACCGCTGGGCACTCGTCCCCGAGAGCACTACCGATTTCAGCTTCATGCGGACCTGGGGCATGACCACTGACGTGGCAGATGCCCAAGTCGCGCTGACCATCGCCCGCGCGATACGAGGGACCATGTTCGAGCCAGCCGGTCCGCTCTTTCTGACGGGCTTGAGCTACGGCGCGCAAATTGCCTACGCCATCGCTGCCAACGATACGCAGCGCCCGCCGAAACTGCGGAACGTCAAGGCCATCATCCCAATGGATGAAGGGCTTGTGTACACGGATCCGGCTATCCAGGCCGAAGGTTGCGCTTATCTGGATTATGCACGGGGGCTCATTGCGAGCGGCACCTACAACTACGACAATCGGCCCGTGTCGCAGATTGGCCAGCTTGCGATCGACTCCCCGAATGGTATTTCACCCTTTGACCCGACCCTCACCAACTATCAGTTTGCCCTGGTGGTGGGAACGTCACCCAACGACGTCGCGATCCCATGGCATTTTGTCGGGGGCTTTTTTGACAGCAATGGGATGCCTACTGGCCTGCGGTTCACCAATGTCCGGCTTTGGGAGGACCTGCTCGCAAACAATGAACCCCCTTATAACCCGGTCTTCGTTGATGTCGAGGGGAGTGCGGTGCAGTGCGGATTGCCCGACCCGGATGCCAAAGTCGCTTATCATCTGGACGAAGTCATCGTTCCCATCCTCCTTATTGAAGCAGCCGGCGGGTTCTCTCACTCTTCCGATTACACCGCTAGGTTCACCGCGAGCCACGATGTCACGATCCTGAATGTCCAACTTCTCTCCGACGCCCAGCAAAACGAGGACTTCGGCCACGCCGATTTGCTGACCGGGTACAACGCCGAATTCTTGGTCTGGCAGCCGATCGTGCACTGGATTAAGACGCACCGCTAAAGCAACGCAACGAAGCAGCGAAGCTGTTGTGTGGCTGCGCCGCTCGTAGTTGGGAAAGAACCAATGCGACGGATTCCACGGCAAGTTTGGCCACCCACAGATCGCCCACTCGTACTGACTGGACGCTCAGTTTTGAGAGGTTTCTATGAAAAATTATTTCAAGCTCCACGATAAAACGGACTGCACGAAATGCCGGTATTCCCGGCCACTCCCACGCAGTAGTCAACTAACCTGCAAGCATCCGTTGGCGCAGGTACAAGGTAATCTCGGTGCAGCAACGCATGACCATCCTTATTGGCCAGTGTCGTTCGATCCCAAATTCCTAACAACCTGCCCCTGCCATGGTTTTCTGGAGATAGCTGCGTAAACGAGATGCGAAATGATTAGCGCTACAACACGTTCTCCGGCAAACAGACGGCACTTCTCACAGGCACAGGCCACTGAGAGATCGTACCTGGGAAAAACCAATGCCACAGATTTCGCAACGCGGTCAGGCCACACGTTGTTGATCGTTGGAGGTAAGTATATGCGCAAATTATTCAGCATTTTGTTTTTGGTGGTGTTGCTGACAATCGGCATCGCACAAGGAGCCCGGGCTCAAAAAATCATCATCGCCGGCCCTTACCCTGGTGGAACGTGGGCCGAACTGTATGACATTAACAACGCTGGCGTGGCAATGGGCTGGGGCGACGTCCCGGGTGGAGACATCCGGATGATCGCGGTGTCATTAGCTGATCCCAACCACCCCAAATGGTTTGATAGCGGCGTCAGCAGTATCGAGCCTTGGTGCTGTGAAGGTGGAGGAATTTCCAGCACCGGCGTGATCGTAGGACACATCCAGGACGCAAATGGCGAGGCCAGAGCCTATGCGTGGAGATGGACGGCTAGCGGTCCCGTCGGAGTCGACTTGGGCACTCTTCCAAACGACAACGGCAGCGCCGCAATCGCCATCAACAACTCAGGGACCCTCATCGTGGGCAACAGCTATCGTTGGAACGCTGACCAAACCAGTTGGTGGGCGACCCCCGTGGCTTGGACGCCAGCCATCCAATGGCACAACGGCAAGCCAACGGTGAGCTGGGTGATTCACGGGCTTCCCACCGGCGGTTTGGAGCAATCCGGGGCGGTCTTCGAGAATACGGTTCTAAATAATTGGTCCGGCTGGGGCGTCAATGATCTCGGCCAGATCGTTGGGGACGCATGGAGCGACGCCTATGACGAAATTGCCGTGATTTGGAACCCTAAGCTAGACGGTAAGGGCTGGCAAATTCAGCAGCTTCCCCATCAAGCAAGCTCGCCGGCGCCTGCGGACTTCGTCTACACCGAAGCTCTCTCCATCAACAATCTGGGCGAAATCTCCGGAGACGTAAGCAGTGACTACTGGAATACACAGCCTGCCGTTGTCTGGAAGAGGACCTCCCCAATGACGTCCGTTTGGACATTGACTGTACTTGCGACCCTTTCGGGAACGCAGACAGGAAGTAACGTAGCATACGGGATCAATGACCAGGGGAACGTATTGGGTGTCAGCATGGATGCCAACGGTAATGAGTTCGCCACGCTCTGGCGGACCAAGGCTCACAGCAACCCGTTCGTCATCGGGTTCCCCGGTGATTATAGCCGGGCAATGCAAGAAAATATATTCGGACTCGTGGTGGGTCGGTACAGCTACGGCGGTGGTCCGGTGCAAGCGGCTGTTGTTGCGATCCACTGACTTGCAGATCATGTAAGAAACTGCGAAGGGCTGGCGTGGGTTGCCTCCACGGCCACAAAACCAAATCGCCACTCCAGCCCCGAGCAGGGGTCATGACCAACGCGCAACCCGAAGAACGAATTCGTAGGGCGCAGGTGCAGCCAATAGAGTTTATGGCCTGCCGGAAGGGAGGAAACGATGCCACACCGTTCCGCACGTCAGCGCGATTTTATTGTTATCCAGGGGAGCCTGGCACTTTTTCTGGGACTTACCTTGGCGGCAATCGGGCTCTCCGCGCAAGAGCCTCCGCGAAATTACACGTTTCTTGTTGCCTCTGGATTTTTGTGTGATCCGGACCATCCCGAGGCCTGCCCCGCCATTGCCAGAGCGACCAGTGGCGACACCTTTGAGTTGAGCGGCGCGGGAAGCTTCTCCCTACGTAACAAGTCCGTCACGGCAGCCGGCACATTTGCACGTAAATCCCCCGCAGGTATGGTGCTCGACACCGGCGTTTGGCTCGCAAGTGGGCTCGTGAGTTTTGATTCTTACGGGCTTGCTCCGGGGGCGCTGATGGCTGGCAACCGTGCGTGGAGAGCTATCCAAGAAGGCCCAATGATGCGAACACGCAGGCTGCTAGGGCCCACAGCAGCCGGGGGCCGCGCCGTTGTCCGCATCCAGTTATTCCCGCTAACCGGGGCTCCGCAAAACGCTCTCTTGCAAATGAACTGTGCCTTGGGAAACGTGCCGCCTGAACACCAAGTGGAAGGCATTCGAATTAGCCTGGAAAAGAACGGCGCCGAATTCTCCGAGGAAGTGAGCGGGCGCGTAATGTTTCTCTCGATGCGGCCCGAACTCAGTGTGCCCGTCAGGACGCCGCAGCGAGAGCCCGCTCCGGAAACTGCGCAACCCCCGAGTAATTAGGGACAACGGTCGCATCAGTGCCTGATTAACGC
>DATJVZ010000180.1:0-12071 GCA_035501575.1 Terriglobales bacterium | reverse complement strand
TATCGACCACGCCTTCGAGCGTCGCATGACCGTTTTTCACAATAATGCGGATCGGTTTGATGGTCGGCAGGGCATAGCGCTGCAGCGCGGGATAACCGTAGATTGCACGAAACAGCCGGCGCCGGAGCTGATCATCCATGGGGGAGGTAGGAAGGACTTCGATTTGGTTGATAACTTTTTCCACCCCTTCAATTCTCTTCACCGCATTCTCGGCATCGGACTTGAGGGTTGGATTCACGACCTGTCCGAGAAGGGTGACGTCATAACCGTCCACCTTGAACGCCAGGTTGTCGAACACGTTCAAATAGGGCAGCATCACCAGTTCATGGCGGACTTCTTTCTGTATCCGCTGTTCCGCTTGGGGCGAAATCTCTCTCTGGTTCTGGGCGGCCAGCGGGAGCGAGAGAACCGATACGGCAGCGGCTAGGGACAGCATGCGTCGAAGTCTCATGACCACAATCTCCTTTCTTCGTTCTCTTGCCTCATTCAGCCTACACATCCCCAACGACCGCGAAACGGTTATAGAGTTCTTATCAGGGGCGAGCGACGAGATCAAGAGCCCGACCAGAGCTGGAGGTTTTGAGCGGTTGGTGCCACGGGTGGTTTCGCGATGGGTGGGGATTTTCGGTAGGCTTCGGATGGGAGTTTTCGAGGATGCCGTTTGACTTTCAGCCCACGATGAAGGGCGTGCTAGTCGAGCTGAGGCCGCTTCGGCCGGATGACTGGGACCCTTTGTTCGCGGTCGCATCAGACCCTCTGATTTGGGAACAGCATCCTGCGCGGGATCGCTATAAGCCCGACGTATTCCGTGCCTTCTTCCGGGAAGCGCTAGCGTCGGGCGGCGCCTTGACGGCTCTCGATCGCCAAGATGGAAGAATCTTTGGATCATCCCGATTCCACGGCTACAACGAACCGGCCCGCGAGGTGGAAATCGGCTGGACGTTTCTGGCGCGCTCGCACTGGGGCGGCAAGTACAACCGCGAGATGAAGCAGCTCATGTTGCGGCACGCTTTTCAATTTGTCGAACGTGTGGTCTTTCTCATCGGCCCCGAGAATCTGCGTTCGCAGAAGGCGATCGAGAAATTGGGGGGCGTTCGCGTCGGCCGAAGACCCGACACATCCGGGCGAGACTCCTACGTGTACGAGATCACATCGCTACCCGCCTGAACGGAGCACTCAATTACGTAAGCGATACCCAGGCTTGAGTTGACAGTGGTACGCCCTGGATTGATCGGTGTCGGTTCTCTCCTCACATTCCGCCCAGGGTAAGCAGAGCGCCGGTCCCAATGGAAAGACGATGGGGTCTCCGTTCACGTCAGCTTCGATGGTCGTGCCTTCGGCCGTCGCCGGAAGGCTGAAGTTAAGCGCTTGTCCCAGAACCATGGGATACGAATTTCGCAGCTGATCGCTGACGACCGGACGCACCACGTCGGCCTCCACCAGGAAGGTGGTGGTATCGGACCAGTCGCGGATGGAAGCGCTGATGGTGCGACCGCCCTTCGAGAAGCCGTCATGCTCGATTTTCGTAAAAGGACACGGGCCGGCAATGCAGGAAACGCGAACGTTATGGTATTCGTTTCCTTCCCCGGCATCGAGGGTTATGAAATTGATGTTTGCTTTCCAAACTCCATCGGGCGAGCAGGGGGCCCTGCCATTGCAGGGGACATTCGCGGTGTTCACGATTTGAAAGGTTCTTACGGTTGTCCCTACCGGCGTGGTAGTGACCGTCTTCTGAGAATAGCGGATAACGACATTGGTGATGCCCACCTCGGGCCGATTGGGCGCCGGCTGCGCCGGATGAGCAATCGGAACTAGGCGGGCGACGTAGAGCTGATCGTCGGCGACATGTGTGACATCCAGGGGGCGGTAATCAGCGTGGCGGATCTTCAGAACCACCGCTTGGCCAGGCCGCACATCCGGCCGCAAAGTGATGCGGAAGAACCCGGACGCGTCGGACTTCACCGGAGTCGTCGAAAGTCCCACGGAGGAGGTGATCGCGGCGTCGGCGATGGGGGATTGCTTGCTCGGATCCTCGTCCTGGCGAATGACCGCCCCTTTGATCACGAGCGGCTTTTTCTGGGTACAGCCGGCGAGGAGCCACAGCCCGGAAACCAGTGTCATGGCGCTCACAGCGAGCGCCCACGAGTTGACTTTCCCTCCGCGGAAAACCATCCTCTCTACTTTAATTCAGGCGCATGATCGAGTGAACCAAGATTGCCGATGCGGTACCAACCATTGATGCTAGGCTAGGTTCCCCTCAATCCTGGCGCCAGAGAAGGGATTCGTCGCCCAGGTTGGTACTTTCATTCCACGCTGGCCGCGATCTACAGTAAAAAGATGGGTCCGGGGAATCCGAGCTGTGCTTTGAAGTCTCGCCGTGAGTTCCTAAAAAAAGGTCTCCGATTCGGCCTGGGTGCCTCGCTGGCCGGATCCAGTTTGGGACCGCTGCTGGCCGAGAACGAACAACCTGCAGTTTGCTTCTCGCCTCTCCCCCCCCCGACGTCTCTGGCTCCCGAGGACGGGCCCTTGCTCGAGGAACTGGAGCGGGCGAATTTCAAATATTTCTGGGAGCAGACCAATCCGGCAACCGGGTTAGTAAAAGACCGCGCCGCCACGCGCGCGCCCGATGAGCGGGTGGTGGCAAGTATTGCCGCAACGGGGTTTGGACTAACCGCGCTCGCGATCGGACACCAGCGCGGCTACATCTCCTATCCCGAAGCGCGCACGCGAGTTCTGGCCACCCTGCGCTTTTTGTGGAAGAAGTTGCCCACCCATCGGGGATTTTTCTTTCATTGGGCCAATATGAATACCGGGGAACGAATCTGGGATTCGGAAGTTTCCTCGGTCGACACGGCGCTCTTGCTTTGTGGGGTTCTCACCTGCCGCGAGCATTTCCCGCATTCCGAGATCACCCAACTCGCGCACGAAATCTTCAATCGGGTGGAGTGGAGCTGGCTTTCCGAAGATACCACCCTGTTGCCGCACGGATGGAGCCCGGAATACGGATTTCTCTCCTATCGCTGGGATTACTACAGCGAACTCATGGGGATGTATTTGCTCGGGTTGGGCTCTTCGACCTTCCCGCTGAAAGTCGAGACTTGGAACGCCTGGAAGCGAACCGCCTTCGAATATGATGGGCTGCGCTATGTGGGTTCCTTTGCCCCGCTCTTCGTGCACCAATACTCCCACGCGTGGTTTGATTTTCGCGGCAAGCGCGACCAGCATGCGGATTATTTCCATAACTCTGTCATTGCCACTGAGGTTCATCGGCGTTTCTGCCTGGAGCTGGCGGGAACGTTTCCCGACTACAGCGACGACCTATGGGGAATCACGGCGTCGGATTCCGACAAAGGATATGTGATCTGGGGAGGCCCTCCCAGGATGGGGCCGATTGACGGTACCGTTGCTACTAGCGCCTCGGCAGGATCCTTACCATTCCTCCCCCAGCCGGTCATGCGCGTGTTGCGCACCATCAAGGATCGTTACGGAGACAAGGCTTGGACCATGTATGGATTCGTGAATGCGTTCAACCCCTTGAAGAATTGGTACGACAACGATTGCATCGGAATTGATACCGGAATCACCATGCTAATGGCGGAAAACGCACGGACCGGCTTTGTCTGGAAAACTTTTATGAAGAACCCGGAAGCGCAGCGCGGCATGGAGCGCGCCGGATTTAAACCCTATAGCGCAGGCGGCACGGCGCCGGATTCCGAAATGACCAAGACGACGAGCGGTACCCGCTGTTCGATTAGCGCATCCTGAGAAAGCTCATCGCTCTCTGGACGGCAAGGAAACCCCAAGCGACTCACTCGTCCTCGTCAGGAGTGATGGGCTCGCCTACGATGTTGTAATAGACCTCCTTTGGCTTCTCCGGTTTCTTCGCCTTCGCCGGGGCCGGGGGCGGGCTGGGCGGAGGCGGAGGTGGCGGCTTGGGCGGCGGTGGGGTCGGCGCCTGTGACATGGCTGGCGGCGGCTTGGGCGGCGGTGGGATCGGCGCCTGCGATGTGGCCGGCGGCGGAACGGGCAACACGGGAGCGGGAGCAGGGCTAGTCTCGGGCTCAGCGGGGGCAGCTCGAGGCACGATTGACTGAATCGGCTCGGTTACTACCCGGGATGGGGCCGCCGCCCGTCGAACCCGAGGCGCTGCGAGCGCCCCCCGGGTCGCCCAAATCTTGATCGAGAGAAAGACGATGCCGGCCAGGCAAAGCTCCACCACGGCGACGAATAGGTCGGGGATATTGAAATCGCCTTTGCCGAGTGGAGACTGAGCATCTCCGCCAATAGCTCTGGCCATCAGCGGCAAAAGCAAGCTTTTGGTTAGAGAAGCCAGAATGCTCCAGATGCCTTCTGCCAGGACAACGGCGGCGACCACCAGGCCAAGCCACTTCCCCAGGGCTAGGGTTGGGGAGGGCACGGAAGAGGTTGCATTGTCACTCATAACTTGTCTTATGCAAATTGTGGCACAGTCGGGAAGACCGCGAAAGTCGAGCTGCCGTTCCGGTCCTGCGGTGGCTAAAAGCCAGATCCGGGCCTGAGCCAGCGCTCGGCCCGAAAGCTCGAAGGCAGTAAGATAATAGCGTGCGCAAGTTCTGGGACAGTCTGAAAGCCGCAGATACCCATGCGGCTCGGGCAGCGAGCCTCGTGCCCGGGCGAGTCGTGGTTCCCGAGCGTTTGATGATTGGGGGCGTCGAGATTACCCCTGCGACCGTGCTCGCCCCCATGGCCGGGGTCACCGATACGGTCTTTCGCCGCTTCATTCGCAACCTTGGCGGCTGCGGTCTGATCATGACGGAGTTTACCTCCGCGGACGGGATCTTACGCGCCAGGGACAAGAAAGCCAAGCGCTATCTCCACTTCTATGAGGACGAGCACCCGATCTCGGCGCAGCTGTTCGGCAGCGATCCCAAGGTGATGGCCGAGGCTGCCAGCCTGGTTGAGGATCTGGGCTTTGACTTCGTCGATCTAAATCTGGGTTGTCCGGCGAAGAAAGTCGTGAAGTGTAATGGCGGGTCCGGCTTGCTGCGAGACCTTCCCGAGATACGTCGCATTTTCGAAGCGGTGCGCGCGCGAGTCACCATTCCATTCACGGTAAAATTCCGCGCCGGGTGGAGCGAGCAGGAGATCGTCTGCGTGGAGCTGGCGAAAATGGCCGAGGCCTGCGGCTTGTGCGCCGTGGCTTTGCACGCTCGCACGCGTGAGCAAGGCTATAGCGGTCAGGCTCGGTGGGATTGGATTGGCGCCGTTAAGCAGGCGGTCAAGATTCCGGTCATTGGCAACGGTGACATCCGCACTCCGGAAGATGCCTGCGGCATGGTCGAGCAGACCGGTTGCGACGGAGTGATGATCGGCCGTACCGCCCCCGCCAATCCTTGGATCTTTCGCCAGATCCAGCAATATTGCTCCTTGGCGGTTCCTCCGGATCTCCCATCGGCCTCAGGTCCGACGGAAGTGGCGCGCCAACCCGTTTCGACGACACGGGATCGAGGCTATGAGGAACCGAGTGAAGCCGACCGCTACCAAATGATCCGTACCTATTTTGCGATGCTGATCGAGGAAGAAATGCCCGGCGCAGAAGGCAAGATGAAGCAGTTCGCGTCCTGGTTTACCCATGGTGTGCCCGGCGGCGCTGCCCTGCGCAAGGCCATCTATGAGGCCGAGAACGCTTCTGCCATCTTGCACCGGGTCGAAGAATTCTTCGCAAGCCGGCAGTGCGGCCGGGGCGTCCTTGCCCAAACCTAGATCTCATCGATCTCATCCTGGGCCGGCTGGATCGCGCCGCTTAGCGGGCGATCTCGAGCTTTCCCTGCTCGTCCCGCTTCAGGTAAGCCCACGGCACATTGGGGTCGTGAGTAAACAGAGTGAGCCAGCTCTCCGGAATCGCCTGGGAGTAGAACCGCTTGCGGCTCTCGATGGTTTCAAGCGGAAACAGATCAAAGGCCATCACCCAGGTCAGATCCAGGTGGGCTGTCGTCGGAATCAGATCCGAGATATAACAAGCCGTCTTACCGGCGCTCTGCACATAGACGGCCTGCATATGCCGGGTATGTCCGGCAAAGACCTTTACGGAAATCCCGGGCACGATGTCCTGGTCCCCATGCAACAGCTGCATCTTCTCGTTGGCAACCAGCGGATCATAGTTGGCGCTGATATAGCTGATGGCATCGCGCTCGAGCTGGCGGCGTCCGTGCCGCCACTCACCCGCCTGCACGTAATACCTTGCTTTGGGGAAGGTAGCAACAAACTGGTCGCCTCGGCGTACGGTATTCCAGCCACAGTGATCGAAATGCAAATGGGTGTTGATCACGACGTCGATGTCATCGGGCGAAATGCCGGCCGCCGATAATCCCTCCAGCAATTGGGCGGGCTGGCCGTAGATTCGGCGCAGCTTCTCGGGTAGCTTGTTGCCAATCCCGGTCTCGATCAGCACCGTGTGCTTGCCGGTTCGTACCACCACCGAATTCAATCCCAGCGGGACCCGGTTGTGCTCATCGGGGGCGGCTTTTTTCTGCCATAAAGCCTTCGGCACAACCCCGAAGAATGCTCCGCCGTCGAGGTGATAGATGCCATCGGAGACGACAATCAGTTCGAAATCGCCAAGGCTCAAAGTGTTCATAGTTCGAGCTCGCGGGGTGGCTTCCGCCCGAGCAGATGCTTGATCCCGCCTGGTTTGGGGCTAGCGGAGCTCCCGCTCCAGGTGGTCTTCCATCATGTGGTACAAGTGTTCGCGATCTTCCGCCCCCCCGATGCCATGGGTCTTGTTGGGATATATCATGAACCGGAACTGCTTGCCCGCTCGAATCAGTCCTTCGACCATCTGCACGCTGTTTTGAAAATGGACATTGTCGTCGCTCGTACCATGCACCAGGAGCAGCGAGCCGTGCAGTTTCTCGGCGACTCTGGGCAGGTCCATATCCACATAGCTGGTAGTGTCTTTATCCGAGGGCAGGCCATTATTGCGCTCGGTATAAATGGAATCGTAATTGTGCCAATCCGTCACCGGAGCTACCGACACGCCGGCTTTGAAGCGTTCCGAGTGGGTCATCGTATATAAGGTCATCGATCCGCCATTGCTCCATCCCCAGATGGCCATTCGACGGTTATCGAACTGAAGATACTCGGCCAAAAGTTGGTCGAGGGCGGTGAGCTGGTCGCGCAATTCGACCGGGCCATATTGATGGCGCACGGCGGTCTGGAACTTACGGTCCCGCCCCGGTGTGCCGCGATTGTCGACGGTAAAAACGGCAAAGCCCTTTTGCGCCAGGATTTGGTGAAATAGGTCGTCTTCCGCCCACTCATTGCGTACGGTCTGTCCCGCCGGGCCGCCGTAGACGTAAACGATCAACGGGATCTTTCCCGTTTCGCCGGCGGGCATAATCAGTTCGCCGTAGAGCTTGGTTCCATCCTCGGCCTTAAATTCGAGAAACCGGGGTGGGATCAGGCCGAAGTCGTCGACGCGGTGCGAATCCCACACCTTGTGGCATGAGCCCCCTGGCTGGCAAAGGGACAAGCTCGGCGGGGTCAGGATCGCCGAGCGTTCATCCAGGTAGCGCTTCCCATCATCGGCAAACGTCACCGCGTGGGTTCCGTTCTCGGCGGACACGCGCCGCAGTTCCGAGCCATCCAGTTTCACCGCGTAGAGCTGCCGCTCGCGCGGGTCATCTTTATCGCAAGTGAAGTACAGCACTCCCGCCTCTTCATCAATCGCCTCGAGGCCGGAGTGCGGTCGGGCGTTTCCCCCCAGCACTTCAAAAGCGCCTTGGGTGAGCTGACGCTGCAACTTGGCGTCGGAAGCAAGTGGATTGTTCTTATCGAAGCTGTAGAGATACAGCTGGGTGGTGCCGTCTCGCCAGCTTTGCCAGGTAAACCGGTCCCCAGATTTCAGGATCCGGAAGTCGTCGTTGACATACACCCAAGCGTCAGGAGCGGATTCGGTCAGCAGCTTACGGGAGCGACCCGAGCGAATGTCTACAAAGTACAAATAGAGCTGGTCCTGGGCGCGGTTGAGCACTTCCGCCCAAACTACATCATCCCGCACCCAGCCGAAGCGCGGGATGTAGATGTTCTGATCGTCGGGGATGGAAATCCATTTGGTCTTGCCCCCGTCGGCTGCTACCAATCCCAGGCGCACCCCGGGGTTCGGATCCCCGGCCTTCGGATATTTCTCCAGTTCGACCACGGGATGGGTCACGAGCCAGTTCACGATCGGATAGGTAGGAACCTTGGTCTCATCCATCTGGAGATAGAGGATGTGCCGGCTATCCGGCGACCAGAAATAATTGCTGCGCACATCCAGCTCTTCGGCGTACACCCAGTCCACTTCGCCGTTGAGCAGATTCTCGTCTTTGTCCTTGTCTCCGGTTTCCTTGGTGAGCGGCCTCTCCTCGCCGCCACTGGCCGGGCGTACGTAGAGGTTGTGTTGGCGGAGGTATGCCAATTTGCTTCCGTCGGGGGAAAACTTCGGATCGCCGCTCGGTTCCGGTGCCGAGGTAATTTGCACCGCGGTGCCGTTTTCGAGGGTGTAGAGCCAGAGCTGGCCCTGAGAATCAAACAGCAAATGTTTGGAATCGGGAGTCCACTCATAGGCGGCCACGTGATAGCGGCTCAGCCGCTCCTTTTCCCGTTCATCTCTGATTTTCTCAAGCGGCGGAGCCAGCGTAGCCAGCTTGCCTTCGCTGACCAGGACCCGCTTCTCCCCGGTCGAGGCGTCCACGTACCAGAGCTGTCCGTGCTCGCCCGAATCATCGCGTTCGACGAAGGAGACTTTCGTGCTGTCGGGACTCCACTGGATGTTTTCCGGCGCGCGTCCGGTGATCCCACCTGCGCCGAAGACAGCTTCGATGGTGAGCGGCTTCCGTTCGTTCGTGGAGGACTGAGAAAAGCCGACCGAGGTCAATATCCAACAGACGATTCCTAGACTGACGAATGGCTTCACAAATCGGCTCCGAATGAGGAATCAGGTGAAGGTACGCAAAGCTGAAAAGTGTACACCGGCGGAGCTGGTTCGTGCAGCCAGACTCGCGGCAGCTCGAGGGTCCGACTCGGCTCGGCGATCACTAGTTTTGCCGGTGGTGGGGTCAGCGCTTGCCCAATCTCCCCGGTTGGGCGGCGAAGATCCTCCTCCTCGAGCCTCCTCAACGACTTGCGCGTCGGCCAACCGCGGGCGTCCGGCGGCTCGGGTCGCCAGGCGGGTCGGGGTGAGACCGTGTAGGCGGGAACTTTCACGTGCTAGAATCAAACAGTACTCCCAAGCATGCGTTCCGACATTCAGAACCTCATCGAACTCCAGAAAGCGGACCGAGAGATTCTTCGCCTGAAAGAGGAAATCGCCTTGTTGCCCAAGCGGGTGGCGGCGATTGAAGCGAAGCTGGTCGGCACCCGGACGACTCTAGAGAAAGCCAAAGCGGCGATTAAGGCGGATGAAGCCGCGCGCCGCAAATCGGAATCGGCCATTCAGGATCTCGAGCAAAAGATCTCCAAGTACCGCGACCAATCCCTCGAAGTAAAGACCAACGATCAATACAAGGCCTTGATGCACGAGATTCAGTTTGCCGAACGGGACATTCGAACCAACGAAGACGCGATTCTTGAGCTGATGGTCAACGCCGAAGCCCGCGAGAAGGACATCAAGGCGGCCGAAGCCGAGCTGAAGGCGGAGACCGAGGAAATCGGGAGGGAAAAGGCCGAGGCTCTGAAGCGAACCGCCGAGGACGAGGAGCAATTGGGCGAGTGGAATCGTTTACGAGACGTGGCTCGTGCGGCCGTGAATTCGGATTTGCTGCGACACTACGACCGGGTCGCGAAACACCGCGGCACTGGTATTTCCGAAGTGCGCGATCAGAAGTGTCTCGCCTGCCAGGTGATGCTGCGCCCACAAACGTATAACGAGGTGCGGGCCGACGGTGCGGTTTTGTTTTGCGAATCCTGCCAGCGGATTCTCTATTACGATTCCAGCCAGGCGCAGCCCGTGGTGCCGGTGGTGAACAGAAAACAACGCCGACCTCATCCCAAGTTCGAAGCCAGTCAGGCCTGGTACTATCAGCCTAGTTTTCAAGAGTATGGCGAGGTTCTCCTCGCCTTCATCAATGGCGATGGGAGATCTCGACGGCGGGTCTATGACGTGGCCACCGGGCGCCAAATCGGCGAAATTTACGAACGCGAAGCAGAATACCGACTGGCTTTCCCGGAAGACCTGCGAGAGGCAATCCGCTTAAACGGCAACTGGGCGGAGAGCGAGTTGGACGAGTGGGGGACAGAGCTTCCCATGGTAGTGCTCGACACCCTGCACCGTGACCTCGATATGGCCCGAGCAGAAGAGGTTAGTCGAGGGCATACTCGCTCCGAAGCAGTTTCCTCCGAGCATCCCGCCGCCAGCTAAGGTAAATCGGCAACCGACCCGAAGAAAGTCTACTCGATCCGCCTATCCCGCCGCGGACGACCGGAACGGGAAGCTCTTAGTCGCCGTGGTGACGGGGTGGCGGTTCAAGGTCAATTTATGCCGGCCAAGCTCTCGTCCCTCGCCCCCCCCAAGGTAAAGGTGTCCCACCGGGGCGCCCAGCGGCTCAAAGCCGGTCACGTTTGGGTCTATCGTTCCGACATCGTTTCGGCCGATGGAATCGCCCCTGGTTCCCTCGTCGACGTGGTCGACGAAAGGGGAAGATTCTTGGGCACCGCCTTCTATAGCAGCGCCTCCCAGATAGCGATCCGGTGGCTTTCGCGCGATCCGATTCGAGACCCTGAAGACATGCTGCGGAAAAGGATCCGCGATGCCATTGCCTATCGCGAACGGGTGGTCAAAGACACGAACGCCTACCGGGTGGTGTTCAGCGAGGCCGACTTTCTCCCGGGACTGATCGTCGATCGCTATCACGATCTGCTCGCGGTCGAGATTCTGACCCAGGCCATGGACCAAGACTCCATGCGAGGAGCGATGGTTCGAGAATTGAGCGACGCCTTACGGCCAACTGCCATCATAGAACGCAGCGAACCCAAGATTCGTGAACTCGAGCAACTCAAGCCTCGCCCTTCCGGGCTGCTGCTGGGGGAGAAGACCGGCACGGTGTTTTCGATGAACGGCATCCAGTTTCACTATGACGGGTTGACGGGCCAAAAAACCGGGGCTTTTCTCGATCAGCGGGAAAACTATGCCGCTGCTGCGCAATACGCCCACGGCGAGGGTTTGGATGTCTTTTGCTACCAGGGTGGCTTCGCCCTGCATCTGGCGCGGGGCGGTCTGAAAGTCACGGGCGTCGACAGTTCGCGTCCGGCGCTAGAGATCGCAGATCGTAATGCAGAGCTGAATGGCTGTTCGATCGAATGGATCGAAGCCAATGCCTTTGATCTGTTGCGGGATTATTCCTCCGCCGGCCACAGATACGACACCGTCATACTCGATCCACCCGCGTTCGCCCGCAGCCGGAGCACGCTCGAAACCGCTCTTCGCGGATACAAGGAGCTGAACCTGCGCGCCTTAAAGATGTTGCGTCCCGGGGGAATCTTGATTACCTGCTCTTGTTCCTATCATGTGAGCGAAGCCGACTTCCTCCGCGTAGTCTCCGAAGCCGCCCAGGACAACCGCCGCAGCTTGCGCATCCTCGAAAGCCGCACCCAGGCGAAGGATCATCCGATCCTCTGCGGTGTGCCAGAGACGGCCTACCTTAAATGCTTGATAACGTTTGTAAGTTAATGAAACAAAACGAATGATAAAATTGATAATAACACGCTCATATTTAGTGATCCATTTATGCTAATATAGCATCTAATCTTTTGTGGAGTCATAGAACAGACTCTTAACTCTTAAGGAGGAGATGGTTATGACAGTACTGACCCGTTGGGATCCGTTCCGTGAATTCAGCACCTTGCAAGACCGGATGAACCGGCTGTTTCGCGACAACTTTACGGAAGGCCGCGAAGAGGCGCTGACGACTGCCGGGTTTGCTCCGGCAGTTGACGTTTATGAAGACGAGCACAATGTGACCCTGAAGATCGAAGTGCCTGGCATCGAGGAGAAGGACATCGATGTCCGCATCGAGAACAACGTTTTGACCGTTCATGGAGAGCGTAAGTTCGAA
>DATJVZ010000179.1:0-23988 GCA_035501575.1 Terriglobales bacterium | reverse complement strand
ACTGCTATGCTGTAGCGCCGTGAGTGAATTCACCAAGTTTTTGGGATTTGCATTTAGTGCTCTTCTGCCGCTAGTAAATCCTCTCGGCACCGCGCTGGTGCTGCTAGGCCTCATCGGCACCGCACCGCCTGAGGTGTATCGAACGCTGGCGCGAAAGATCGCAATCGCCACAACGATTTTCCTGCTCATGATTGAAGCGGCTGGGACAGTGCTGCTAAAGTTTTTTGGTATTTCTTTGCCGGTTGTGCAGGTCTCCGGTGGCCTCGTGCTCGCGGCCATGGGCTGGAATTTACTGAATGAAAAAGAGGCCGACGAGAAAGGGAAGCCGCCCGACGTGGACGTTCGTACCCTGCAACAACAGATTTTCTACCCATTAACCTTTCCGATCACGGCAGGACCGGGTTGCATTGTAGTCATGGTGACTTTAAGCGCCCACGCGTCGCTGAAGGGGCTGCTTCCATCGTTTGCCGCGCACGCTGGAATTGCGGCGGCTGTTGTGCTCCTGTCCGTACTGGTGTTTGTCTGCTACGCGCGCGCACCGAAGATTACGTCGCGTATTTCTCCTCAGACTGTTCATGGCATCCTCCGCCTTATTGCCTTCGTCTTGTTGTGCATTGGCGTACAGATCACCTTGAATGGGGTCGAAGCCATCGTGAAAACCATGAGAATGTAACAGATGTCATAACGAGGTCAGCCTCCTGGGGGCAAGGTCAACGGTCGCTTGAGATAGCTTTGAGAAGGGACACACCGATGTTCATGAAAACGACAAGTGCCGTTCTGTGGCTGGCGATTGTAGTGATTTCGAGTTCGTTGTGGGTAGCGGCGCAAAATAGCGCAATCTCCGAGAAAGCGGCGCAACTCAATCAGCAAGGCGTAGCCCATTTGCAGAAAAAGGAATACGCGGCGGCGGTCAAGCTGTTCCGTCAGGCGCTCGAAATTCAGCCCGACTATCGCGAGGCGCTCGATAATCTAGGCATGGCGCTGGACGCCCAGGGCAAAAGCAGCGAGGCCACGGGAGATTTTCAGAAAGCCATCAAACTGGCTCCCGATGATGCCATCGCCCAGAACGGAATGGGACACGCGTTGTTTCATGAACAGAAGTACGAGGAAGCAGTGAACGCTTATCGGAAGGCCATCGCGATCCATGACAACTATCCGGAGGCATACAACGGTCTTGGGGCGGCGCTTTTGCAGACCGGTAAGACGCAGGAAGCCATCGCGGCGTTTGAGAAGGCGGCGGCGCTCGATCCCAAGAATGTGGACGCTTTGAACAACCTGGGTGCGGCGTTAATCGGCCAGCAGCGAGGTGCGGAGGCAATCCCCTATCTCGAAAAGGCAGTGGCGCTCGCTCCCGATTCCGACGAGGTGCTGGCGAACTACGCGCACGCCTTGCACCAGGCGGGCCGCACGGACGAGGCCATTGCGACGTATCAGAAAGCGGTGGCAGCGAATCCGAAGGATGCGCAAAGCCTGTCGCACCTGGGGCACTTCCTATACGCCAACGAACGCTACCAGGAGGCAGAGAGCAGTTTTCAGAAGAGCCTGGAGATCGATCCGAAGCAGGCCGACGCCTGGTTTGCGCTCGCGGCGGCCTACCAGCGGCAGGGCAAGACCAAAGAAGCAATTGCCACTAACGAAAAGGGGCTGGCGCTCAAGCCCGGCGATCCCGACGGATTGTATAACCTCGCTAGCGTGTATCAAGCCGAAAAGCACTACGACAAGGCGATCACGACCTACCGCAAAGTTCTCGAGACTAACCCCGATTCAGCGGAGGCTTTGGCCGGACTTGCCGCCTGCCAGATGGAGACCAAAAAACTGGATGACGCGATCGCGACCTATCGAAAGGTAGTGGCGCTCGAACCATCCGATCCGAATGTGCGATTCAATCTGGGCACGGCGTTCTTTAACAAGGGCGATTACAAAGACGCGGCCGGGAGCTATCGAGAGGCAGTAAAGCTGAACCCGAGCTTTGCGCATGCCCAGTACAATCTCGGGATGTCGTTGCTGCGGCTGAACGACAACCAAGGGGCGCAGGCTGCCTTCGCCGAAGCGAAGCGTCTCGATCCCAGCCTGAATCCACCGACAAGCAGTGCGCGGTAAGAATTGATGAATCAGCTGCTCGGGCCACCTGTATCCATCCGGCAGGTCACGCCTTACATAGCTTGTCTTTGTCGGTTGTTGCTCAGCGGCCCACTAATTTCTGCAGTTCTTCGGGGTAGCGAGCGCCTTGCACCGGGATCTTTGAAGCTGCGCTCTCCAACTGGCGTATATCTTCAGCCGTAAGCTCGATGTCAACGGCTCCTAGGTTGTCTTCGAGCCGACGCAGCTTGGTTGTGCCGGGGATTGGTACGATCCACGGCTTCTGGGCCAACAGCCACGCCAGAGCGATCTGCGCCGGCGTTGCCTTTCGCTGTTGCGCGAACTTGCCAATCAGATCGACCAGCGCCTGATTCGCCTTCCGGTTTTCCGGCGTAAAGCGAGGAACGATGTTGCGGAAGTCGGACTTGTCGAACTCGGTGCCTTCGCTGATCGTACCGGTTAGGAAGCCCTTCCCTAACGGGCTAAAGGGAACAAATCCGATCCCAAGTTGCTCAAGTGTCGGTATCACCTCCGCTTGGGGCTCTCTCCACCAGAGCGAATATTCGCTCTGCAGTGCCGCAACCGGCTGAACCGCGTGGGCGCGACGGATGGTCTGGATGCCGGCTTCGGAAAGTCCGAAGTGCTTCACCTTGCCTTGCTGGATGAGGTCCTTGACAGCGCCGGCGACATCTTCGATGGGCACCTTGTCATCGACACGGTGCTGATAGAACAAGTCGATGACGTCGGTCCTAAGGCGCTTGAGCGAGGCGTTGGCAACCTGCTTGATGTGTTCCGGACGACTGTCTAGGCCGCTCCAACGTACACCATCAGGGTCAGGCTTGAACCCGAACTTGGTGGCGATCACCACCTGCTCGCGAAGTGGGGCCAGCGCTTCACCAACGAGCTCCTCGTTGGTGAAAGGACCGTAAACTTCCGCGGTGTCGAAGAACGTTACGCCACGTTCGACGGCCGACCGAATCAGAGAAATCATCTCCTTTTTGTCCGCCGCCGGACCTAAGCCGAAGCTCATTCCCATGCAGCCGAGACCGATGGCCGAGACCTCCAGATTGCTCTTCCCAAGTTTGCGCTTTTGCATGGCTTGCTCCTTCGATCGACTAAATATAAAAACCGAATGAGGAGAAACTACACCTGACTCGGTAGCATACGCCCAACCATAGTCAGTCAGCCTTAGTTGTTCGCGGTGCTGACTCGGATCTGAATAATGTGCATGCTTGCGCAATCCGCAAATGAGGGACCGCAATGCTCAAAGAATCCCGTGCACGTCTTCCTGAGTTTACTGGCAACTTACTGTCAATTTTGTCAGTTCCACCTGCAAACGATGCGTCTTAAGTATGGCAGAACGGCTGCGCAGCCGGAGGAATTAGTGTGCGAGGTTTACGACCATGAGCCAACAACTCTCCTCATCGACCGAAACGCTTGAGAAGAAACGACTAAATCAGGCACACCAATCCGGTGTCCCGTGGAAAAAATGGGGACCCTACCTTAGCGAGCGGCAATGGGGAACGGTGCGCGAAGACTACAGTGACAATGGTGACGCCTGGGACTATTTCAGCCATGACCAGGCGCGTTCTCGTGCCTACCGCTGGGGCGAGGACGGTTTGGCCGGGATCTCCGATGACAAGCAGCAGCTTTGCTTCGCCCTCGCGCTCTGGAACGGCAAGGACCCCATTCTCAAGGAACGTCTCTTCGGGCTGACGAACAGCGAAGGGAATCACGGCGAAGATGTAAAGGAATACTACTTCTACCTAGATAGCACACCGACCCATTCCTACATGAAGTACCTCTACAAATATCCTCAGGCGGCCTATCCCTACAACGACCTGGTCGAGACGAACCGCCGGCGTAGCCGCTATGACCTTGAGTACGAACTCCTTGACACCGGCATTTTTGAGGGCGATCGCTATTTTGACGTGTTCGTCGAGTACGCCAAGGGCGGCCCGGAAGACATCTTGGTGCAGATCACGGCGGCCAACCGGGGACCGGAGGCGGCGGAACTGCACCTGCTACCGACGCTCTGGTTTCGCAACGACTGGACGGGCAGGAGAGCTGGCTCAGCCGAGAAACCTGCGCTCCACGAGATCGAAGGACCAGTCGGCACGCGGGCAATTGCCATCGCGCATCCTGTGCTCGGCACCCACTATTTGTATTCGGACGGCGACATACCTCTGCTTTTTACCGAGAACGAAACCAACAACGAACGGCTGTTTCCGAACCACCCCAATGCCAGCCCCTACGTAAAAGACGGCATCAACAACTACGTGGTCCAGGGCCGCCAGGAAGCGGTAAACCCCGATCGGCACGGCACCAAGGTCGCGGCCCACTACCGCCTGACGGTAGGCCCCGCAGAGTCGGCGAAGGTGCGTTTGCGTCTCAGCAAGGAACCGGCCGCCGACCGCGGTGTAAAACTCGAGGGCGATCCCTTCCCCTTCGGGCGAGCCTTTGACGATACCCTGGCTGCCCGCCGGAAAGAGGCCGACGAGTTCTATGCTTCGGTCATCCCGTCCAATCTAGATGACGATGCGGCCAAGGTGATGCGCCAAGCACTGGCAGGCATGCTTTGGAGCAAGCAGTTCTATTTCTATGATGTGGACAGATGGCTGGAAGAGCGAGGCTTCGATCCTTTCCAGACGGCCCACAAAATCCTGCCTCGGAATAATCATTGGTCCCACATGTATAACGGTGACATCCTCTCCATGCCGGACAAGTGGGAATATCCCTGGTACGCGGCGTGGGACCTCGCCTTCCATGTGCTCGCCTTGTCCTTAGTAGATGTGGATTTCGCCAAGGACCAGTTGAGCTTGATGCTGAGTGAGCGCTACCTGCATCCCAACGGCCAGATTCCGGCCTACGAGTGGAGCTTCAGCGACGTCAATCCACCCGTGCACGCTTGGGCCACCATCTTCATCTATCGCCTGGAGAAGTTGAAGACCGGAGTGGGGGACGTCAAATGGCTGAAGAAGTGCTTTCGAAAACTGGTCATGAACTTCACCTGGTGGGTCAACCGCAAAGACCGAACCGGGCGCAACGTCTTCGAGGGTGGCTTTCTGGGACTGGACAATATAGGCGTATTTGATCGCAGCGCACCCCTGCCGACCGGGGGTTACCTGGAACAGGCCGATGGAACCGCCTGGATGGCACTGTTTGCCGACAACATGCTGCAAATCACGTGCGAACTCGCACTGCTGGATGACGACTACACGGACATGGTGCTCAAGTTCCTGGAACACGACGTGTATATCACGTCATCGTTGGTGCAAATAGGCGGAGATGGCATGTGGGACGAGCAGGACGGTTTCTTCTACGATGTGCTACGGCTCCCCAACGGCGAGATCCAGCGGCTGAAGGTTCGATCGCTGGTGGGTTTGCTGCCGCTATGCGCGGCTACACCTTTTGAGCCCGAGCTGTTCGAGAAATTTCCCCAAGTCACCGAGCGTTTCCAGCGGTTCATGGATGCCCGTCCCGAACTGAGTGCCGCTTTTCAAGACCCGACCAAACTCGGGGCTGGCGGTCGCCGGCTCTTTTCTGTTTTGGACGAGAGCAAGCTTCGCCGGGTTCTCCGGATCATGCTTGACGAAAACGAGTTTCTGGGTCCCTACGGTATTCGCTCCCTCTCGCGCTACCACGCCGAACATCCCTATGTGTTTCGCTTGGGCAACCAAGAATATCGGGTGTCCTACCTACCGGCGGAGTCCGATACCGGCATGTTCGGTGGCAATTCCAACTGGCGCGGGCCGGTCTGGATGCCGGTCAATGGGATGATCCTCCGTGCCCTGGTGAATTATTACGCCTACTTTGGCGATGCTTTAAAGGTGGAATGTCCGACCGGCTCCGGGCGGCTCATGAACCTCTATCAAGTCGCCGAAGAGATCGCGCGACGCTTGGTTAGGATCTTTCTCCGGGACAGCCGTGGCCGGCGCCCAGTCTACGGGGGAGCACGGAAGTTTCAGGAAGACCCGCACTGGCGTGATCTGGTGCTGTTTTATGAATATTTCCACGGCGACAACGGAGCGGGTATTGGAGCTAGCCATCAGACTGGTTGGACGGGCGCGGTTGCGCGAATCATGCACATGTTCGCCACCACCACGGACGAGGAGGTCAAGAAACTCGGTCAACAGGCCGCGCTGATCGAGTCCGAATCATCGTGGGGTGATGTCTTGAAGACCGGCTCATGAGTCGGCTACGCGCTGAGGCATCTTCCCGCCGTCGGTCCTCGAAGCGCACTCGGACGGATTTCGAGGAACTCGTCTTGTCGGTAACCTCTGGTAACAGAAGGCTATTCTGGCGGATCCTTTCTGGAACGGCGCCGCCATGAGACTTGTCCTTGCCTCGGAATCTCCCTTTCGCAAGCGCGCCCTTGACCTCCTCGGCCTCAGCTATGAAACCCGTCCCAGCCGGATCGATGAGAAATCCATTCGCGACGCGAATCCCACCGAGCTCACACGCAAGCTAGCGGAAGCTAAAGCCTGGAAAGTTGCCGCCGAGTGCCCGGACGCCGTGATCGTCTCCGGCGACGCCGTGGTTTCAAGGAATGGCGGGATCTATGAAAAGCCGTGCGACCTCGAGGAAGCTGCTCAATTCCTCCGCCAACTCTCCGGCGGCGAATTCCAATTCGTCACCTCTCTTGCCGTCCTCCATGCCCCTACCCGCCAGATGCTCTCTACCGTCGAAACTTCGAGCATCTCGTTCCGTCCTCTGGTCGAGTCCGAAATCCAGTCCTACATCCGCAAGTACTCGGTTTTGAATTACGCCGGCGCCTTTGAATCCGATGCTGTCCTGCTTTTTGCCGATCGAATTTCCGGCAGCTACAACTTCGTCACCGCCCTCCCCGTCAGCCGCCTCATCGTCTTTCTCCGCTCCCTCTCCGTTCCCATTTAACCTGCCCGTCTTTCCGCACGACTCGCCCGCCAGCATTCTTCCTTGCGCGAAGCAAAAGTCGACCGCCGCGGCGATCGGCCGTGTTAAGTTGAAGTCCTGAGATGCCCGACGAATCCAGCCGTCCCGAGCCAATCCTATGCGCTCACCTGCTGCGCAGGGTGGACGAAAAGCTTATCGACCTTTTGCGCTCGCTAGCCCCGGAAGAGTGGGATCTTCAGACCGCCTCTCCGCTGTGGAAGGTTCGCGACCTAGCGGCGCATTTGCTCGACACCGCGCTGCGTAAACTCTCTATGGTTCGGGATTCTTGCTACGTAGAAACCGTGAATATCGGCTCGCCGCAAGACCTCATCGCGCTAGTCAATCGCTGGAACCGGGAAGGTGTGACCGTCTACCGCCGGCTGAGCCCGAGAGTCATGATCGAGATGATGAAGGAGACCTGCGAGCAGAGCGCACGTTATCACGAATCCTTAGCTAGACCCGTTCGCCCCGGCAGCGTTCTCGGTTAGCTGGGCAGGAGAAGAAAGGTCCCTGAACTGGTTCGATACGGCTCGCGAGCTGACCGAGCGCTGGCATCATCAGCAGCAGATCCGACTCGCCACAAATCGACCGGGAATTATGACACCGGATTTATATCATCCGGTGCTCGATTGCTTGGTGCGAGGACTGCCACATGCCTATCGTCAGGTTGAGGCCCCGGTTGGCACATTGGTTTTGCTCGAAATTTCGGGCGAATGCGGAGGGCGATGGGTTCTGGCTAGGGAATCCAAGGGCTGGGGTCTGCGGAAACGATTCGAGGGGGAATTCTCGTCTCGGGTGAGGATGCCTCAGGAATTGGCTTGGCGGGTGTTTACCAAAGGCGTCGATCGCGATTCGGCGCGGGCGCAGATTGAGATCGAAGGAAATCGAGATTTGGGCGAGCACGTCCTCCAACTGACGGCCATTGTCGGGTAGCAGGACCAGCGCAAGGCCAGGCGCAATCCGGCCCTTTCCTTTTCTTACGAGGCTTTCCGCTCCGGGAATAATCCCGGCATCCAGCGGGAAGCCAGATGAGCGGGAAACGCCAGCCGCAGCGGCGATCGTGGATTTTCTGAGATCAGCACACCCTGATCGAGGAGAGCCGAGAAAATCCGCCTCGCCTGTCGATCGCTCGTATTCACAACAGCGGCGGCGTCCCCGCGGGCCAATTCCCCTCGCTCGAGGATGGCTTCGAGCATGCTGTCCGACTTCGCCGGCAGCTTGCCCAAACGAATTTCTTCCTCCGCCCACGCCCGGATGCGCGCGCGCAGCGTATCCGGCTGAACCGACCCTTCCATAAAGTCGACTTGGTCGATGCAGATGCCGAAAAAGAATTCTGCAAATTCCGCCAGTGCTTCCTCGCTCAGCCGCCCGCGGCCGTCCAGATCATTGCGACGCGGCTGGTCGCACGCCGCCAGATGACTCTTGTACGATTCAAGACTCCGCGCCAATCCTCTCGCCACGGACCAAATTGCTCCGGTCTCCAGACTTTCGAGCAGCATGGCGTGAGACAGGAGACGCGCCACACGGCCATTTCCATCTAGAAACGGGTGAATCCAAAGCAGCCGATGGTGTGCGGTCGCCGCTGCCAGGATCGAATCGGTTTTATTCGCGGTACCGTACACTTCTGTGAAGCGAGCGAGAAAACGAGGTATGGCGCCAGCGCTCACCGCCAACTGCACCCCCCCAAGACCATCTCGCTTTCGTGTCTGTCCGCCCACGACCCGGAGGCGTTCTTTCTTTTCGGGATCCACGACCCACAGAAGGTCCTCGGGCAACAGCCCGCAAAAACGTCGGTGTATCTCTAGGATGCTGTCAGCGCCGGCAACACGCCCGTGCAAGCCGCCTCGATCGATCCACTCCTGAACGGCGATGTGCGCCTTTGCTTCCAGCTGAAGGTGGCGCTTGTGGCGATCTTGGCTGTAATCATTCTTCAACGCCCGCTCAATATCGATGGGGTGGGTATCGTGGCCTCCGATCAGATTGCTGTAGTAACTGTTCATCACCCGAACCAGGTCAACCAGCGATCCCAGCATGCTCTCGGGCAGCTTGCGCCGGAAGCCCGCCGCCTTCAAGGCCAACTCGAGAGCCAGATCCGTCAGCTTTCCGCGATGGCGGGCGCCGATCAACATCGGCTCCATTTGGGAGACCGGCTCGCCGCGATCCTCGGCCTTTGAAATGTCCACTTCCATGTCCCCGTCCTTCCTCATATCGAACAACATATCAGCAACTTAAGCTGACTTCCTATTACCAATGGCCGACCTTTGGGCCTCTGGCGGTCGATTTCGACAGCCATCAATGGCTAAGGTTCGACGCTATTGGAGGAAGGCGGCGAGTTCCCTCATAATAAGTCCGCAAGAAGTGGTCCGATGGCAAGTTCTGGTGAAAAACGTCTGCTTTCTCTCTAGACGAGGAGCACGCCGCTTCCACCGATTAGCGCTCTGTCGCCCCTGAACGGGGATCGTCTATGAATGACGCCTCTGGCAGTCCGTTTGTCTTACGCCTCCCGAGTCGTCGCGAACAACCTCCCCAGACCAGACTCGGCCGATTCTTCCTCGGTGTGCACCGGGTCGAGCAAGAGGAGGAGACTGGCAAGACCTATCCATGGACAAAGGTTCTATGGCTCACAGGCGTTGACTACTTCTCGACGCTCGGATATCAACCGGGCATAGCGCTTCTGGCGGCGGGAGCGCTATCGATTCCGGCCACGACGATACTGATCGCCGTTACCCTTCTGGCGGCGGTTCCCGTCTATTCGGAAGTGGCCAAGCGTTCCTACGTTGGTCAGGGTTCCATTGCATTGCTCGAGAACCTTCTTTCCGGCTGGAAAAGTAAGATCTTCGTGTTGATTCTTCTTGGCTTTGCGGCTACCGATTTTGTCATTACCATGACGCTTTCGGCAGCCGATGCGGCCCGCCATGCAATCGCGAATTCCCTACTTCATCCCATGGTAGGAACCTCACCGATTCTGCTAACGCTCGGTCTGTTGTTTCTTCTGGCGATTGTGTTCTTTCTGGGATTCAGCGAGGCCATCGGTCTCGCCCAACTCGTAGCCGTCCCCTATCTCCTTCTCAATCTGGTTGTTTTACTGCGAGCTGTGTGGGAGGTGGTGCGTCACGGCGAGTCGATCCACCGTTGGCATCTGGAGCTTGCGGCCCACGGCGATTGGACAGCCATCTTCATCGTCTCGGCCTTGCTTTTTCCCAGGCTGGCGCTCGGACTCAGCGGCTTCGAGACCGGGGTGTCAGTCATGCCCCTGATCACCGATGAGGGACAGCAAGACGGTGAGGCAAGTCCTATAGGAAGAATCAAAGCCACTCGCCATCTACTCCTCACTGCAGCGCTCATCATGAGCGTCATGCTCCTGCTTTCCAGTGCCGTAACCAGTCTTTTGATCCCTGAGTCCGAATATCGAGTGGGAGGCGCCGCCGCGGGAAGAGCGATCGCCTATCTCGCTCACCACCTGCTCGGAAGCGCTTTTGGCACAATCTTCGATTTCTCGACGATTTTGATTCTTTGGTTCGCCGGCGCCTCCGCGATGGCCGGGCTTCTAAACCTCATTCCGCGTTACTTGCCACGATTCGGAATGGCTCCCCGTTGGGTTTCCTATCGCCGCCCGTTGGTTCTCGTTCTGCTCGGAATCAACATCATGATCACCCTCATTTTTCAGGCCAGTGTCGAAGCTCAAGGCGGGGCGTACGCCACGGGAGTCTTGGCCTTGATGCTGTCGGCTGCTTTCGCGGTGACAATTGCCAGGGCCAAAGAATGTGACTTGCGCAAGCCCCAGACCATCCTGCTGGTCGGATATTTCTTCCTGGTCACTCTCGTGTTTGTCTATACTTTGGCAGATAACGTTCTGTCCCGGCCCGACGGGATCATCATTGCCACCACGTTCATCTTTCTGCTCCTGATTGCCAGTGCGCTAAGCCGTTCCGTGCGCTCGACCGAGATGCGAATTTCCGAGGTCACATTCGCCGATCAGGAGTCCGCCGAACTCTGGCATTCCATAACCGGGAAAAAAGTCAATCTGATACCGCATCAACGGGCTACGGCCCAGGGCCGCAGTGAACTGGAAGAGAAGATTCGAAAACACTATGTGCTGAGCGGGCCGCTCGCCTTTCTCCATGTTCATCTGCAGGATAATCGCAGCGAGTTCCTGGCTACTTTGCGGGTGCTCGCTCGGCGGGACGGGGAGCACTACGTCATAGAAGTCCGTGGAGCAGTTGCCGTAGCTAATGCCATTGCCTACCTGAGTGAGTTGCTCGATCCCATCAGCATACTGTTAGGGCTCACCACCAAGAATCTGATGAAACAATCGATTTCGTATTTGTTTTGGGGAGAAGGTGAGACCGCTCTTGTGGCCTACACGATTTTGGTGCGCTATTGGGAGTGGACCAAGCGAACCAGCGTGCGTCCCCGCATTTTCCTGATGAGTGGCTGATGGGGGCTGTTTCCTTCTGGGAGAATCGCCGCTTGAACGCACGAACATGCAAGGAGGCGTCGCCCTCAGCTTTCTTCGTTGACGGCCAGCAATTTGCAGCGCACCCGGCAACTTCGCGTCCTGCGCCATTGAGTGACTCGAGGGAGGCGCGTAGCCTTAGACAATGATGCACGGCAATCAAGTCGTAGTTGTTACGGGAGGTGGCGGAAGCGGATGCGGACGTTCTATCTCGGAACGTTTCGCCAAAGGCGGGGCTGCGCTTGTTGTTTCCGACATCGATGAAGTGGGCGGACTTACGACGGTTCGTGGCATCGAGCGCAACGGCGGTCGGGCTGCGTTCTTTCAGGCCGATGTGCGTAAGGAGTCCGAGGTAAAGCGACTAGTGTCGTTCGCGCAGACAACCTTCGGCGGCTTGAGCGTGTTGGTGAATAATGCTTCCGCACCGCATGGCGACGCGTCCATGGATAGTTGGATGGGTGCCCTCGAGACAGACTTGCTGGGAGCTATGTACGCCACTCGCTGGGCCATTGAAGCGATGCGGGGCCATGGCGGCGCAATCGTGAATCTAGCGTCAATATCGGCGCTGTGGCATGGTCGAAACGTGCCGGGCGGCATTCCCGGTTACGACGTTGCCAAGGCGGGAATGATCCGCATGACCACGAGGCTCGCGCCTTTGGCGGAAACCGACGATATCCGGGTTAATTGTCTCGCGCCAGGGTGGATCGCGACGAACGAGGTACTGCGTTATTGGGAGTCGCTCACTCCAAGCGAACGCAGGGCACGCAGTGTGCCAGAACGACTATTAACCACCGACCAAATCTCGGACGCCGTCGTCCGGCTTGCTGAAGACCGATCATTGGCCGGACGCGTTCTCGTCTGGTGGTCGGAGGATGAACCTCGCCTCATTACCTGGGGTGATAGAGGGTACCGTGATTTCGTTGCGTTCTGAACGGCCGCGAAGCTCGGTTCAGTCGATTTCAGGTGCTCCTCGCCATGGTTGGCTCTACCTGCTGACACAACTGCCAGCTGAAACTTGAGTCGTCTATTTTCTACGGCTGAGGTCCTCGCAAGCGGCTCGCGTCGGCGATTACATTGTCAGGACTGCGCGGAACCGGGCCTTGCCCTCCGCAACGCGATCGTAAGCCTTCGGCGCCTCTGCCAATGGGTATGTCTCGACAATCGTTTTAACTTTTCCTTTGGCCACGAAATCCAGCGCTTCGTAGAGATATTCGGGTCCGTTTTGCTGGCTGCCGATGATCCGAATGCGCTTCAGGATGAGATCCGTCAGCGAGATTGAAAGCGGCTCTACGTCTGCGCCCATCGCGACCAGCCGGCCGTCGGGCCGCAGCCCCTGAATACTGTCTATCATCGACTTGGTTGAATTGGAGGTGCTAAGGATCACATCCGCGCCACCCGCAGCGGCCAAGCCCTTGCCATCGCGGACAATCTCATCTGCGCCGAGCTGGCGGATCATCCGGTCTTTATCGGGGGAGTGAGAAATGGCAATGGTCTCAAAGCCCGCAGCTTTCGCGTATTGCACGGCCAAGTGCCCCAGCCCACCGATGCCGAGCACGGCCACGCGCTCGTGCGGCTGGGGATCGGCCCAGCGAAGCCCGCCGTAAACGGTGTAACCGGCGCAGAAGATCGGGGCCGCTTGCTCGTAAGAAACCTTATCGGGAATCAGGTAGGTGACGTCGGCATTCATCAGCATGTACTCTGCGTGACCACCCTGTGCGTCGAGCCCTGTCCCCTTCAGATAAGGGCAGAACATCCTGCGGCCGCGCTGGCACCATTCGCAACGTCCACAGGTCGTTTGAATCCAGGCTGTGCCGACACGGTCGCCAACTTTTCGTGTGGTGACATCGGGAGCTACGGCAACAATCTCGCCCACCGGCTCATGGCCCAGGATGCGGGGAAATTGTCCCGGAATATGTCCGAGTGTTTCGTGCACGTCGGTGTAGCAGATACCGCTGGCATGCATCTTTACCAGCACTTGATTGGTTCCCGGTTGAGGTTGCGGAACCTCTTTGATCTGCCACGAACTACTCACAGCGGGTACAACCGCGGCCAGCATAAAGTCTGCCTCCTAAAAACCATTGGATGCCAACGCCCTTGTGAGCGCTGCACGATTTCATTCCCCCAATCACCCAGCGGACTGATGCAGCTGAGACTTCCGGCGAGACGGTCAATACTCACGGGGATCAGTAGCGCCGAATTGTTACGAATCTCGGCCCGCCTCGGCTAGCGTTGAGCAGGCCTTTCTTGAGACCTAGTTGAGGCTCTCGCTTGGCTGCGAAAACGTGCAGGAGGAACCGTGAACTCGCGTTTGAACGCACGGTTGAAAGCAGCTTCGGACTCGTAGCCCACTTCGGGTGCGATCTGGGCCACCGAATGATTGGTGGAAGCTAGCATCTGAGCTCCCAACTGAAGTCGCCAATGCGTGAGGTAGGCCATCGGAGCCACGTCGAGGTAGCGGCGAAAGCGTTCGGCGAGTACCGAGCGTGATGCTCCCGCTTCTTTTGCCAGAGCAGCAATGGTCCAGGGATGCGCAGGATTCCGATGGATCAGCGCCAGCGCTTTTCCGACCTCCGCATCGCGGGCGCCAGCCAGCCAACCGGTCTGTTCAGCGGGGAGGTGCGCGATGTAGATGCGCAGTGTTTCTACGAACAATACCTCGGATAGCTTGGCCAAGACTGCCTCTCCGCCCGCGCGAGAAGCGTCGGCGTCGTTCACGGAAAAGCGGATCGAGTTCTCCAGCCATCTGCCCGATGCGTCGGCACGAATGTTTACCTTGAACACCGGTGGTAGCCCGTTAAGAAAGACCTGACTCAGTTGTGGGTCGCATGCCATGAAACCACAAATAAATCTGGTGACTTCTCCGCCCCCACCCAAGCGCGACAGCTTCAACCCCTGGGCGACGATTCGAGCCAATTCTTTTCTCAGGTCCACGGTCTTGGTGGGCAGTCCGTTTTCAATGATGTGGGCATCGCCATGGGGAAAGATGACAAGATCGCCGGCGTCGAGAGCCATGCGTTCCCCATCCACCAGCCGCGCCGAGGCGCGCCCATCGGTCAGCAAATGGTAGATGATTACGTGTCCCGCGCCTGGCGCCAGATAAGGTGCCACCGTGCGGGAGGCCGGTGAGCAGACACTCCACGGGGAAGAAAATTCTGCGTTGTAAAACAGGGCCCCCTGAAGCTTCACTACTTTCAGCACTTCGGAAAGCACATCCACGCGGCCTCCCGGCAAACTTCTCCGGACTCCTAAGCAAATCATCATACGGCAACGGAGCCGCGAGCAAGAGCACCGGACGTGCGGGTAAGTAATGGGCAGCGCTCGTGGCGCATAGTAAGCCTTGCTGAGACGTCAGATCTGAACAACGGCGGAATTCGAACGCAGAGGAGAAAACAAATGCCAACGGCAAGCGATATTGTCAATCAACATCTGAAGTCCTTCTACGAGGAAGACCTCGATGGCGTCTTGGGTGATTACTCATCCGATGCCGTGCTGTTTATCCCTGGCGGACCACTACGAGGCCCAGCCGCGATCAAGCCCTTTTTCCAGGCTCTCATCGCGGAGTTTTCAAAGCCTGGCGCCAGGTTTTCCATGGGACAGCAGCACGCCGAGGGTGACTACGCCTACATCTTGTGGAGTGCAGAGACCGCAGACAACAAGTACGAGGCCGCTACCGATACCTTCATTGTGCGGAACGGAAAGATCGTGGCGCAATCCTTTGCTGCCAAGATCACACCGAAGCACTGAACCATGAGTCCGGCCTGCCAACCAGGCGAATCGGGGAGGCAGGGCCAGTGAGGGTTTGCGGTTGTCAATCAATCATCGGAGTTAACCATAACCGCCTAAGCGGCTTGAAAGTGGGCCGCAGGCCAAAACAGAAAGGCCAACACACAAGAGGAGGAATCATGGCTACCACTACCATCGCACCGGAAATCGACGGTCTGAAGACACGCCTGAAACAGACCTGGATGGCTGGAGACTACGATCGCTTCTCGCGCTATATGGAGCTGGGGGCGCGGATTTTCTACGAACAACTCGATGTTCCAGCCGGATGCCAGTTGCTCGATGTGGCTTGCGGATCGGGTCAAGTTGCGCTATGGGCGGCACGGGATGGCGTGCGCGTCACTGGCGTGGACATCGCGCCGAACCTGGTACAGCGTGCCCAGGCGCGCGCCCGGGCGGAAGGTCTGAACGCTCGTTTCCTCGAAGGCGACGCCGAAGCGCTTCCCTTCGATGACGCCAGCTTCGACTTCGTAACCAGTCTTGTCGGTGCTATGTTTGCTCCGCGGCCGGAGCTCGTGGCGCGCGAGCTGCTGCGAGTGTGCAGTCCCGGAGGCACGATCGCCATGGGAAATTGGACACGCGAAGGATTCATTGGACAAATGTTCAAAACCGTCGCCAATTTCATCGCTCCCTCGGGTATGCCAGCTCCAGTCCTATGGGGCGACGAAACTGTGGTACGCCAGAGGTTAGGCCATGGCGTTTCGGATCTTAAGATGACCCGACGTCATTACAACTTCACCTATCCCTTTCCGCCGGGTGAAGTGGTGGAGTTCTTTCGTCAGTATTATGGGCCTACCAATCGCGCATTCGCATCGCTCGATAAAGCGGCTGCCGAGCAGCTCCGCGAAGAACTGGAAGCCTTGTGGTCGGCGCACAATCGCGGAGGGAATGAGCTCACTGTGGTCTCATCCGAGTATCTGGAAGTGATTGCAATGCGAGCCTGAGGTCGGGGATCTCAGCACGAGTCTGGACGTTGAGAATCGGTGGAACAATCTCGAACCGACCCCCTTGGAAAGCACCAGGGGGTCGGACCCCGGCTTTGAAACTCGCGCCAAGAACCAATCTAGTTTTCTAAGCGAATCGGGTCCCCAACAACATGGATCTTACGCGGCTTGCTACCCGAGGGTCGTCGAGATGGGCTATTGCTTCTTTGACGAAAACGCTGGATCGCCTGACGAATCGTTCAGATGGTCCACTGGCTGCTTGGTTTTCGTAAATCTGTGTAAGACGAACTCTTGAACGACACCGCCCAGGGAACTCTCGCCCAGTCTGATAAAGCCGTTCGAGAGGGTAAACATCCCGGGGTTGTTCGTAGGATAAAAAGTGGAAGAGAGTGCGGCTCCGGCGAAGGTTCCCGCGATATTCGCGTAATTGATCTGCCAGCGGCCGTTATCACCTCTACAGGTCACCGAGTTTCCAACCGCGCGCAGAATTCTAGAACTTGTACTGCCTGTACCCTTATAGAAATAACGCGGATCCTGCTTCAGCAGAGCCGGGAAAATCGCCCCCGACAGAAAGGTGGAGGCAAAGACATCGGTGTAAGCGGCGCCGAAGCGCTTGCCGTAGCCGAGCGCGCCTTGCCCAAATTCCGGGTACTCGTCGCCCGCCTGCTCCATTCCCGCCAGAAAAGCCACCCCGACGATCGTGATAGGGTCGATGCTTGATTTCCATGCCAGGCGGAACTTCAATTTCGTTGTAAGCGGAGGCGCGTCCGGATGGTAGGTTACGTAGAAATTGGGTATAAAGCCAAAGACACGCTGCTGCTCCGCCTCTCTCTCTTGTATGGTTGCTACTTCCACCGGATCCACGGTTACCTTAACGTCGGTCCTGACCGTTTCTATTGCGATCGCAATTGGCGGCACCAGGTAGGTCTGTCCCGACGCCAGCTCCCCAGAGAACCCTTGTTCGGTAAATCCTGCCGCAGTGACGGAAAGCTTGAAGGGACCTGGCGGCACTTTCGCAAATGAGAACTGCCCATTATCCCCGGTCGTAACCTCGCGCGAAAGGGATTGGTCTTCCGATGTGAGCCGTACGACGGCTCCAACCGCCACAGACCCTGTTTGATCTAGAACCGTTCCCAGGATGCTGCCCGGTACCGCGGGAACCTTAGGGGCCTCTCCCTGGGTCTTTTCCGGAGAGGCCTGCGGATCAGGCGCCGGAGAGGACTGAATCGAGGTTTCTGCGGGAATAGTGCCGCTGCCGTCCGGCGTTGAATTCTGCCCGTTGGCGAGCGCGCCGCAGGCAAGCACGACCAGGGCTATCCGAAGCAGCCGGTGCCAACGCCCAGGCGAAGGGTTGCCAATCGCCGTCTCGATGATTTCGCAAGCGCGCAAAGCGAGTACTCTCCGTCCGATCCACGACCGGGAGGTGTTGATCCTAACCGACAGACATGTCGGTTGGAAAAACTATCCCATTTTGATGAGATGCACATCCAGAGGATCGGATTTTTTCGCGGGAATGAAAAGAGCACCTAAGGGGTTGTACGAGTTGAGGTTTTGGCGACCGGATTGCCATCCGCCGGGACACCGAGGCCATTTCGTCGAGCTCGAGAAATGAGAACACGGGGTCCAAACCAACAGCTGGAAAAAGATGCCGGATGAACAACGGTGCGACTCCACCCATCGACCTGTTCCGTGCCAGCAAAAACGCCCTAACCAACTGAGCTACAGGTCTATACGGCACGGGGTGATGTTTATGAACTAAGGCGACAAACTTAAGGATATCACTTCCAACTGCCACAATGCTACAGCTTTAACCTCACTACCGGCCATACGTGTTTCGACAACCGTCATGCACAGTCTCAGACAGAGGTACGATTCACAATAGTAATCGCTGGTACCGATCACTGCGGCAGCCCCATCCGGCGCAGCAGATCGGCGTAGCGCGGGTCGGAGCGCACCGTACTCCAGAACGGATCGCCCTTGAGGAAAGCTATGCTGGTCGAGTTTAAGAGCCCGCGATCGAGGGTTCGAAAAGCTTGGTCGTTGTCACCTAAGCCGATGTAGATCATCGCTAAGTTGTACTGGTCTACGAAGCTGTCCTTCTCCAGTTCCTTAAACTGTGCCAAGACTCTGAGCGCATCATTTCGTCGTCCGGCCAAGCCGTAGATCCAACCCAAGCCGGCAGCGAAGAATTGATTTTCTTCGGTGACCGGAGAGAGCTCGGAGCCCATCTTCTCGTGTTCCTTGATAGCCTGTTCGTAGGCCCCTTGGCGAGCGTAGGTCCAGCCCAGCATGCAATGCAGCCAGAGGGCAGTCGGATCGAGTTCCAGAGCTTTCTTAAGCTGCACGATGGCATCGTCATATCGACCCGCCGCCAAAAAGTTGTAACCAGGAATTCCTACGATGCGGGGTGACACCGGGTCTAATTCCTGGGCTCGACGGCCCTGTGCAATGCTCTCTTCGAAGCGGCCTTGCGTGGTCAGATACTGCGCATAGTCATAGTGAGCGTCGACACTGCCTGGGTTGAGCTCGATTGCCCGCTTCAGTTCGGTTTCGGCGCCGGCCCAATCTCTTTGGTAAGCGAATTTCGCATAACCCAGTGCCGCGCGGGCGTCCGCCAGCGAATCGTCCAGTCCCAGTGCCTTCGTCGCTGCGTCTATCGCTTTGGGAAAAACTTCCGTCGGGTTTGGCGCATAGCCGAAAGTGGCTAAGTCTGCATAGCATTGAGCCAGCTCCGCATAGGCTGGAGCATTGGATGGATCGCGCTCGATCGCTTGCTGAAAGTATTGGACCGCGCGCTTCAGGCCTTCGGCACTAGCCGTATTGGCAAAATAGAGACCCTTAACATACAGCTGGTAAGACTCTGTATTAGTCGTTCCGGGTTTGGCGAGGCGCATCTTTTCTTCATCCGTTAGGCGCACACGGAGATGGCTGGAGATGGCGGTTGCGATCTCCTGCTGAACCATGTGAATGTCCGCTGGCTTCCGACTGTACTGCTCGCCCCAGAGTTGTTTATCTTCACGAGCGTCCACGAGTTCGGCGCTCACCGAGAGGTTATCGCCGCGCTCGACCACCCTGCCCGTGACCAAGGCCTCGACGCCAAGTTCCTTTGCCACCTTCTGCGGATCGATGTCCTTTCCTTTATAGTGAAAAGCTGATGTCCGCGAGATAACTCGCAGATTGGGAAGCCCCGAAAGCCGGTCGATCACGCCTTCGGTGATGCCGTCACTCAAATATTCCGACGACGGGTCGCCACTCGCATTGGAGAAGGGCAGAACCGCCACCGAGGTGATGGGGGTGGGTCTGCCGCCGCCAAAATAGAGCGCTGCCACCGCAATGACTGCGACGAGGCTCACGAAAGCGATCACAGCCGTCCATACCTTGGGCAAAAGCCGGCGGTGAATCGCTGGGTCAACGCTTGCCGTCCTGCCCGATTCCAGGTTTCGCTTCAGCCGCTTGAGATCTGCCTTGATGTCGGATGCATGTTGAAATCGGACATCGCGGTCCTTTTCGAGCGCCTTCGAGATGATCTCTTCAAGCCTCGGCGGAACCTCGGGATTCAGGCGCACGGCAGGCACCGGCTCCTGATCCAAAATAGCCTTGAAGATCAAGGCTGTGGTGTCGCCTCGGAACGGCATGGTTCCGGTCGACATCTCGTACAACACCACACCAAAGGAGAACAGGTCAGTTCGGGCGTCCAATTCCTTGCCTTTCACCTGTTCCGGGGACATGTAGGAAACAGTCCCCAATGTGCTTCCGGGACTGGTCAGATGGTCTCGGTCTATTTCCTGAGTACCGCGAGTCGGCTCATTGTCAGTATTGCTCTTCCCCGAACTGAACTTGGCAAGCCCGAAGTCCAGAATCTTGGCGTGACCCCTATCGGTAATAAAGATGTTGGCAGGCTTAATGTCGCGATGGACTATTCCCTTGGCGTGAGCGGCATCCAAGGCATCGGCAACTTCGATGGCCACACCCAGTGACTTTTCAAGCTCGAGCGGCCGACCCGCGATCGTATGTTTGAGCGTGTTGCCCTCGAGATACTCCATGGCGATGAATCGCAGGCCATCATGCTGCCCGATTTCATAGATCGTGCAAATGTTGGGATGGTTCAGGGCGGACGCCGCCCGCGCTTCCCGGCGAAAGCGCTCCAGCGCTTGCGCATCCTTAGCAAGGTCGTCGGGGAGGAATTTCAGGGCGACGAACCGACCGAGCTCGGTGTCCTCGGCCTTATAGACGACGCCCATTCCGCCGCCCCCCAGCCTTTCGAGAATGCGGTAGCGAGCGATGGTTTGGCCGACGAGTTGGGACTGACTAGCCATTGGCCGGATGTTATGGGGATGCTGGGCTAAGGGGCAACCCTCCGTCTCATTCGGAAAGCGCCGCTCGCGATGCCCTTATGGAACCGGAACTCGCACCCTATCGCGCCTCCCTTCCACAATCCTTCGATGGCGATTTCTGCTGCTCATAGGTCGGAGATTTCAAGCGTAATGTCTGCGTTTTTCCAAGCCGCCTCAAATTCTTTTCGAACCTCCTCCACATTGGCACTCTTGTTCTGGGCTTCCAAAGCTCGGAGTAGCCCAAAAAGCGACCGGGGATTTCTCGGGTACTGTTCGAGGTCGGCGCGAAACACCTCTTCCGCACGCTCCGCTTGGCCGTTCCGCAGCAATGCGGCTCCTAGAGACTCGCGGACGGGATAAAACCATTCAGGCGGCTCACCGTAGTTGAGCGTGTTCTCGATTTCTACGCCCTTCTGCCAATCCTTGATCGCCAGCTCATGGTCGCCCTTGGCGGCGGCGATCCGGGCATCCAAGATATGTTCGGCGAGGTCCAGAAAGGTCCGAGCCTTATTGAAAAACATGCTGAACTCCCGATCGGCCGGCGTTTGTTCGCGCTCAGTTTCAAGAATTGTTCGTTCCGCTTCTGCCATCGCGATTTGGCCTTTTGCGGCAAAGGCAGATCCGCGTGCGAAATGCCAGAATGCTGTCGTCATGGCGAGACCCGGATTCGGCGGAGGCAATTGCAACACTTCGTCCCAGCGATGGAAGCGCACAAGTATGAAAATTGGATAAGGCGCGTACACCTCGGCGATAGGCATGTCGTGGAGCATCGGAGCGACGTGAGCAGCCAGCTCATCGGCGGCTTGCTTGGCGTGCGCGAAATTGCCGCCCATGCTGTAGCTCGCGGAGAGGAAGTGAAGATTGTGGCAGTAATACATCATGTCGTACATGCCGCCTGTTGTGCCGCTCTCCCGGAGATATATGCGGTCGACTTCAGCTCCGACCTCATTGCTGTGAGCGGCTGCCGAGTAGTCTCCTAAGCGCATGTAGACGTGCGCGGGCATGTGCACCAGGTGGCCTGCGGCCGGTGCGAGAGTTTCTAAACGATGGGCGCTCGCGACGGCCCACTCGGGATGGGACGATGCTTCCGTGGCGTGAATGTAATAGTGATTGGCCCCAAGGTGATTTGGATCCCGCCGCATCACCGATTCGAGCGCGGCCAGGATTTCTTCCGTGCCTTCGGTGGGACGACCATCGAGGCTCCAAAGTTTCCAAGGGTGGAGATCCATCATGCTCTCCGCATAGAGGGTCCTCGCGTCGAGATCGTCGGGGTAACGCTTGGACAATTCCCGCATCGCGTTGGCGTAGTCCGCGTCGAGCCTTCTCAGGTCAACCTTCGGATCCGATGAGTAGCGTTTCGCGAGAGCTTGAATGTAATCGCGTTCACGTTCTGTCGCGCCTGGCGCCAGTGATAACGCCGTCTGCACGGCTTCGTAGGCGGCCTTCTCGCGAGTAGGATCGATATCAAGATTGATGCACGGACCCAGCGCCAATGCCACCCCCCAAAAAGCCATCGCCGACTTCGGGTCGAGCTGCGATGCCCGGCGAAATGCCCGAACGGCTTCTTCGTGGTTGAAAGCGAAAACCAGCGTGAGGCCTTGATCGAAGAATTGCTGCGCCTCAGGGCTCTTGGTGGAGATCGTGTGGTGAAGTGGGCCCAGGCCCGGGATCAGGACCACGGAATCAGACCGGGCGAGGCAGGAAGAGACACCCGCCAACAGCGCGAATGCAATCGCGAGGAGTTTCATCGGGATGCCCCAAGCATCCAGGGAGACCAACTCCCTGACATTCAAGTCGGTGAGACGCTTATATCCAGTATGCACTCAAGGCCGCCGTAAATTCCATCCCACTAGCAGCGACACCGGACCCCTCTGCCCGCATACCCGTCATTTGCCTGTCTACTCGGTATGTAGTAGAATCGACGGATAATGTAGGAGACAACCCGGAAGAGGTGATTGCACTCAATCGCACCGCTCCAATTTGATTCATCATCACGGGCGGGGTGGACGAGATCCACTCCAGCGAAAGGATGCAGGGTGAATACCAGGCGATTCCTGAGCCAGCTGTTTCTCGCCTCCGTGGTGGCGGCTCTGGTGGCACTGTTGTTCGTACTGGCTTCAACCGCCCAAGAGCAACCGTCGCCGCCTCGGCCCGTCCTGGTCAAAGCCCGCCGCCTGCTGGATCCGCGGACAGGCAATATGCTCTCCCCAGCCGCTGTTCTGGTTGAAGGCGGCAAGATCAAGCAAGTCGCGTCTTCGGCGCAGGTGTCGGCCGATTCACTCGCGCGAGTCGACACTATAGATCTCGGGGAGGCTACTTTATTGCCTGGGTTGATTGACGGCCACACCCACCTTTTGCTCGACATCATTGTGCCGCCCGAAGCGGAGATTCAGCGCCACTCCAACGGGGAGTTTGCTCCCGGACTTCTGCTAGCCATTGTGGAATCACCGACCAAGCGCGCCTTGCTGGGCGCGCAGTTGGCGCGAGAGGACCTGGAGAGCGGCATTACGACGGTGCGCAACCTGGGTCATTCGGGCGTTGATGGCGACACGGAACTGCGTGACGCGATCAACGCAGGTCGCGTCCTCGGCCCAAGAATCCTGGCTTCCGGACGCAAGCTGATCGCCCCCGGCTCCTATCTGCAGAATCTCAATCCTGCGCTGGCCGACGCAATCCTGTCGCAGGAATTCTTGCTGGTGAACGGGGCCGATCAAGGGCGGCAAGCTGTCCGACAGAATGTCTTTCACAACGTCGACCTAATCAAGGTTACCACCGGTGAGGACATCTCGCTGACTGAACTTGCGGCAGTGGTTGAAGAGGCACACCGCCAACATCTCAAGGTTGCTGTCCACGCCGCCGACGTCGCCAGCATACAAACCGCGATTGATGCTGGCGCAGATTCTATCGAGCACGGCAACGACGTGACCGAGGAGCAACTTAGACAGATGCGCGACCAAGGCATCTTCCTCGATCTGACGCCAACCTGGTATGGCGGCTTTTTCCTGAAGGTCACCCAGCCCAGCATAGTGATGTCACCCGGCTTCCACGCTGCCAATACCACTTCCGATGTGCTCCGTCAACAACGATACGATCAGTTGGTTCAGCGGGTTTTGAGGTCGGGCGTGAAATTTGCCGCTGGATCGGACATGTGCTGGTTTTATCCAGGAAAAACGCGCGGGCAAGCGAGCACCGCGACCTTGGTTAACTTGCGTCAGGCCGGAATGCCGCCTCTGGATGTGATTCGTGCCGTCACCATCAATGCCGCCGAAATGTTGGGCTGGGCGGACCACATCGGTGCAGCCGAGCCGGGAAGGTTTGCCGATCTCATCGCCGTCGCTGGCGATCCGGTCGCCGATATCACCGAGTTAGAGCGCGTCCGCTTTGTGATGAAAGGTGGCCAGGTGATCAGGAATGACTTTGCTTCCCACGGAAACCCTTAGCTACTAGTCAAGCGCGGAACTGAATTGCGGCGTGTGCAGAG
>DATJVZ010000178.1:0-3723 GCA_035501575.1 Terriglobales bacterium | reverse complement strand
AGTACATTGAACGAACGTAAGTAATTTCGCCGCATAACTCCGGTCACTTTGGCATCCGGAATCCGGCGAATCCTATTTGAAACATTGCCTGAGGGCGGCCAGGGCGCACGGCCATTCGCCTGGATGGACTTGGATCGGGCGTCGCTCCTTAACTGGGAGACATGACCTTTGGTAACTTGGGAGCCGAGGGGTTCGGAACTTACGATGCTGGCATTATGGCGCTTGTGTCGCTCGTGGTGTGCGCTGAGGACGAAACGGTCGCGGTGCTCAGCCGGGTTCTTCAAGATCTCGATATCAAAGTTGAAGTTTCGCGCAACCCCAAGGCCCTGTTGGCCTCGCCTCCCGCGAGGCGCTTCGACGCCGTCATGGTGGATTGCCAAGATGAAGCCTCGGCCCTTCCCCTCATCGCCCATTTCCGGCAAACACCCGGGAGCGGCCATACGGTTGTGATTGCGCTGGTCAACGGCCAAGCCCGGGCGCATGCCGTCTTTGGCTGGGGCGCCAACTTTCTCCTCTACAAACCAGTTTCTCGGGAACGGGCGCTCGATAGCCTACGGGCCGCCCGGGGGATGATGCGGCAGGAGCGGCGGCTCGAACCCCGTATCCCGGTCCAAGCCCAGGCCAACCTCGCTTTTCCTGGCAAAGAGAATGCGGCCTCGACGCTCCTCGAATTGAGCGAGAGTGGGGTGGGCCTGCGCACCCAGGATCAATTGCCGCCCGCCTGCAAGGCCTATTTGCAATTTTCCCTTCCGGACAGCCAGGCGGTCGTTCGCCTTGCCGGAGACGTAATGTGGCAGGATCGAAGCGGGCGGGTAGGAATCCGCCTGGTAAGCGTGCCAGCAACTTCCAAGCGGATCTTGTACCACTGGTTGCAGGAACACGCGGTCGCTGACTCGCCAGCCGGGGAAGCTCTCGAGTTCGAGGCCCGCAATCCCGGACCCGTCGGGACCGGCGCGCAATCAGCATCCAATCGCCGTGACCGCGAGCGCCGGGCATGCTCGTTGGGAGCGGACGTGTATCGCGAGGATTCGAACGTGCCTAACCGCTCGACCTTGAGTGACATTAGTACGGGCGGTTGTTACGTGGAAACCCCCGAGCCCTTTCCGCAAGGAACCGTCCTCACCATTGTGGTACGAACCGCCGACGGCAAATTGTGCCTGGCGGGAAAAGTCGAAAGCATGCATCTCGGATATGGCATGGGGGTGCGCTTCGCGCTCGCGAATGAGGGAGAGCGTACCCGTGTCCAGCAGCTCATCGCCTGTGCAGAATCGGAACCGCAGGGAAAGCTCTAGTCTTCGCCGCCGGGGTTTCCGAGCTTAATGGCTGGCCGGTGTCGGTTCGAGCACGGCTTGGCGAAAATACTCGAGCGAGGTTCTTAGTCCGCTTTCAAGGTCAATTCTTGGTTCCCATGCGAGCAACGCCTTCGCCTTGCTGATGTCGGGACAGCGTTGCTTGGGATCATCTTGCGGCAGCGGCTCACGCCGTATTTTGCTTTTCGAACCCGTGACCGCCAGCACCAGCTTGGCACATTCGAGGATGGTGAACTCAGTGGAGTTCCCGATGTTAACCGGCAGGTGTTCGGATGATTTCGCCAAACGCATGCAGCCTTCGATTTCATCGCTGACATAGCAAAAGCTGCGGGTCTGGCTGCCATCACCGTACACGGTAAGATCCTCGCCGCGCAGCGCCTGCTTCATGAAGTTGGGAATGACCCGCCCGTCGTTCAGCTGCATTCGAGGTCCGTAGGTATTGAAGATGCGCACGATGCGAGTGTCCAGGTTGTGATACCGGTGATAGGCCATGGTCAGTGCTTCGGCGAAGCGCTTGGCCTCATCGTAAACCGATCGCGGGCCGACCGGGTTGACATTTCCCCAATAGGTTTCCTCTTGGGGATGTTCGAGCGGGTCGCCGTAGCATTCCGAGGTTGAGGCGACGAGATATTTCGCGCGGTACTTGCGCGCCACTTCCAAGGTATTCAGCGTCCCTTGCGAGCCGACCTTCAAGGTCTCGATGCCGTACTGCATGTAGTCGACCGGGCTGGCGGGACACGCGAAGTGAAAGACGTAATCTATCTTGCCGCAATCAAACGGGTCATTGACGTCAATCTGCCGGAACTCGAATCGGGGCTCGTTCCGCAGGTGCCGCAGGTTGCTTTCCCGGCCGGTAAGCAGATTATCCACGGCGACCACCGCATACCCCCCTCGAAGCAAGGCATCGCACAGGTGGGAGCCGAGGAAGCCGGCGCCGCCGGTTACCATGGCACGCAGTTCACTCATGGGTTCTCAACTGCCCTGGGGGGAGCGTTGGCAGGGAAGGGGCGAACATCCGGTGTGATCGCGGACCGGCCGATGCTGTAATAAGTGAACCCCAGTTGCGCCATCGATTCCGGGTCATAGAGATTGCGCCCGTCAATCACGATGGGGTATCTCATTGCGCGATGAACCCGATCGAGATCGAGAGCGGCAAACTCGTCCCATTCGGTGAGAATCAGGAGCGCATCGGCACCGCGGGCGGCAGCGTAAGGACTCTCGGCAAACTCGACGCTGGCATTGAGGACCTCCCGGGCCCGCTCTTCGGCTGCCGGGTCATAGGCCGAGATGCAGCACCCTTCCTGCAGCAAACTCTGGACCAACAGCATGGCTGGGGATTCGCGAATGTCGTCGGTTCCGCCCTTGAACGCCAGCCCCAATACCGCCAAGCGCTTGCCCCGCAAGGTCCACAGGGCGCTGCGCACCTTGCGCAGGAAGCGTTGCCGTTGCTCCTCGTTGATATGCATGACTTCGTCGAGCAGGCGAAAGTCATAGCCGCAATCCCGGGCGACGGCGCGGAAGGCCTTTAAATCCTTGGGAAAGCACGAACCGCCGTATCCAATGCCAGGATTCAGGAAGCGATGTCCGATGCGGCTGTCGCTCCCGATCCCCTGGCAGACCTGTTGTACATCGGCACCCACCGCCTCGCAAATCGAGGCCACCGCATTGATAAAGGAAATCTTCATGGCCAAAAAGGCGTTCGAGGCGTGCTTGATCAGTTCCGCACTCTTGGTGCTGGTCACAATCAAGGGCGGGGGGATCTGAGCGCGATCCGGTTGCGGGATGGCGTCTCCGCGTTGGTAATAACTGCCGTCGGTGAGGGGGGCATAGAGGGAACGCAGAACGGACGCACAACGTTCGCAATCGGTCCCCACCACAATCCGGTCGGGAAAGAGAAAGTCAGTGACCGCACTTCCTTCGCGGAGAAACTCCGGATTCGAGGCCACGTCGAAGGCGTCGGGACTGGCCCCGTGGCGGAGGATGATCTTGCGGATCCATTCGCTGGTGTACACCGGTACCGTGCTCTTCTCGACGATGACCTTGTATCCGTTAATCGCGCTAGGAATGCTCCTGGCTACAGATTCGACATAGGAGAGGTCGGCCTCGCCCTGCTCGGTGGAAGGCGTTCCCACGGCGATAAACACCACATCGCTCTCGAGCACAGCGGCATGCAGATCGTCAGAAAACCTCAGCCGCTGGCCGCGATGGCGGTCGAGCAGTTCGGGTAGGAATTTCTCGTGAATCGGTACTTGACCGCCTTTTAAGGCAGCCAGTTTTGGCTGGTCATTGTCAACCAGGACCACGGTGTGGCCGAGGTCGGCGAAGCACGCCCCCGCGACCAATCCCACGTAGCCTGATCCCACCACTACAATGCGCATCCCAATCTCCTGCGCGCCGGTCACAAATCTGAGGC
>DATJVZ010000177.1:0-2685 GCA_035501575.1 Terriglobales bacterium | reverse complement strand
CCAGCCGGTGATGGGAGGCTCGGCCCAGGCAAACTTGCCGGTAACGGATTCGGTGGCGGCGCGTGCCCTGGCCTTGCCCTTTTTCAACCAGCTGAAAGAATCCGAGATCGAGGAAGTCTGCGAAGCCCTAGCCGGCCTGCTGGCAAAACTGGAACGATAGCCGGTCCGGTGTTCTTTGCGTTCTTTGCGCTCTTTGCGGTTTCAATAACCGTTAGCGCCGAAACCGGTCCCCAGCGGACCGAAATTCACCCAAAATCGCAAATTCCTATACACTGCATGAAACCATGGCAAACCCGCCCGGCGGATTTACCCCTGCTGAGTTGCGCAAACTGCGCAGCCTGAAAACTCCATATGGAATCCAGCGGTTTCTCGATGACATGCCCTATCACCTGGCGGATACGGCGTGGTCGCCACGCTTCGTGCTCCGCGAAAACACCGCCCACTGTTTCGAGGGAGCGATCTTCGCGGCCGCGGCTCTTTGGGCCAACGGCCTGCCCCCGCTGATCCTGGATTTCGAGGCCGAGCATGATACCGATCACGTAATCGCCGTATATCGCGTCGATGGGCACTGGGGCGCGCTGGCGAAGTCCAACTTCTCCGGATGTCGCTACCGCGAACCCGTCTACCGCTCGCTGCGTGAACTGGCTATGAGCTACTTCAATCTTTATTTCAACCTGCGCCGGGAGCGCACCCTGCGGACGTTTTCCCGTCCGGTAAACCTCCGCCGATTCGATCGGCAGCACTGGATGACCACAGAGAAGCCGATCTGGTTCATTGCCGAGTATCTGCTGGACATCTTCCACTACAAGGTGCTGCGCCCCGGCATGGCGCGGCACCTGCATCGCGTGGATGAGCGGCTGTTTCGCGCGGAATGCCTGGGAAGAGCACTCAAAGCAGCGTCGGGGGAAGAATAGCCTTCAGCCGGCAATTGTGAGTCTCGCGCCCCGTCTCCCGGACATATAATCTAAATATGCGGTTGCCGTTTCTGCTCGCCACGGCCTTCCTTACTACATTCATTCTTGCCGGAATGGCTTCGGCCGAAACCGCTTCCAGCATCGCTGCCGACCCGCACTTCTCTCTGCTCTTTCACAACGGCAAGGTCGAAGTCTATTCCCTCGTGCTGCGTCCCCAGGAGCGGAGTTACGACCTCTACGACCACAATTTTCTGCTGGTGACCCTGCAGGATAGCGAACTGGTGATGTGGCCGGAGGGCGCCTCCGACATCCCCAGCTTCCATCTGGTCGCCGGCGGAACGAACTTCTTCTATTCGGGACGTGCGCAGGGCTTGCGCAATACCACCAGCAGCACTTATCGCGGTGTCCTGGTGGAATTCCTCGACCCCGGAGTTACTCCCTACAGCTACCAATGGCGCACCGGGCAGTGGGATTTTGGCTACACCTCGGTGGGCTCGCCCGGAAACCCCAAGGGCCGTTTCTCGAGCGAACTCCCGCTGGGTGAAGCGAACCTTATCGGCGCGCAACTTCTTCCGGGTGATCCCCTTCCGCGCGTGGATGCTACCGGCCCCGCCCTGCTGGTTCCGGTCACCGATATCGATCTCAAAGCCGGCGATGGCGAGACGATTCGGCGTTCGTCAGGCGAAGTGTTATGGCTTGGCGTGGGGCCGAAATCACCGTACCTCAATGCCGGCAGCCAGCCGACGCGCCTTGTGCTGATCGAGTTTCGACCGGACAATGGCGCATCCTCGCCCTCGAAGTGACCTGGTGATAAGGCAAAGCCTCTGCTTTGTCCGCCGATAAGAGTAAAAACAAAACCCTAAAGCGCCGAGGGCGCGGAGCACGTCTCCGCGAACTCGGCGGAGGTTCTTCGCGTCCTCGGCGTTTTAAGATTTGCAGGCTGACAAAAAGCGGGCGGAAACGAATGACCGCCGAGGGCAGAGACCGCCAGTGTCGAGGTTGGGGGCGATCTCCGCGAGGTCTCGGCGAGCGATCCAAGATTCCGCCAGGCACGCTCGGGACTCTCACGCTGCGGAATGGATTCCCGACTGACGGTACCGCACTTGGACAACTAAAACAGTAAAGAAAGTACCGCCAGGCGTTTGTCAAGAAATTGTAAAAGATGATCCAAACCGGTTGAATTCCCCAGCCCTCCCCCAGGCGTACCTTCGCATAGAATGCCAGTGGTTTCCAGGAGGCTGCTGGGTGTTCAAACATGCCATTCCGCTCTTTCACGTATCGAATGCGGCCGCGGCCGAGAGATTCTATTGCGATAAGCTCGGCTTTCGACCGGAATTCGCCCATCGCGGCGACCAGGCGAGCCCCGACCCTTGCTATATCGGCCTGACGCGCGACGGCATCTGGCTGCACCTTTCATCCTTCTCCGGGGATGGGGTTGTGGGCGGGGTAGCCAATGTGCTGGTGGACGATGTGGATGCCCTTCACGAGGAACTTGCCGCCAGAGGTGTGGCCATTGCCGTGGGGCCAGTCGATCAGACCTGGGGAACCAGAGAAATGTACGTGCGGGACGCTGACGGAAACACTCTTCGCTTCCAGCAATAGAAAACTCTAAGACTTCGCACCCCGGCAGTTTTTTTGGGGTTAGGACGCGTCATCGTCAATCCTTTGGTGTTTTAAACTCGTATCGTGCACCCCAAGCCCCGTCATTTGACCATCCTGCTGCTTGCTGCCAGTTGCCTGTTCGGCCAGGCTGCCCCGCCGACCGCCGCCG
>DATJVZ010000176.1:0-6118 GCA_035501575.1 Terriglobales bacterium | reverse complement strand
CTCAAGGTATCCGCGGTCACGGTATCGCGCGACTGGAGCACGGCCCGGGCCTGGCTGCACCGCGAGCTCGGTCGTGGGCGTGGTGATGGATGCTGAACGCTGGAAACGCGTAGATGATCTGCTGCAGTCGGTACTCGAAGTGCCCGACGATCAGCAGGAGGAATTTCTCCGTCAGGCCTGCGCCGGCGACGCCCTACTCCGACAGGAAGTCCAGTCTCTGCTGAGCTCTCACCGAAAGTTGGGCGAGTTTCTGCAATCGCCTGCGCTGCCGGTGCTCCCATCCCAGCTCATCTCGACGGTGTCTCGCGCTACGCGGACCGAGGGGAACGACGACCCACGGCTCGGCCAAACGATGTCGCACTACCGGGTGCTGCGCCGATTGGGCCGTGGCGGCATGGGCATGGTTTACGAAGCCGAGGATCTCCGCTTGGGGCGCCATGTTGCGCTCAAGCTGCTGCTCGATTCCGAATCCGGCAGCACCAAAGCTTTATTGCGCTTTCAACAAGAAGCGCGGGCGATCTCTACCTTGAATCATCCCCATATCTGCACCCTCTATGAAGTGGAAGAGCACGAGGGCAAACCGGTCATCGTGATGGAGTTGCTCGAAGGCGAGACGCTGAAGCAGCGGCTGAGGGCGGGCCGCGTGCCCCTACGCCAGCTGTTGCAGTGGGGCACGGAGGTGGCCGATGCGCTCGAAGCAGCCCATGCGGCCGGACTCCTGCATCGAGACATCAAGCCGGCGAACATTTTCATCAGCCAACGAGGTTCGGCCAAAGTGCTCGATTTCGGTCTCGCTAAGCTGAGTCCGAGTAAGGGCGCAGGATCCTCTCCGGTCGACGAAGAATCGCTGACCAGCATGGGAGTGATTCCTGGTACCACGGCGTACATGTCGCCCGAGCAGGTGCGGGGCGAGAGCTTGGACGGGCGGACGGATATTTTTTCCTTCGGCGTGGTGCTGTACGAGATGACCACGGGAAACCAACCTTTTGCCGAAAAGAACATCGCCCTGACGCTGGACGCGGTTCTGCATCGGCAGCCGCCTGCTCCTCGGGAGATCTACCCGGAGTTGCCTCCGGAGTTGCAACGGATCATCGCCAAGGCGCTCGAAAAAGGACGCGAGCAGCGTTACCCGTCGGCGGCCGCCTTACGCACCGACTTGCAGCAGCTTTGGCACGACACCGACAGCGGAGCAGTGCGCGCCTACCCTTCGAATCAAGCGGTACCTGCACCTAGCCCGGCGGTTTTTGCGGTTGGCCGCCGGCGGACATGGGTCATCGCTGGCGCCCTGTTGGTGCTCTTGGCAGTTGGCCTGGGAATCTTCGTCACGCGTACGCGTCACCCTGGTGCCCAACCCCCTGGGGAGAGGGCGACGGTACAGCCTCGCCGTTCGGTTGCCGTACTGGGCTTTCGAAATCTCTCGGGTAACCCGGAACAGGAGTGGGTCTCTACCGCACTTTCTGAAATTTTGAGCACGGAGCTAGCCTCCGGCGATAAGTTGCGGGTCGTTGCCGGAGAGAACGTCGCCCACATGAAATCGGACCTTTCTTTGCCTGCCACCGACAGCTACGCGCCTGAAACGCTGTCGAAGATTCGCGGCAACTTGGGCGCCGACGCCGTGGTCGTTGGTTCTTACCTGGCGCTGGAGAAGGATTCCCATAGCCCCCTTCACATCGACGTCCGTGTACAGGACGCGAGCGGCGGCGAAACTATTGCCGCCATTTCCGAAAGCGGTACCGAGGCAGAACTGGCTGAATTGGTTTCGCGCGCCAGTTCCACGTTGCGGGCTAAGCTCGGTGTGGGCGTCATCTCTGAAGATGAGGCGCAACGCGTCGGTTCCTCCCTGCCTTCGAATCCGGAAGCAGTCCGTTTCTACTCCGAGGGGCTGGCCAAGTTGCGCGCCTTTGATGCCAAGGCGGCGAGCGAGCTGCTAGAGAAGGCCGTGGCTCTTGATCCCAACCACGCGCTTTCGCATTCCTACCTGGCTGAGAGCCTCAGCTCCTTGGGTTATGAGGAGAAAGCGAAGGCGGAAGCCAGTAAGGCCGTCGAGCTCTCGCACAACCTGCCGCGGCGTGACCAATTGCTGGTCGAGGGTCGCTATCGCGAAATGCAACATGACTATCCGGCAGCCATCGAAGTCTACCGCACGTTGTGGAACTTCTTTCCGGATGATGTCGACAACGGGTTGCGCCTCGCTTCTACCCAGGTGCAAGCCGGTCAGAGCAAGGATGCTCTGGCCACCGTAGCGCAATTGCGCAAGCTTCCCGGCCCCGCGAACCAAGATCCGCGCATCGATCTCGCCGAGGCGGATGCCAATGAGGCGCTCGGCAATTTCAAGAGTGCGCAAGCCGAGGCTTCGGCGGCTGCCGACCTGGCATCGCGTCAGGGGAAACGCTTGCTGATGGCGACAGCGAAGCGTTCAGAGGCTTGGGAATGGGACCGCCTAGGTGAGTTCGATAAAGCCGCAGCTGAATATGCCGAGGTTCAGGATTTGTTCCTGAAAAGCGGCAATCCGCGTGCAGCTGCCCGCGCGTTGAACGGAACCGCTAGCGTGCTTTATGACAAAGGAGATTACGCAGGCGCACTAAACTCATATCAGCAGGCCCTGGCCATTGCACGTCAGATCGGGGCCCAAGACTTGATCGCGACCTTTTCCCACAATATTGGCAACGTCTTCTATGAGCGCGGCAAACTGGAGGAAGCCCGGCGTTACGACCTCGAAGCCCTCACCATTCACCGCGCGTTGGGCCAAAAAGCCGTAGCCGACGATTTGGGCAACCTAGCGACTGTTCTGGATGAGAGCGGCGACTTAACGGGTGCGGTTCACATGCAGGAACAGGCGTTAGCGGCTTTCCGACAAACGGGCGATCGCGGAGGTGAGGCTGCGTCGCTCACCAATCTGGGAGATGTTCTTCTCGAACAGGGCCAATTGTTGGCAGCGAAGGCGCGATTTGAAGAGGGCATGGCTATTGACCAACAAATCGGTTATCGACGAGGGCGGGGCTTCGCCTTATGGGGTATCTCCGAAGCTCTTATGGCCCAGGATCGCTTGACGGAAGCGCGCGCGAAAACCGAAGAAGCGATCGCGCTCCGGAAAGAACTTGGGGATACGAGCAATCTTGCCGCTAGCCAGTTACAGCTCGCCCAGATTTTGCTCGAGCAGGGAAATGCCTCCGAGGCCGCGAGGGCCGCGCAGGATGCGGCGGCGGAATTCGAAAAGGAGAGCGCTCCGGACTTGAGCTGTTCGGCCCAGGCCATGTTGAGTCAGGCTTTGCTCGCGCAGGCTAAGGTTCAGGAGGCGAAGGCCGCGGCAACGCGCGCGACAGATTTGTGTCGCCAAAGCTCCGATCGAGCCGCTCAATTTGAGGCGCAGTTCGCCCTCGCCGCGGTTCAAAGCCGAACCGGGAATTTCAACGATGCTTTCAAGCTGCTCGAAGGGGTGCGCACGGAAGCCAGCCGATACGGCTATATCGGTTATGTGCTGGAATCTCGCCTTCGGCTTGGGGAACTAGAACTGGCTTCGGGCAAGCAAAGCGCGGGCCGTGTCCGCCTTGCGCAGCTCGAATCCGACGCCCGGGCGCACGGCTTTGGGCTAATCGCCCGCAAATCAGCCCAAGATCTCGGGTCGCGGTAACCCGCTTCTTCGACAGGGAAGGTATGTCCGCCGTCTCGTCCGAAGCCGAAGCCCCAAACAGCGGCGGCTGGCGTCCCCCAGGCGGGAAACAAGTCCGCACCTCATCTTGTCAGGTTTTCGGCGTGCGACATAGAACCTCTAAGGCCGCGTCAACTGCAGCAGTAACAGGCACTTAGGCCTCATTCCTCTAAACCCGAAAAATATTTCTCGGACGAATGATCTGATCGGCTGTGTTTTTGCGCTGATTACAGACAGAAGCACAGAAGGATTGGCTACACGAGGAGATAGGCGATGAAAAAATCTATGAATCCAAGCGCTCTGGTGGCTCTCAGGTTGGCTTCCACCGCGCACCTGTCAAAAGTCATGCTCGCGGTCTGGTTTTCGATTATGGCGTCGACGTTCGGAGCCCAGAAGATGAGCGCCGCCACCGTTACCTACATCGTAGGAACCTGCAAGAGTGGTACCCAGTTCTCAACCATTCAGTCCGCCCTCGATGGCTCTCCGGCTCCCGATACCGTCGAAGTCTGCCCCGGGCAATACCCCGAGCAGATCACAATTACCAAGCCGGTCACTCTCGAAGGCATTTCGGAGGGCAATGCAGCCCAAGCGCGAATCGTAACTCCAGCCGGCGGACTGACGCTAAACGCGGACGTTTACACCGGGGATAGCGTACCCGATCCCGCAGCGGTTCAGATTTACGTCAAGAACGTGAGCGGCACCGTAAATCTGACCAACCTGCAGGTGAACGGGATAGCCAACGGGCTAAGCGGAAGCGGGGTTTTTGTTATCGGAGTGCTCTACCAGCAGACCTCGGGCACGATCAATCACGTGATCACCTCTGACCAGAACGGGCAAGACACCGTTGGTTGGGGAATTTTTCTGGAAGGCGGCGGTTCGAAGCCCTCGGTCACGGTGGAAAACTCGAGCTTGCACGATTTTTCTCAAGGCGGCATCTGGACCATCGGCACGACAGCGGCCCCGAATCTCACCGCGATCATCAAAAACAATGTCATTTCCTCTGCCTCCCAAAGCACGTACAACCTCGTGGTTGAAGAGGGTAGCAACGCCACGGTTACCGGAAATGTCGTGAGCGGCGGGCTCGACGGAATCTTTATTGTTGCGCCTGAGGGATCCGTTACGGGCAACACGGTCTTCGGCAGCGATTATGGAATCGTATTAAGTGTAGATGGCGTAATGGTGAAATCCAATAATATTTACGGCACTGTATTTGCCGGTATAGATGTGGATGCGGCCAGCCTCAAAGTCTCGGCCGTCGAGAACAACACGATCAAGACCGTAACCAATCCCAACCTAGGGGGAGGGACGGGAATCGAGCTCAACTGCCACAACATAAGTTCCAACCAGGTGCACTCGAACACGTTGATGGATTCGAATTATGGATATGGGGACGCGCCTGCCGGATTCACCGGGAGCAACACCTATCTGGGCGTGCTGGCCAAGGTTGACTTGACCTCTTGCGCTAGCGGCAATGTTTCGAAATCGAGCGCCGCGGCGCGCCGCTTGCTGCCGCCGCAAGCACGCGAGCAATGATGGCCGATCGCCGAAGGGGCGCGGTGCAACCACACCGCGCCCCTTCCTCATCTTAGGTGCTGATTCGATACCCTGAAATCTTTAAGGCCAAGCAACAGAGCGCCCCGCTTGGTCCTGGTGACTGCGGTGAAATCTGAAAAGAACATCCGGCCAGCCTTAGCCCCGAGCAGAAGCAGTTGTTTGTAGCCTTGATTCGCTGGAAATTTTACCGGACTTTAACAACTTTTCCGACAAAGGATTCTATTCTGATGTCGTGCTGGTGAACGACAGAAGGCGCGCAAGGCCTGGTTTCTCGGCCTTATCGTGGATCGAGAGGGATGGTCGAATGAGTGGTGCCGCGGCTAACAATCCTGCCCCGACTGCTTCCTACTGGGTGACTCGCACGATCGAAGCATGCCGCGCCGCCCAAGAGGCTGCCGCCGCCGCGGCGGAAGGGATTGCCACGGGGTCGTCGCCGTTGCTCAATAGTCTGCGCGACAAAGAAAAGCAACTCGACACGCTGGACCGAGAGATTGATGATGGCGTGACTCTCGCCATTACCCAAGGAGCTGGGACCGAAGTGCGGGAGCTGCTGGCTTGCATGAAATTCATGATCGGGTTGGAGCGCATTGGCGATCTGTTGCTCAGTTTTGGCAGCAGCGCGCTGGCGGCGAACGGTCGCCTGGATTCCCAAGACACGCGCGAATTGACCAAAATGGCCACCGTCCTCGAGAAGATGCTGTCCGACGTAGGCACCGCGTTCTCCTCGCGCAACCTGAAGAAAGCCATCGAGGTGCTGCGCGCGGACGCCGAGATGGATCGGCTCCGCAACCTCATTTTCTTGCGCCATATTGAAAATCCCGAGGGCCGGGAGCGTCAGGCGAGTTTGCAGGTAATCTTCATGACCCAGTCGCTCGAGCGTGCCGGCGACCATGCCAAGAATCTCGCGGAAGAAGT
>DATJVZ010000175.1:0-12696 GCA_035501575.1 Terriglobales bacterium | reverse complement strand
AACCACCCACAACCTGTTGATCGACTTCGAAGGGAGAGTCGATGGCGATGTCTTCGAACCAACTGCAGCAGTTGGAGTAAGAACCGTCGCAGTCTGTTTCCCTCCAGAACTGGACCGTATCGGTGCCGCCAGCCATGGAGAAATATCCGAGGCGCGTGACCCTGGTGCTCGGTGGAGCACGCAGTGGCAAGAGTCGCTATGCGCAGACGCTGGCGTCTCGCTACCGACGGGTCACGTTTCTCGCCACGGCGCGTGCGAGCGATCGGGAGATGCGAGACAGAATAGCGGCGCACCGGCGCGAGCGACCGGCTTCATGGAGGACCGTCGAAGCCCCGCTTGATCTCCACAAGACCATTACTTCGGAATCTCTAAAGGCAGACCTGCTGCTGGTCGACTGCCTCACGCTGTTTGTGGCGAACACCATGAGTCAGGAGCGGCGAAAAGCGAGCAACGCGCGATTGGTCAGCGAGCAGTTATGTCAGGCGATCCGCTCATCGCAGGCTTCCGTGATCGTCGTGTCCAACGAGGTCGGTAGCGGCATTGTGCCCGCTTACCGCTCGGGCCGTGTTTATCGCGACTTGCTGGGAGAGATGAATCAGGAAATTGCCAAGATTGCCGACAAAGTGGTTTGGATGATCGCGGGTATCCCGCTGACGGTGAAAGATACAGCGGAGCGAAACAGGTGATCTGGGGTGACCATTTGTCTCATTGATCACGGCGCACCATACTCGGACGGGAGCGTCTAGTCCATGGTTGAGGTTTGTACAAACCGATCAGGTCGGGAGATCCTGCGGGAGATCGCGGGTCAAGTACCCGCCATTGAGCCGCAGTGGAACGAACAGGCGCTTCGACATTTGGACAATCTCACCAAACCGATTGGAAGTCTCGGGAGGCTGGAAGAAATTGCCGCCCGGCTGGTGGGCATTCAGCAGAAACAAGCTTTGGACTGCAAGAACAAAACCATCTTTACCCTCGCCGCGGACCATGGTGTGACCGAGGAACAGGTGAGCGCTTATCCCAAGGCCGTCACCGGACAAATGGTGCGGAATTTTTTGACCGGTGGCGCCGCCATCAACGTCCTGTGCCGACAGTTCGGAATCGAAGTCGTGGTTGTCGATATCGGAGTCGACGGAAAAATGGACCTCGCGCCGGGCCTGGTGGATCGAAAGGTCTCGATGGGCACGCGTAACATGGCCCGCGGTCCGGCCATGGAGGAAAGCGAACTGACAACGGCCTTGCACGTGGGATTCGAATTGGCGGCGGGTGCGGCGGAACGGGGTCGCACTCTGATTGGGACCGGGGAAATGGGGATCGGAAACTCGACGGCGGCGAGCGCGATTACCACCGTGCTCACGGGAAGGCCGGCATCGCAAGTGACCGGCATGGGTACGGGTCTGGACTCCCGTGGAGTTGAACGAAAGATTGCGGTCATTGAGCGTGCGATTGCGGTTAATCACCCGAACCCGTCCGATGCCTTCGATATCCTCGAGAAAGTCGGCGGATTGGAGATTGCCGGGCTGACCGGACTCATCCTTGGCGCCGCGGCGCGGCGGCTCGCCGTGGTCGTCGACGGCTTTATTTCGACCGCCGCGGCGGCCCTGGCTTGCGCGATCCAGCCTCGGGTCGGAGGCTTCCTCTTTGTGGCGCATCGATCCAGTGAACCCGGCCATGGGGCCCTTCTTAAACTCATCCGGCAGCGTCCGCTGCTTGATCTGGAAATGCGACTGGGGGAAGGGACGGGCTCGGCGCTGGCCATGGCAGTGATTGAGTCCGCGGCCAAGCTGTTCAACGAGATGGCGACGTTTTCCTCGGCGCGTGTCAGTGGAGCTGTCTCATGAGGGAGATCACGAACTCTTTTTTGGTAGCCACGCAATTCTTGACACGTTTGCCGGTGACCCCGCGCAGGTTTTCGGCCGAGCACCTGGCGGCTTCGACCGTTTTCTTTCCTTTGGTTGGATTGCTGGTTGGGGCAGGCGGCGTCCTCCTTCACCTGATTCTTTCGCCGCATGTGAATCCGAGCGTTGCGGCGATTGTGATTCTGATGTATCTCGTCGCCGTGACCGGCGGATTGCACGAAGATGCCTTGGCCGATGCAGCGGATGGATTTGGCGGGGGGTGGGAACGCGAGCAGGTGCTCGCCATCATGCGGGACAGCCGCATCGGAAGTTTTGGGGCGATTGCCCTTGTGCTTGCGCTGCTCGGCAGATTTGTCTTGCTTGCCAATCTGCCGGCCGAGAGATTCTCTGGCTACCTGCTGGCCGGTCAGGTCCTCAGTCGTTGGACGACCTTACCCCTCGCCTATTTCTTGTCTTCCGCGCGTCTAGGCGACGGTCGAGCGGGCCCGATCGCGGCAAAAATCAGTGCGGCCTCGCTCCTCGTCGGAACCATTCTATCCATTGGAATCAGCGCCATATTTCTGAAGCTGCGAGCCGGGTGGCTGCTGCTGGTGGCGATCGGCGTGGTCGTCCTGACAGGCGCCTATTACAGGAGGCGGATCGGCGGCGTTACCGGTGACTGCTTTGGCGCGACCATTCAAATCACCGAATTGGCCGTCTACTTCTCGGGGGTGATGCTGGGGTGACTCGCAGCAAGGCACAACACGACTCTCTCCTGCAGGAATTTTCTCGGGCGGAGAAGCGGGGCGTTTACAAGGCAATTTACAAGCGCCGGGACGTTCGCGGCCACTTCTTGCCGAATGCGGTGGACAACGACCTGCTCGAGAAGCTGCTCGATGCCGCTCACCACGCCGGATCCGTTGGCTTCATGCAGCCATGGTCGTTCATTGTCATTCGCGATGACAAAGTCAAACGCCAGGTCAAGCAACTTTTCGATCGCGCCAACGAAACCGCCGCCAAGGTTCACCAGGGAGAGAGGCGCGAGTTGTACTCGCGACTGAAACTGGAGGGCATTCTGGAAGCTCCGGTGAATCTGTGTGTGACCTGTGATCCGACACGACATGGGCCTCAGGTTTTGGGACGTCATACCATTCGAGAAACCGATGTCTACAGCACCTGTTGTGCGATTCAGAACTTCTGGCTGGCGGCTCGCGCCGAAGGGATTGGAGTTGGTTGGGTCAGCATTTTTGAGCCCGCCGAACTGCGGGAAGTGCTGCACATACCGCAACATGTAATTGTGGTCGCTTACCTCTGCGTGGGCTACGTGCGGGAGTTTTTGCCGCGACCGGAGCTGGAGTCGGCAGGCTGGCTCCCGCGACTGCCACTCGAGGATCTGATTTTCCATGAGCAGTGGGGGCGCCGTGATGCGGACGAGGAATGACCGCCAGCAAGCGGCGTGCCGGTTGGTTCTGGTGCGGCATGCCACCGCCGAGGGAGATGGGCGGTTCCAAGGACAAAGCGACGCCCAGCTGTCGCCGGAAGGCCGCCGGCAGCTGCCCGCCTTGTCTCGAAAACTCAGGCCATACAAGATCGCAGTCGTTTATGCCAGCGATCTTCGCCGGGCCCGCATGACGGCTGCCTTTGCCGCGCGACGGCTGGGCGTGCGCCTCGAAATCCGGCCGGGGCTGCGCGAGATCCATTTCGGCAGATGGCAGGGGCTCTCGTGGGAGCAGGTTCTCGAGCAGTTCCCGCAATGGGCGCGACTCTGGGCGAAGCAGTTCCCGGATGGGCGCGTGCCCGGCGGAGAACGCTTCTCTCAATTCAAGCGGCGAATTCGCCGGGAATTGCGCGCCATCGCGGCCGCGAATCAGGCCCAGAGTGTTCTGCTGGTGACGCATGCCGGCGTGATCCGAGTGGCGCTGGCCAGCGCGCTGGGCATGCCTGACAAGAACCTGTTCCGTTTCGCCGTCGATCCTTGCGGGCTTAGCGTGATCGATCGCTTTCGCCAGGGGGCAGTGGTTCGGTGCGTCAATGACTAAAGCGAGCAGGGGATTGGTGGTCGCTGGGATCGCCAGCGGAGTAGGAAAGACGACGGTGGCGCTTGCCCTAATCTCCGGCTATCGGCGGCGCAGCCTGGTCGTGCAACCGTTCAAGTGCGGTCCGGATTTCATCGACGGCGGTCATCACACGCGAGCCAGCGGCCGCGCCTCGCGCAATCTCGATGGGTGGATGTTCACGGTCGAAGGAAACCGGGAGATTTTTCGACAGGGCAGCGCCCAGGCTGATCTTTGCGTGGTCGAGGGAGTGATGGGCCTTTTTGACGGGGTCGACGGCAGGTCCAACAGCGGAAGCACGGCGGAAATGGCCCGCTGGTTGGATCTTCCCGTGATTTTGGTCGTGGACGCATCCGCCATAGCGCGCAGCGCGGCAGCCCTGGTTCATGGATTTTCGACCTTTGATCCGGTTTTAGAAGTGGCCGGAGTCATCTTTAATCGCGTGGCCGGGCCGGCTCACTATCAGCTCTTAGAGGATGCCCTGGCCAGCGGGACGCGGGTGCGAGCCTTCGGGTATCTTCCGCGACGCAAGGATATCGAGATTCCCGAGCGTCATCTTGGACTGGTTACGGCCGATGAAGACGCTGTTCCGACGTCAACCTTAGACCTCCTCGCTGATCTGGCGGAACAAACCATCGATCTTACTGGTCTATTGGAAGCGGCTCGACCGACCTCGGCGCAGACTGCGGATGTGCCACCGGACAGCCCGGTTACTGTCCGCATCGGGGTGGCGCGCGATAAGGCATTTTCCTTCTATTACCAAGATAATCTCGATGCCTTGCGAAGGGCTGGTGCCGAGATGGTGGAGTTTAGCCCGCTCGACGATGCCCGGCTTCCGGACGCGGTTGACGCTCTCTATTTTGGGGGCGGTTACCCGGAGGTCTTCGCGCGGCAGCTTGCGGCGAACCAGTCCATGATGGCCGACGTCCGCAGAGCAGCCGAGGAAGGGTTGCCGATTTACGCCGAATGCGGAGGCTTGATGTATCTGGCGCACGAAATCGTCACCCGAACCGGACCGGTTCGCATGGCGCGAGTTCTGCCACTGTCTGTCGAAATGACGGAGAAGCTTGTCAACTTTGGTTATACCGAGGTGTCGTTCGTCTCCGACTGCCTGCTGGGCGTCGCGGGCAGTCGGGCGCGCGGACACAGTTTTCATTGTTCGAAGATCGGGGATGCCGGAAACCTGGAGTGCGTGTATCGAGCGAGGAACTCGAGGACGAAACACGAGGAATCGGAGGGGTTTCGCGTGAAGAACGTTCTAGCCAGCTATATACACCTGCACTTTCTCACGAATCCAGCCATGGCCCGGGCGTTCGTCGAGCATGCGGAGGATTGGAAATCGTCTCGCATGTACCGACCTGGGCAGGATGGTCGCTCTGAAGCCGGCATAAGCGGAGTGCGCAACTCATGAAAGTCGCCATGCAACGCGTAGGAGGGAAGGCGAGAAAGAAAAAGGGTCTGATCATCGTCCACACCGGCAATGGCAAGGGTAAGACCACCGCCGCTCTTGGCCTGGCCCTTCGCGCTTGTGGCTGCGGCATGAAAGTCATCCTGCTGCAGTTCTTCAAAGGGAAATGGAAATACGGGGAGCTTCGCAGCGCCCTGAGGCTGGAGAATTTCGAGATCTATCCCATGGGCAAAGGATTTACCTGGGAGAGCAAAGATGTGGAAGTAGACAAGGCGATGGTGCGGAGTGCCTGGAGGGCGGCTCAAGAGAAGATTTTGTCGGGCAACTACGACGTAGTCGTTCTCGATGAAATCAACTATGCCCTCGGCTACGGCTTTTTGCCTTTGGAAGACGTCGTCGAGTTCTTGCGCAATAAGCCGGCCATGCTGCACGTAGTTCTCACCGGCCGGAACGCAAAACCGGAGATCGTCGAAATCGCCGACCTGGTGACGGAGATGCGGCAAATCAAGCATCCTTTTGAGCAAGGCATAGGCGCCCAGAGAGGCATCGAGTTCTAAGCGGGAGAAAGCGCAAGTCGGGTAATCCGCTGACGGAATGAACGGGAAGCGCGGTGAGAAGCCGCCACTGCCCCGCAACTGTAAGCGACGATAGGAATCTGCGAGAAAGCCACTGCCCGCCAGGGTGGGAAGGTGCAGATCGAATGGCAGCGCGTCGCGAGTCAGGAGACCGGTTCCGCTCAGCACACTTCTAGAGTCCGCTCTTCCGAGGGCGAAGGAGGACAGGGTGAGGTTGTTGCTTAAGGGCGTGATCCGATTCATAGCACTGGTGGTCTTTTCATCTCTGTTTCTGTCGAGTCCCGCGTTGGCGAGTCCGCCGGGGACCCTGCGCGGCGAAGTGTTCGATCCGCTGGGCGGAGTTGTTCCCAATGCCAAGGTCACGCTGATTGAGAACGACGAGACAGTCGCCTCCACGACCACGGATGCGCAGGGGACATTTGAATTCTCCGTTCCCGAGGCCGGCCGCTACCGTGTGCACGTCGAAGCCAACGGTTTTCAAAATGCAGACAGCCCCACGGAGTTTGTCTCCACGGGGGGTTCTAGGATTCTGAATCTAAACCTCAGAATTGGCACGGTCGCACAACAGGTTGTCGTCACAGCGACAGGCACGGAAATACCGGAATCCCAGGTAGGCGCTTCCGTGTCGGTGATCGACCAATCCGAGATCGAAAACATTAACAAGCCGGACGTATTGGAAGATCTGCGGATTGTTCCCGGGATGCAGGTGGTGCAGACCGGGCAGCGAGGGGGAACAACTTTGATTTCTATCCGCGGCGGGCAGGTGGACTTCAACAAAGTGCTGATGGATGGAATCCCGATGAACGACATCGGGGGGAATGTGGATTTTGGCAACATTTCGACGACCGGGGTCGCGAACGTCGAGATCCTGCGGGGTGCCAACAGCGTCCTCTATGGGAGCGATGCGCTCAGCGGCGTCATCAATATGACCAGCCCCCACGGTACATACCTGATCCCCCAGGTCACCTATCAAGGAAACGCCGGGAACTTCGGGACCTATCAAAACGATGTTTCGCTGGCCGGCGCCATTCGCCGTTTCGACTACTTCTCCGAGTTTGCGCGCTTCGACACCGAGAACGATGTCCCCAACAACGAGTTCCATAACGCTACCTATCAAGGAAACTTTGGATGGGCGGTGAACGGAACAACCGGCCTTCGTTTCACTCTCCGGCATACCACGACTGGCCTGGGTGATCCCAACGCGATCGATTTCTTCGGCGTGCCGGATCTTGCCGAGCAGGCCGAGCACGACACCTATTTCGGCCTCACCTTCGACAATCAAACCACCAGGCGGTGGCATAACCTGGTTCGATACGCATCCACTGAGCTGAACCTCAATTACCTTGACCCTGCGCCGGCGGGAACACCCTTCGAAGGCAACTTTATCGGGAACACGGTTACCATTCACGGAGCCAACGGATACAGCGTAAGCGGTCGAGCCATCCTGGATTTCGACGGAACGTTTCCGCAAGCCTTCGACGAGAAGACGACGCGGCGTTCTATCTATGCTCAGTCTGATTATCAATTCTCGCCGAAGGTCATGATCACCGGTGGTTTTCGCTACGAAAACGAGAATGGGTACGCGGACAGTCCCTTCGCCGAGAGAAATAATTTCAGCTATTTCCTCGAAGGATATGGAAGTCTCTTCGAACGGCTTTACCTAACGGCAGGAGTCGGTATCGAGGACAATGCGGTTTTTGGCGTTCGACCGACGCCGCGTGTCTCTGTGGCGTACTATGTTCGGCGACCGACAACCGACAAGACGGTCGGGGATACAAAACTCACCTTCAATTACGGCAAGGGGATCAAGGAGCCGAGCATTTTCGATGCCGGATCATCCTTGTTCTCCGTACTGTCGACACTGGCGCAGGGTCCGGCCTTGATCTCGCAGTTTGGCATTTCGCCCCTCGGCCCGGAACGAAGCACCAGTTACGATTTTGGTATCAGCCAGGCCCTGTGGCATCGGCGCGCTCTCCTGACTGTGGATTTTTTTCACAACCAGTTTTTTAATCTGATTGAGTTCTTGGAAAGCAGTTCGCTGCCTTTGTTGGGATTACCGCCGCCAGTCGTAGACGCCGTGGCCGCCAGTTCGGAAGGAGGAGCCACGGTCAGCTCCGAATCCTACCGGGCACGCGGTGTCGAGGTGCACGCTGAAGCGCATCTTGGGCACGGGCTCCTGCTCGCTGGCAACTATACTTACTTGGACCCCATTGTTACCCAGACCCTTGCCAGTACACCGCTTTTCAATCCCGCCTTCCCCGGAATCCCAATCGGAGCAATCTCGCCACTGGTCGGGAATCGGCCTTTTCGCCTGTCCCCAAACTCGGGCAGCCTGTTCATCGATTATTCACGGCGACAGTTGGGATTGACCGCGACCGGATATTTGGTGAGCCGTTCGGATGACAGTACTTTTCTCATCGATCAGTTCGGTGGCACCTCCATGCTTCTCCCCAATCGCGATGTCAATGGCGGATACCAAAAGATCGACCTCAGCGCAAGGTACAAGCTCAATTCTGCCGTCGCACTCTTTGCCAGTGCGGAAAATGTCTTGAACGAGCACTACACTGCCGCATTCGGCTTTCCCTCTCTGCCGTTCACCATTCGGGGAGGCATCAAGGTCACGATCGGCGGAGAAGGTTGGAGGCCACGATGAGTCTGCTTCCAGCTATATCTATTTTCCGTAAGGTACGAGGTTGCGGGAGGGGGCGGGCACGCCAATGTCTCGGGACGGCTTTGCTCCTAGCGTTGCTCCTCGGCTGTGGCCTGTTGTTTGCGTCGGCCACGACTTGTTTGTCGAACGGCGCAGCCAAATTTTCGTCGGCCCGGGTCGAACCTTACTCGCGGGCAGAGGTCACGGATGACTTTGGACGGACGTTCCGCTTTGAAGCTCCTCCGCGCCGCATTGTGTCGCTGTCTCCCGCGTATACCGAGACTCTCTTTGCCCTGGGGGCGGGCGATCGCGTGGTCGGGGTGGACGACTATTCGGATTATCCGCCGGAAGCTGCATCAAGAGCCAAAGTCGGTGGCGGTCACCATGCCAACTTGGAGAGCATCGTCGCTCTGGAGCCTGATTTTGTCGTCGCTCTCGTCGAGGAACAGGAAGTCGACGCTTTGGCTGCCAGGGGTATCCCTGCCATCAAACTACTCCCCACCGACTTCGAAGGCGTAACTCAGACTATTCTGTTGCTCGGCAAGGTTACCGACACCGTCCCCTGCGCCCAAGAAATCGTCCGCGACATGAAGGAGCGGATTGCACGCGTCGAGGCGCGAGTGAAGGGCCTGCGCCCGCCACGGGTTTTTCTCGAACTCGACGGGACCGATCCGGCGCGACCCTTCACTTCCGGCCCCCGCAGCTTTATCGGGGCGATGCTTCAGACCGCCGGCGGCTCGAATATCGCGAACGAGATTCGCACTCCGTCGGGCCAGATGAGCTTGGAGTCCATCGTCGCTGAAGACCCGGAGATCATCGTGCTCATGGACTCAAGAAGCCCCGTCAACCCGCAGAGCCGGGAAGACGTGCTCAAGCGTCGAGGTTGGTTGGGGATTTCTGCGGTGCGAAACGGCGCGATCGTTTCTGTAGATAGTGCCCTTTTTTCCCGGCCAAGCCCCAGATTGATAGAAGGAATTGAGTTGCTGGCGCGCCTGCTGCATCCGGAGGCGTTTCCCTGAACACCATGCTGCCCGCGCTGGATGAGCACAAACGAGGGGAGCAATCCAAAGCATGAACCTGAAAGTTAAGCAGATTGACGATCCGCGGAGCGCTGAATCTAGCCACTCGGTCTCCAGCCAGGCGGGGCGGACGTTCAGAGTGGGATTCCTTCTGGGATTTTGGATCCTTTTGCTGCTTCTGGTTGCGGCAATGGTCTTGGCTGCCTCGGTCGGTGCGGCTCATATCCAGGCGAAAGTGACGGTCTTGATCCTGCTGAATCGCGTTGGCTTAACCCATGCGGCGAGAACGTGGCCTGAGGCTGCCGAGACCATCATTTTGCAGATTCGCTTGCCCCGGGTGATCGCGGCCTCGCTGGTAGGCGGAGCGCTCGCTCTGGCAGGTGCCTTGTTTCAGGGGGTGCTTCGCAATCCCTTGGCGGATCCTTACGTGATTGGCACCTCCGGAGGCGCGGCCTTGGGCGCCGCCCTTGGCCTGCTGATCTCCGCGCGTTTCTCGGTTCTGGGGTTTGGAGTTGTGCCGACGCTTTCCTTTGTGGGAGCCATCTGCGCAGCGGCCGCGGCGTATCAGCTGTCCAAAATCGGCGGCCGCACCTCCATCGTGACCCTCTTGCTCGCAGGATTCGCGCTAAGCGTGATCCTGAGTTACACCATGTCGTTCCTGATGATCCTCAATGACCGCCTGCAGTTGAATTTGCGAATTCTATATGCTTGGTTGCTGGGAGGAATTTCGGTCACCAGCTGGACCCAGGTGGAAGTCATCGCCGGCTTAGTCCTGATCTCGGGCGCCGCAGCCATGGCCTTCGCGCGCAGCCTGAACGCCATGTCGCTGGGCGACGAGATGGCCGCGCACCTTGGAGTGCCGGTCGAACGGCACCGGGTAACCCTGCTAGCCCTGGGATCCATGCTGACAGCGGCGGCGGTGATTGGGGGAGGGTTGATCGGATTTGTGGGGCTCATCATTCCGCATGCGGTTCGGTTGGTCTTTGGACCGGAGCACAGTCGGTTGCTTCCTCTGAGCACAGTCACCGGGGCAATTTATCTGGTTCTGGCCGACCTGCTGTCACGCATATTGATTCCTCCCAACGAGTTGCCGGTTGGCATACTGACGGCTTTTCTCGGTGGCCCGGTCTTTCTCTACCTTCTTCGACATAGCAAGCAGGAGTACAGGTTTTGACGATGAGCGCGATCCAGCTTGACAACGTAACTTTTGCCTATAACGGGCGCCCCGTATTGGCTGGGCTTTCGCTCCGCATAGCCAGAGGGGAACGCCTGGCGTTGCTCGGTCCCAATGGGTCGGGGAAATCAACTCTGCTCAAGCTCATGAGTGGGATTCTGACGCCCTCCGCCGGCTGCGTTCTTTTGGAGGGACGCAGTCCGGCTGCAACACCGAGGAGAGAGTTGGCGCGCAGCATCGCCATGGTGCCCCAGGATTTCGCCGTACCCTTCGCCTTTACCGCTCGCGAGATCATCGAACTGGGGCGCACGCCTCACCTCACCCGCTGGGGCAGCTACAGCTCTCTCGACCGGCAGTTCATCGACGAGGCTGTCGAGGCGACCGGCGTGCAGGAGCTTTCCCATCGCGTTTTCAATGAACTCAGCGGTGGTGAACGTCGCCGGGTCATGATCGCGATGGCGCTGGCTCAAAAGTCAGAAATTCTGCTTCTCGATGAACCCACCCAGCAGTTGGATATTTCGCGGCAGGGTGATGTCCTGAACTTGATCGTCGAACTCAATGCCGCGAGAGGGATTACCGTCGTTGCCGCCATGCACGATTTGAACCTGGCGGCACGCTACTTCGACCGCGTGGTCATGCTGCACAGGCAATCGATTGCTGCTGACGGCGCCCCGGCGGACGTGCTCGAGCCAGATTTTCTCGAGACCGTTTATGGAGGTCAGCTTGAGGTCAGCACATCCCGCGATGGATCTTCTCCTGTGGTATTGCCCATTCCTCGTTCGCCGGCTCCGGAAGGAAAACCATGGCAGCCAAAGCGTTCATCCTCGGTGTAAGGCCGGGATCACGAGAACTGCTGGGCGATCGGGCACGCATAGTCCGGTTGGGAGATCCTCGCATTTCCTCGGAAGCGGAGCTGCAGTGGTTGTCGGTCATCGTGGTTCAATCAGCAGGCACAGTACGAGGAGGCCGTCATGCGGATACTTTCTTTACTTCCTAGCGCTACGGAGATTGTTTACGCTTTGGGGTGCGGAGACAACCTGGTCGGGGTCTCCCACGAATGCGATTATCCCGATGACGCGAAGACGAAGCCGATCGTGTCGACGAGCGACCTTTCAACGAAGCTGCGCAGCAGCGAAATCCACTCCACGGTCAGCCAGCATCATCACTCGAACCATAGTTTTTATAGGATCGATGAACGACTGCTGAAACAGATTGATCCCGACGTGATTCTCACCCAAGAGCTGTGCACGGTTTGTGCGACTCCGGTGGCCCAAGTGCGTGACGCAGCCAGGATCCTGGCTGGGCCTCGCTGTGTGGTCTCTCTCGAGCCGAACAATCTCGATCAGATCCTGGACAACATCTCGGCCGTTGCGGAAGTGACGGGGCGACAAACAGCCGCTCACGAACTGGTGCTAACGCTCAAGAAACGTATCGCCCACATCAGGTCGGCTGCCAACCTGGTGGCCGAGCGTCCCAAGGTGTTTTGCATGGAGTGGATGGATCCGCTGATGGCCGGTGGGCACTGGATTCCACAAATGGTCGGAATCGCCGGGGGAATCGACGGCTTGGGTCGCGACGGAAAACCTTCGACCGTGATTCCCTGGAACCAAGTTGTGGCCTTTACTCCCCAAATTATCGTGATCATGCCCTGCGGCTACAAGATTCCGCGGACCGTCCAGGAGATCGATCGCCTGGCATCCTTGCCGGCTTGGTATGACCTGCCCGCGGTGCGGGATGGCCGGGTCTACGTCGTAGATAGTCCGGCGTATTTCAGCCGACCGGGTCCGCGCATCGTCCACGGTCTCGAAATTCTGGCTCAGATCATTCAGCCGAAGATCTTTTCCGGGTTCATTCCGGAAGGCTCGGCAGCCAAACTTGAATGGGAGAACACGCGTCCGCTGCCGTCGCAACGTATGTCGGAAAGGTTTGTGCCTCTCCTCTGAGGCGGTTCGGATGCATGTAACAGGTTTCGAGATAACCC
>DATJVZ010000174.1:0-18592 GCA_035501575.1 Terriglobales bacterium | reverse complement strand
TGTGGGCGGAGATTCACATGGGACCGGAAGGCGCGGTGCGCAGCTTTCGCGCTCTGGGCAACCACGGTCTGCTGATGCCGATTCACTGGGGACTATTCGATCTGGCTCTGCACCATTGGCGGCAGCCCATCGAGAAGATCTGGCCGGTAGAAGGACTGAAGCTCTGGTCGCCGACGCCGGGCGTTCCTTCGGAGGTGATCGCCGGCGAAGAACTGCGGTCGGAGTGGTGGCGCTGACCAGTCAGCACCTCGTCTCAGGATTCCTGCTTGCTCACGAATTGGTGAGCACAAGTACTGGGATCTGGGGCGTGAGCGCGATCCCTGAGCCGGTCTGGCCGCCTGCTGTCGCGCCAACCGGATTCGTTACCGTAAACGTTCCGCTGCCAACCGCAGTGATGGGGAAAGTCCCGTTATTTCCGGAGTCGTGCATTCCGCTAACCGTGACGCTCATGCCGGGTCGGAGAGTTGGGCCCGAAATTGGACTGAAGCCATAGGTGGTGCTCGACCCGCTTTGGGAGGCGGAGGTGACACTAAGGCGGGCCGGGGTGGCGGCACTGGTCGGTGCCTCCATCTGAAGTAACACCGTGTTGTTCGATGTCTGAATCACGGCGGTGTTACCGGCGTCGCAGTTCCCCACATAAACCCGAGAGCCGTCGGCCGACGCCGCCACCGACAGCTCGGACCAGGTCTGGGCGGGGCATCCTGGCGCCGGCTCCACCGAGCTCAGCGGAATCGTCCTCATCACGCTCAGATCCTGCGCGTTGAACACCGTAACCGTAGCCGTCACGGTTTGACTGGGAGCCGTGCCTGTGAAACGGGCACTTGGCACATAGAACCGGGTCCCGTAGGGCGGCAGGGTTGCTAGAGAGACAGGATTTGCCACCGCCAGCGGTGTCGCCTGGAGCGCATCGGTCGTGGCATCGAGTACCATCACCGTACTCGTGGTTGGGTTGGTTACATAGATCCGATCGAGGTTCGGATCGTAAGACATAAAGTTCGCTCCTACCCCAACGGAAACAGGAGCCGCCACCACGGTGTCAGAAAACGTGTCAATCGAGGAAACACTGCCCGCGCCTTGGTCCAGCACGTAAACGCGCTGGTTATCGGTTCGCGCCACAACCCAAACGGGAGTGATCCAGGAGGTGCCGGGAAATGGGGCGATGGGGGGATTCACGGTTAGGTTGATGGGGTTGACGCTGACTACCGAGGAAGGATTGGCGTTAACCACGTATAGCTTCAGCGCGTTTGGCATCTCGGCCATGGCCAGCGGAGAACCTCCGACCGATGCCGTGTTGGTGACCGCATTGTTGGCAATGCTGATCACTGATACCGTCCCGGTCCCGGCGTTGCCTACGTAGATGTTCGCGGATTCTGTCGAGGCCACAAAGTCGGGTGCTGAACCTTGGGGCAAACTGATGGTAGTGACCTGATTCAGAACCGGCGGCGCGGGTGGCGGCGTCGGTGTACTGGAAGAACCGGAGCCGGAGGACGAACTCGACGATGAACTGGAAGACGAACTCGACGACGAGCCGGAGGATGAGCTGGTGGGTATGATGGGGGTTGTCGGTATAACGCTCGGCTCGAACGTCGAAACCGTGTTGTTGCCGTGGTTGACTACATAGACTTTGGTTGAGTTGGCGGCCAGGATAGCGTATACCGGCATCATGCCGACGATGGACTGCGAAGTTTCGCTGTCGCCGGCAACATCGATGGTCGTGCTCGCCCCCGGTTGGTTCGCCCCATTCTGCGTGATCACCACGGCGACGTTGGTGAACCCCGGATTGGGCAGAGTGGGTATTATCGGAGTGGCCACCGGCCGGTAATATTGGCCGCACCCGGACCACATCAGGATAAGCAGGCAAACCGTCAGCGTGCCCAAAGAGCGCACGAAATGCGCAAATCGAGCCGGCGGGAGATCGAAAATCGACATAGGATTTCGGAGGTTCTTTATTGTAACGGCTAGCCACGATCAGCGCCACCGGCTGGCCGCGTTCCGTCCGTGGCTTCATTTCTCTATGATGCCAAGGTCGGGATTAATGGCGACATGGATCTTCTAGTTGGTTATCACGAGCTGCGTCAGTCCCTTGGCCTCGAGACTCCTTTCGATCATTCTATGCAAGCGGAGTCGCGGACGGGAATCGGGTCATAGAAAATAGTCTCTAGGGCCTGCCTAGCGCGTGTTGGATCAGCGTCCGCTTCTTGCGCCTTCGAAACATGATCGCGCTAATGGCTAACCATAGAGGATGCGGATTCAGGGACGGGTATCTTGCGGACCCATTCCTACCTCCCCCACGTTGATCGCGTTTTTCAACGGGCCATCCCATGTCGCCGGTTCGCGGCTAGATTGCGGAATAGCTCGGCCGGTTACGATGCGACCGAATCGTTGACGGTAGGTTTGGGGGAGCAGGCGGCGGAACGTGAGAAAAATTCTTCCCTCACGGAAACTGGATTGATGCTGGATCGGCGAAGGCCGTTTAGACTCGACCGCGCTTGGCGCCAGCGGCTTCCCGAGCCGCCGCGGCGGGTTTCTTCTTGCCTTCCATTTGCGCCAGACTCTGCTTCAAGGCGGACATCAGATCCACGACGGGGGCAAGCTTTTTCGGCTTCTCTACTTCGGCAATCTTGCCGCCTTCGAGCTTGGTTTGGATCATCTTCTTGAGGTTGTCCTGGAAGGTATCGTGAAATTTTTCCGGTTCCCAGTCTGCGGCCAGAGCTTCGATGAGCTGATGGGCAACTTTGACTTCGGCTTCTTTCAATTCCACCTCGGGCGCCCCGAAGCCCTCGACGGCGCGAACCTCGTCGGCGTAGTACATCGTGTGCAGCATCAACCCTCCCTCATGGGGGCGGAGGAACACCGTGTACTCGCGGTTGTGCATGGTCAGTTTGGCAATCGCGACGTAATCGCTCTCTTCCAAAGCCTTGGTCAAAAGCGCGTAAGGACGGCGACCCGCTTCCTCCGGCAGCATATAGTAGGAAGATTCGAAATAAACGGGGTCGACGTCGGTGGCCTTGACGAATTCGAGAATCTCCATCGTCTTCGCCGTCTTTGGCTCGATCTTCTTGATCTCCTCAGGCTCGACGACGACGTACTCGTCCTTGCGGAACTCGTAGCCTTTCACGATTTCGCTGCGTTCAACCACGCGATTGTCAACCGGGCAGTAGAGCTGTTGTTTGACCCGCTGCAGGTCGTCGCGATGCAGCATATGGAAGGAAATGCCTGAACTTCGTGCGCCGGAGAACAGCCGCACCGGCATCGAAATCAAGCCGAAGGTAAGATGTCCGGACCAAACCGAAGCCGCCATATTTTCACCTGTGCCGCTTGCGCCCAAGCCGCGCTTGGACCGTAAGGTTAAATTATAACCAGGGTTGGATATACCCAGATGTACCCAGATGTAGGTGGTAACCCAGAGTAGAATCAACAATATTCTGGGGTGATGGCTAGCCACCGGCTATACCTAGTGGGTGTTCGGAGTGAGCTTTGGGGTCGTGTCGATGCCTGACTTCATCAGTACGGGGTTTCAGAACGGCTGGGACCTAGAATCCCGGCGGCTCGGTTTGGCCTTGCTGGTGACTCTGGTTTTCACCGCCGTCGCCCGTTGGTTGCGCGGGGTCAGCTTCTCCGGTTCGATCGCAGGTGCGGTGATCTGTTTTGTTTTGTACTCCATCGCCGGGGTGGGGGCCTTTGCGGCATTGGTTTCCGTGTTTGTCCTCACCTGGCTCGCCACCCGCTTTGGCTACCAGAGGAAGCAACAGCTGGGGACCGCCGAAAATCGTCGGGGACGAACTGGCTCCCAAGTGCTGGCCAATCTCGGCACCGCGACAGGGTTCGCTGTGCTCTCTGCCCTCAGCCACAAGAGCGCTTTCTTAGTGGCTTCGGTCGCTGCTTTGGCGGAGGCGGCCGGCGACACCGTGTCGAGCGAATTTGGCCAGGCCTTGAGCGACACACCGAGACTAATCACCAGCTGGGAAGTCGTGCCGGCGGGCACCAATGGCGGCGTGAGCCTGATCGGCACTGCGAGCGGCATCCTGGCCGCGGCCATTGTGAGCACGGTGTCTCATCTGGGAGGTCTGGTATCACTCGAGGGTGCAAGAGATTGCGTCATTGCCAGTGCGGTGGGCATGATGGCAGACAGCTATATGGGGGTGGCCCTCGAGCAGCGCGAGCTACTCGATAACAACTGGGTGAACTTTCTCAGCACGCTGATCGCCGCCGGCGTTGCGCTTCTGCTCTCTTGAGGAGAATTTTTGCGGCGTCGCCCGCGCCCTTTACATCTGACTGCTCAGTTTCACTTGCGGAGGTATCGCAGGTGAAACCAGGGGAGTACAAAATGACGGATCCGCGTTATCCCATTGGAAAATTCGAGTTCACAGGTCCGGTCAGCGAAGCCCAGCGGAAAAAATTCACCGACGAGATCGAGCAGGCGCCCGAAGCCTTGCGGGCCGCGATTCGCGGACTGACGCCAGAGCAGATTGAAACGCCCTATCGGGACGGAGGGTGGACGGTGCGGCAAGTGGTTCATCACGTCCCGGAAAGCCATATGAACGCCTATATTCGATTCAAGCTGGCGCTGACCGAGGACGAGCCCACCATCAAGCCGTATCTCGAAGACCGCTGGGCGAAGCTCGAGGACGTGGCATCTACGCCGCTCGAGGTCTCCATGTCTCTCCTCGACTCCTTGCACCGTCGCTGGGTGATCCTCTTGCGCTCGCTGAAGCCGGCCGATTGGAGGCGCAATTTTCACCATCCTGAGATGGGGGTGGTGTCGCTCGAGAAGAGCTTGGCTCTTTACGCCTGGCATGGGCGCCACCACGTGGCGCATGTTAACCAGCTGAGAAAGCGAATGGGATGGTGACCGCGGCGTCCGCCTGGTCTCACTTGGGTTAGCGGGAAAACCCGGGGAGGTGGCTAAAGGGGAGGTACAGTCGCCATAGGGCATAGCTTACCGCCTCGCGCAGCACAGCTTCGCCCCTCTGCCAGGCGGAATGCGGCAGCGAATCGGGGCGCGGCGCGACGTAAACTTCGACGCCCTCGTGCTCGAGCAGTTTGCGAATGCGGAAGACGTGATAAGCGTCGCTCACCGCGATACAACTGTGCATACGATTGGCGCGCATAATCACCGCCACTCGCTGCGCCGATTGCGCGGTATCCGCCCCCTGGGTTTCGGCGATAAGGCTGCGATCGGGAACTCCGCGGCGCATCAGGTAGTCGTGGCCGACGCCGCCCTCGCTAAACTGGGGATCGGAAGCCGCACCGCCGGTCGCAATGATCACCGGCGCCACGCCGCGCTCGAAAAGCTCGAGGGCATGATCCAAACGGGCGCGATAGACCGGCGACGGCCGGCCCGCATATTCGGCCGCCCCGAACACCACGATGGCGTCGGCCGGATGAATTTGCTCTTCCCCGGCCGCCCGCTCGATTCCCAGGCAAATGCTGCCCAGGCTGGCCAGGAGAAATGCTGCCGCTAGGATCGCGAGCCAACGCAACCAATGTTTTCGAGAGGTCGATTTCAGATTGCCTTCGCTCATCCCTGTGCGAAGAATTCAGAAATCTCCTGAGAAGGAATCGCGCCGTCGCGCAGAACCCGCCAACGCGCCTCCTCGTCGGTTAGATCGATAATCGTCGAAGCCACCTCCCGGGGTGAGGTGCCGCCGTCCACGATGATCGAAATCCTTCCGCTGAGCTGCTCGCGCACGGCTACGGCGGTGGTGCACTCCGATTCGCCGCTCAGATTCGCCGAGGTGGCCGTAATCGGAATTTGCGCGGCTCCGACTACGGCGAGGGGAATCTTGGCACTCGGAACCCGCAAGGCCACATTTCCGGTGTTGGCCGTTACCTTGAGCGGCAAGCGGGGCGCGGCTTTGACAATGATGGTGAGCGGCCCCGGCCAGTAGCGCCGGGCAAGATGGTAAAACTCCTCGGGCAGCGGCTTGCACAGCTCCTCGGCCTGATCCACGCTCTCAATCAGCAAAGAAAGGGGCTTGTGGCGGGAGCGGGACTTAATGTCGTAGACCCGGTCTACGGCGCGAAGGTTGAAGGGGTCGGCCGCCAACCCGTAGAACGTATCGGTGGGCATACCCAGGACTTCACCCGCACGAATCTGCTCGGCCGCATAGCGGATGAGAGAGGCTTCGGGTTTCTCGCTGCTGATTTTGATGATTTCCGCGCGCACGCGAGTCCTTCGTGGACTGTGTTTGAAGGCGAAAGCTAACATACCATGCCGGAGTTCTGCAAGCCGAGCGTATTATGCACGTAGCATGCGGGAAGGACGGCACACGGCGAAACCCGAGCCCACGCCGGCGACAGACCCAGAGGGGCGCCTGCGTAGGATTGAAGGCCGTCATCACCGCCTGGTCAAGAACCTGCGCCGGGCGTTTGCCAAACAGGATGTTTCCCCCGAGGGTTACTTTGGCATCGAGGGATTGCACCTCGTCGAGGAAGCCATCCGCAGCGGTTTAAAGCTCGGAACCGTGTTCTTCAGCGCTTCCGCCCAGCGGAAGGCCGAGCGCTTGTTACCGCAGATTGGCCCTCACACCGAAACCTTAGTGCTCGACGACCGACTGTTTGCGAGCGCGGTGCGGACGGAACGACCGCAAGGGGTTGCAGCGCTGGTCCGCGCTCGAATCTTCCGCTTGGAAGATGTGCTCGAGAGAGCGCAGTTTGGCCCCATCGTAGTTATCACCGGGTTGCAGGACCCGGGCAACCTGGGGACAATCATTCGCTCTGCCGAGGCCTTCGAGGCCGCTGGCGTTATGTTGGGGGAGGGTACGGTGAGTCCGCTGAACGGGAAGGCCGTGCGTGCCGCCGCCGGCTCTCTGTTCCGGCTTCCGGTGGTCAGGGTCAAAATCGAGGAGCTGCTCGGCCAGCTTCGCGAACGCGGGATTCGCCGACTGGCCACCGCAGCCCACAAGGGCACACCCCTACCGCAAGCCGCCATGACCGGCCCTTTTGCCATCTTCCTCGGTGGAGAAGGCGCAGGCCTCGGACCGGACTTGCTGCGAAATCTCGAGGAGGTGGTGACTATCCCCCATGCGGAGAGGGTGGAGTCCCTGAATGCCGGCGTGGCCGGCAGCCTCCTTCTCTATGAGGCTTGGAGACAGCGGAAGGCAACATGAAGGGTGGGATCGAGCAACCAGGACCACGGTATCCTGGGGTCGAAGGACGCTGACATGGGCCTGTTTCAATCGCCCCCGCCGGCCGAGCCGGCGAATGATCCGACCAGACCGCTCGCCGATCGCATGCGCCCGCGCTCGCTCGACGAGTTCGTTGGCCAGGATCATCTGGTCGGCCCGGGCAAACCCCTGCGTACCCAAATTGAGCGCGACGATCTCGGTTCCCTCATTTTCTGGGGGCCGCCGGGAACCGGCAAGACCACGCTCGCCAAGATCATCGCCCGCATGAGCCGAGCGGAGTTCATCGAGTTTTCCGCCGTGCTCTCCGGGATTAAGGAAATCAAACAGGTGATGAGCGATGCCGAACGGGCTCGGCAATACGGCACGCGCACCATCGTATTCATCGACGAGATTCATCGGTTCAACAAAGCGCAACAGGACGCATTTCTTCCCCACGTCGAGAAGGGCAATATCCGCCTGATCGGCGCCACGACGGAAAACCCTTCCTTTGAGATCATTTCGGCGCTGTTATCCCGCAGCCGGGTCTACGTGCTCAAGCCTTTGACCGAAGAGCAGATTGTTGGCTTGTTGCAGCGGGCACTGGCGGAAGAGCGGGGTCTTGGGGCGATGCGCCTGACTGCCTCCGAGACGGCACTCTTGAAGATCGCCGCGTACTCGAGCGGCGATGCCCGCAGCGCCTATAACGTGCTCGAGGTTGCCGCCACGCTGGCCCGGGCAGGCCGGGGGGGCGAGACGGGAGGCGAGATCACGGCCGAGATGGTCGAGGCGGCCGTGCAAAAGCGGGTTCTCCTCTACGATAAAGCCGGCGAAGAGCACTACAACCTGATTTCGGCGCTGCACAAGTCGGTACGCAACAGCGATGCCGATGCTTCGCTCTACTGGCTGGGACGTATGCTCGAGAGCGGCGAAGATCCCCTCTACATTGCCCGGCGGTTGGTGCGAATGGCGGTCGAAGACATCGGTCTGGCCGATCCCAACGCGCTCTCTCTGACCATGGCTGCGCGCGACGCCGTGGACTTCATCGGAATGCCGGAAGGCAATCTCGCATTGGCCGAAGCGGTGGTTTATCTCTCGCTTGCACCCAAGTCGAACGCCTTGTATACGGCTTACGCCGAGGTAATCGAGGATGTGGAGCGCACCGCCGCTGCCCCGGTTCCCCTCCACCTGCGCAACGCCCCCACCGGGCTGATGAAAGGCCTGGGTTACGGCCATGGCTACCAATACGCACATGACTTCGAACGCAAGGTCACCGGCATGCAGTGCTTACCCGACAATCTGCGCGACCGAGTCTACTACCACCCCACGAGCGAAGGGATGGAGAAGCGGCTGCAGGAGCGCCGGGAGGAGATTGAGCGCACGCGGGCGCAGCGCCGAAAGTCGGAAGGAGGGGAAAAAAGCTCCTCGGATCCAGACTCTCGATAGCTGCGTCGAAGCGAGCTGCGGTTTGACATCAGGCGACGGTCGTTGTACCGTCGGCCCTTGTCGCCCATGCGTCAGCGACTGCAGTATGCTCTGGCCTGGATCCTGATTAAGCTTATCGGGGCCTTGCCTCGCCCTCTGGCCCGCGCCACTGGCATCGCGCTGGCCGGATCGGTTTACCTGTTGCATCCCCGCCTGCGGCGGGTAGGTCGGATCAACCTCAAGCTGGCATTTCCAGAGAAGAGTCCCCGCGAGCGCGCCCGCATCCTGCGAGGTGTCTTCGTTTCCTTTGGACGACAAGCGGCCGAGGTCTGTCGTCTCCCGCAATACACCCGGGAAAACGTGCGCGACGTCGTGGTGTACGACGGATTTGCCAACTTCGAGTGCGCCCTCGAGCGCGGCAAAGGCGTTTTGTTCCTCACCGCCCATCTAGGCGGATGGGAACTCTCGGCCTTTGTTCATTCCTTGCAGGGTTATCCCTTGCATGTGGTGATGCGGCCTTTGGACAACCTTCGTCTGGATCGCTTGGTTCGCCAATATCGAACCATGCATGGGAACACCATGGTCGACAAGGACGATTTTGTTCGCGGCCTGCTGGCGGCCGTCAAAGCCGGCGAGACCGTGGGAATCCTCATGGATACCAACATGATTTTGCCGCAAGGAGTGTTCGTCGATTTTTTCGGGATTCCCGCCTGCACCGCCAGCGGCTTGGCCAGGATTGCTTTGCGCACCGATGCGGCGGTGGTTCCAGGATTCACGATCTGGGATGCCAGTTTAGGGAAATACCGTCTGCGGTTTGATCCCCCGGTTCCGCTCATTCGCACCGGCGACGATGAGGCGGACGCCGTGGCCAATACCGCCCGCTTCACCAAAATTATCGAAGCATATGTTCGCCAATATCCCGACCAGTGGCTCTGGGTACATCGTCGGTGGAAGACGCGGCCGGAGGGCCAACCGCCGCTCTACTAACCTGCTGGTTCGCAATGACCGCCGGCGAACGCCTCCGTCAAAACCAGTCGCTGCGGTACGCCACCCACCAGCTTACCCAGGCAATGGGTATGGTCGCGATGAGCGCCCAGATTAGGGGCAGGGTGAAATCCGCCAATAGTCCCAGCAGGATAAAGCTCATCCAGAAGACCTTTCGCGGCATAGCTTGATTCTAGCTCCTGCTTTCCTTTCCGGCAGCAAACATATAAAACTGTCGTGTGGCGTGTTCAGTCAGGCAGATCGCCGATTGGATTGGGGCCCGCCTCCTGGGGGACGGGTCGGTCGAGCTGCGGGGAATTTCGAGCATTCAGCAGGCATCGCCCGGGGATTTGGTCTTCGTCGAAGAGGAAAAACATCTGGAAAAGGCCATCCGAAGCCGCGCAGCGGCGGTGATCGCCGGCGAGTTTGCCCTCCCGGGACGCTTGAAACCCATGCTGCTCTGCGATCAGCCTCGCTTGGCCTTTACCCGGGCGGCCGCCCTGCTCTATGCCAAACCAGAGCGGAAACCTGCCATTCATCCCAGTGCCTTGGTTGATTCCTCCGTCGAGTGTGGTGCCGGCGTTACCATCGAGGAGCGAGTCGTGATTCGGGAAGGGGTGAAGATCGGTGAGCGAACCTGGATCGGAGCTGGGAGCGTGATCGGTGCCGGCGTCATGCTAGGCCAGGGCTGCGAACTCTATCCGCAGGTGACCGTCTATCCCGGTGTGCGGCTGGGAAACCGGGTAATTGTCCACTCCGGGGCGGTGCTGGGCAGCGATGGCTTTGGCTATGTGCGGGACAAGGCCAGCGGGCGGTACGAGAAATTTCCCCAGGTAGGCCGCCTCGAAATCGGAGACGACGTCGAAATTGGGGCGAATTCGAGCATCGACCGGGGCGCTTTGGAGGTTACTCGCATCGGCCGAGGCACAAAGATCGATAACCTGGTGCATGTTGGACACAACGTGCAGATTGGAGAAGACGTGGTGATCGCGGCGCAAACCGGCGTTTCCGGCAGCGCCGTGATCGAGAATCAAGTGCTCGTGGGCGGCCAGGTCGGCATCGCCGATCATGTGCGCATCGAAGCCGGCGCCATCTTGGGAGCCCAAAGCGGTATCCCCTCGAAGAAAGTGATTCGCGGCCGGGGTGTCACCTTCTGGGGAACGCCGGCGCGACCGATTCGCGAGTACCTGAAAGAGCTGGCGCTCTTGGCGCGCTTGGCAAAGAAAGGCTAGCCCCGGAGCGCCCGATCTCGCTAGCCCTGGTTAGGTCGAAGCAAATGGCTATTGTCGTCATCGGCGGGCATTCCCGCGACGTGGGCAAAACCAGTGTGGTCGCAGGACTGATCGCGGCCCTTGCCGAGCATCACTGGACGGCGTTTAAGATCACCCAGTACGGCCATGGGATTTGCGCGCGCAAGGGCAAAGCCTGTCAGTGCGCCTGCGCGACCGGGGATCACAGCTGGGCCATCAGCGAAGAGCAGGATCGCTCGGGTGAATCCGATACGTCGCGCTTTCTCCTCGCCGGGGCGGAGCGTGCCTGGTGGGTGCGAACCGAGCAAGGCCGTCTGGCGGAGGCCATGCCCACCATCTACCGCAAGCTTTCCGAATCAGAAAACTCGATCGTCGAGTCCAACAGCATTCTGAAGTTCCTGTATCCCGACCTTTATCTCACGGTTCTTGATCCCGCCACCGGCGACTTTAAGCCGTCGGCCCGGGAGTTTCTCGACCTGGCGGACGCCATCATTTTGCATAACAAGGAATCGAGCGGAACCGCCGACTGGGGAACCGATCTCGACCGCATCCGGCAGCGGCGGATTTTCCGCATTCAGCCGCCCAACTACGTCGATCGAAAGATCGTTCAGTTCGTGAGAGAACGTCTCGAGAGCTCGCCCGACCACCTGAGCTGACCGCTCGCAGCCGGAGCCGCGTCCACGTCGGCTGACACCCCTTTTTGGTACAGTAGTCTTTCCATGCTGGATCTGAATTTCGTCCGCGACAATCTGCCTCTGGTCGAGGAGAAACTGCGCCAGCGGGGCCTCGATCCCGCCGCCGTATTGCAGGACTTCGCCGAGGTCGAGCGCGAGCGCCGGCAGGCAATTGCTCGCGTCGAGACCTTGAAGGCGCAGCGTAATCAGGCCTCCGAGGAGATTGCGAAACGCAAGAAGCGCGGCGAGGATGTTTCCCAGCTGGTGGCGGAGACGAAACAATCCCGGGAGGCGGTAGAGGAATTTGAAACCGCCGCCCAACAATACGAACGCCGTCTGAAGGAGATTCTCTCCGGCATTCCCAACCTGCCGAATGCGAGCGTCCCGGTGGGCCGCGGCGCCGACGAGAATGTGGAAGTCCGCCGTTGGGGCACGCCTCCGCGGTTCGACTTCTCCCCTAGACCTCATTGGGAGCTGGGGACCGAGCTCGGGGTTCTCGACCTGGAGCGGGCGGTCAAGCTCACGGGTGCGCGATTTGCCGTGTATTGGGATCTGGGAGCGCGGATGGAGCGGGCGCTGGCTAATTTCATGCTCGACTTGCACACCCGCCAACATGGCTACACCGAGGTGTTGCCTCCCTACTTGGTAAATTCTGCGTCGCTGTATGGGACCGGCCAGCTGCCGAAATTCGCCGCCGATTTGTTCCGCGTTCCCCATGGCGACAAAGATTTATGGCTTATTCCCACCGCCGAGGTTCCGCTCACTAATCTTTATCGCGACGAGGTGCTAGAAGCGTCCCGCCTGCCGGTCTGCCTGACGGCCTACACCCCGTGCTTTCGCAGCGAAGCCGGCTCCTACGGAAAAGATGTACGCGGCATCATCCGCCAGCATCAGTTTCAGAAAGTGGAGCTGGTACGGCTTTCCCATCCCGCGACCTCGTACGATGAACTGGAGAAGCTGACCCACGACGCCGAAACCGTCCTCCAGCAGCTAGGGTTGCACTATCGCGTGATGGCGCTGAGTACCGGGGACATGGGGCCGTCTTCGGCCAAGACCTATGATCTCGAGGTGTGGTTGCCGGGGCAACAGCTGTTTCGGGAGATTTCCTCCTGCTCCAACTGCGAAGCCTTTCAAGCCCGCCGGGCGAATATCCGCTACCGGCCGGAGGGCAAAGGCAAGACCGAATTCGTGCATAGTCTGAACGGGAGCGGGCTGGCCGTTGGGCGCACCTGGCTGGCCATCCTCGAGAACTTTCAGCAAGCCGATGGCACGGTGCTGGTTCCCGAGCCGCTTCGGTCCTATATGGGGGCCGAACGCCTCACGCCAAAGAAGTTTTAGCCGGGAAGCAAAGGACGTGTCAGAATCATGTTGTAGCCCCGCTTCCCCCGGTGGAAGCCGGGAGGTTCGATGGGTGATCCACAAACGAGCTGGAATAGGGTCGAAGCCAATGCCACCGCGGTTTCGAAACCCGTCGCTCCGGTGGCGGGAATCTGGCGCACCCTCCGAAGCTACATCCTATGGTCGCACGAGCGCGGCAGCGTGCAGTACGACGTGATGGTCACCCTGATCTTGCTCTTTGTTTTCTTTTCCCCGAAACTTATCAACTTCAAGGACAAACCCGTCGAGCACAATCCTCATCCTACCGGGGTAGTAGTAATTCCGGATGGCCAAGGAGGACTGATTTACCAAGTCGAAGCGTCCGCGGTAGCAGGCGAGGATGAAGGTGCCCGGCAAGCGGAATTGCTTGCCATCATTGAACCGATTTCCGGGGAAGTGAGCATCACCAAAGTTGAAGCCGAGCGGAACCGATCCGGACGCGTCGAGCATTACAAGGTTTGGGTCGAACGCAAATAGCCACTGGGGGGAGGAATGGGCGTGCCAAGATTTCCCGGTTGCGTATCCATTCTTGCCGTGGCGGCGGCCGTGTGGGCCACGCAGGCACAAGCGCCGAAACAGCCGACCGATTCTGAAGCCGAATTGCGCCGGGTCATCGACGACATGGACCGTACGGCCGCCAACTTTCACACTGCCCAAGCCAAGTTTGTCTGGACCCAGTACACCTCCGTGGTGAACGAAAGCGACTTGCAGGAGGGAGTGGTGTACTTCCGGCGAGCTGGCCAGCAAGTCGAGATGGCCGCCGATATTTTGAAACCGACCCCCAAGCAGGTGCTTTTTGCCGACAGCAAAGTCCAGCTCTATCAGCCGAATATCGATCAAGTGACGCAATACGATACGGGCAAGAATCGGGCTTTGGTGGAGAGTTTTCTGGTGCTGGGATTTGGCGGCAGCGGGCAAGACATGCTGAAGTCGTTTACCGTCAGCTACCTCGGCCAGGAAACCGTGGACGGGGTCGCCACGGCAAAACTGGATCTGGTTCCGAAGTCGGACAAAGCCCGCAACACTTTTGAGCACATTTGTTTATGGATTGACCTGACCAAGAACCCTGGAATATCGGTGCGGCAGCAGCTGTTTGCGCCGGAAAACGACTATCGCCTGGCCAGCTACTCCGATATCCATCTCAACGAAAAGATTCCCGACAGCGCTTTCAAACTTAAGAGCAGCGGAAACAGCAGGTTCGTACCTCCTAAAAGCTAATTCTGACAGCTGAAGGCAAGTTAACGAAGATAAAGGCTGAAAAACATGCGGCCGGGCGTTATACTCGGTAAGCTACGCATAAGGCAAAAAGTCGATGGCCAAGGTTTTTACCATTCCAGTTCCTCCCAAGCCTCCTCGTCGTCGGGAGCGCAGTTCTGATCCGCGCTATGTCGACGGTCAACGCCTGCTGGTTGAGGCCATGAAATATCTGGCGCAGACCGATCGCATTGGCAACCGATCTGCCATTGAATTGCTCTCCGAGCATGTCCGCACCCGTTTCCGCATGACGGATTCGCCACTTGGCCAATAGGGATCGACGCCGGCGGGAGCTCTGGTGTCAAGCATCGTCCCGGCCCGAACTCCAATGCTCCCAGGCGGTTGCCGCCAACAGGATTACGATCGGGTAACCCTCGAGGGTGTAGCGGGTTTCCGGATTCTCGAGCGTGCCCAAGAAGGCGGATCGCAGAAGCACAAAGCCGACGAGCAGGCCAAGATGGGGTATGTGCCATCCCTTGACCAAGCCCCACAGAGCCGCCCCCAGGTAAAGAAGGTTCAAAATGCCCAGGGCGATCATGACCGCCAACCATTGCGCTTCTTCGTCAAATTCCCACCAGCGACTATTGCACGGCAAGATTTCGGTCCGAGGCCGTAGCCACATGTCGGCGATGCGCAAGCAGGGCAGCCAAAGCCAGTAACGCCAGCCATCCTGCCGAATGCGCTGTTCTGCCAGCTGTTTGAATCTGTGATCCAGTTCGGGGCCAATCTGCAGGCGCTGATTGTAGTCGTCGAGCAACTGCTCGGTCTGGTCTTTTTCGTCGGGGCTATCGAAAGCGCGGCTGGGCAGATTCGCGGCGTCGATCGGGCTTCCCGGCACCGCCCAGTAGACTTCCTCGGTGGAAACGTAGTCGGCGATCCAGGTCTTCGTCCATCTTTCAAATCCGAGGGGGACAAATGCGTTCGCCTCGTTGGCGTAACGCGGGGCCAGGGGCTGAAACACCCCGAAAGTGCGCCAATTGCGGACGGTCCATGGTGCCAGCGGCAGGAGCACAGACAGCGCGAGGACTAAACCTGCGCGCAGCGAGAATTGCAGGGTGCCGACGCCGCGATCCGGCGGGCGTTCCCTGCCGGGTCGAACCAGAATCAAGGCCGCGAGATAAAGTTCGATGGCGATCGGCAGCAAGACACCGTCTGGCCGCATGAGGATGGCGCCGCCGCAGGCCAGCCCACAGGCCGGCCATCGCTGCCAGCCGCAGGCCTCGAAGCCCGCAACGGCGAAATCCAGGGCCAGGACGGTAAAGAAGACTTCCCAGGTTTCGGTGAGCGCTGCCGCCGTGTAGTTGGCGAGGAAAGGGCACAGGGCGGCGAGCAGGAACGCCGTCTTGGCGGCTCGCGGGGAGAGCAAGCGGCGAGCCAGATCGGCGATGACAAAGCAGGTCGCGATGTCGACAAACATTTGCACCAGGAGCACGGCCCGATAGTGCTCCATGCCGAAGATGCGAAAAATGATGGCAAGGAAGGCGGGATAACCAGGCAGGCGGATATCGGTGGGAGAAACTCGCGTGAGACCGCTCAACCCATAGATTCCCTGTTCCACCCAGTTCTTGGCGATATCCCCGTAGACGAATGAATCCGCGGTGATGGCGGGAACCCGAAAGATAAACAGAAGGCGAAGCGCGATCGCAGCGAGGGTTGCGAACAGGAAAAACTCGGGGTTCTTGCGCACCGCTTCGCGCACCATCGCACTATAGCTTGTTTTCCCGACTTCCGGCAGCTCCTCGAGCAGAGCGGCGCCGAGCGGGCCGGGGCGTGTCGTTGACCCTACTGGCTACACAGCTTAGGATGGAATCAGCTCAAGTCTAATGGCGCAACCGGTTTTTTTCGATCCCCGCCAGGCTCGCTGGAGGCGGGTGCGATGGTTTTTCGACGCCCTCGCCGTCAGTTTCATGCTGCTGGTGAGCTTTTTTATTTACAACGTCCTGCACGACGAGCCGTTGCCCACGCTGCTATGGAAGACAGAAACCAAGCCCTACCATGCTTTGCGGGAAACCGAGCGAGAAAAGGCAAAAGAACGCCGTCGCCAGTCGGCACTCAAACGCAGCCAGCGCAGGCCCCCGGGGCTTCCTTCCCAGATCCCGCTAGGCCATGAGGAGGGTGTCCGGGCTGCTTTTTACGTGCCTTGGGATGCAGCCAGTTTTTCTTCCCTGCGCGAGTATGCCCGCCAGATCGACCTGCTCTATCCGGAGTGGTTGCACGTCGTTACCAGCGACGGACGGTTGCAATCGATCGATGAGCAGACAGGTAATTTCTTCGATGTAGTTCAGACCTCATCCGTACGCCCGGTCGACGATAAAGTCATGCCCTTCCTCAAGGCGGAAGAGGCCGGCCTCGAAGTCTATCCCATGGTCAACAATTCCGACGGTTCGGGCTGGATTGACATCAGCCGGTTTCTGAACGATCCCGCGGCCCGAACTCGCTTCCGTCAGCAGGTGGCAGCCTTTCTTGCCACCGACAAGTACCGCGGGCTGATGGTCGATTTCGAGGAGTTTCCGAAGAGCGGGCAGCCGGGATTCAACATCTTGCTCGACGAGCTCTCTCGCGATCTCCACCAACGGGGAGAGAAGCTTTACGTAAGCGTTCAGCCGCACAATGAAGATTTCAATTATGCGCGCATCTCCGCGGCCGCCGATGGCGTGATCGTGATGGACTATGACGAGCATTTTCCCGGGGGGACGCCCGGTCCGGTGGCTTCCCAGGACTGGTTTGTGCAGAGTCTCGAAGCGGCCGCGAAGGCGATCCCGCGGCAAAAACTGATTTGTGCCATCGGCAATTACGGTTACGACTGGGTGGAACGAACCAAGCAGGGCAAGCTGCCGCCCGGCATGAAAGACACCAATTCCAGTGTGCAGGAGGCTTGGCTCACAGCCAGAGATTCCGAGGAAGATGTAGATTTCGACGGCGACAGCCTGAATCCCCACGTCAGCTACATGGACGAGCAGAATCTCCGGCATGATATCTGGTTCCTCGACGGGGTTACGGCACTTAACGAAATGCGGGCGGCCCAGGCTCTGGGAGTGGACACTTTCGCTTTGTGGCGGCTCGGTTCCGAAGATCGTTCCCTATGGAAGGTCTGGGATGTCCCCGGCGAATCGAACGCGTCGGATAAATTACGAGACGTTCCTCCGGGCGATGACGTGGATATGGTGGGGAGCGGCGAGATCTTTAGGATCGAGGCCGAACCCTCGCACGGGACCCGCACCCTCACCGTCGACTCTTCCGGGTTGATTACCGATGAGGAGTTCGATCCTTTGCCGGAACCCTATAGGGTCGCCCGCTACGGCTACAACCCCAACCAAGTGGCCATCACTTTTGATGACGGGCCCGATCCGCAGTGGACGCCCAAGATCCTTGACGTGCTCAAGCGGGAACAGGCGCCGGCGACGTTTTTCCTCATCGGCTTGCAGGCGGAGAGTTTTGGCAGCATCACCTCGCGGATCTATCGCGAGGGACATGAGATCGGCAACCATACCTTTACTCATCCCGACATCAGCAACATTTCCCGGGCCTTCGTCGAACTCGAAATTAATTTGACCGAGGAGCTGTTTGCCAGCCGTCTGGGAGTGCACACCATTCTTTTCCGGCCTCCCTACTCGATCGATCAGGAACCCGACACGACCGATCAGGTGCGGCCCCTGAAGACGGCACAAGACATGGGCTACATTCTGGTGGGCGATAAGATCGATCCCAACGATTGGCAGGAAAATCCCCGCCCGAAGGCCGCGGAAATTACCGATCGGGTACTTACGCATCTGCCGCCCTGCGGCGGCGACACTCGGTTCTGTGGAAGCATCATCCTGTTGCACGACGGAGGCGGGGACCGCCGTCAAACCGTGGCCGCCCTACCGGCGATTATTGAGGGCATCCGCGCCAAGGGCCTCACCATCGTCCCCCTCCATCAGTTGATGGGAAAAACCATGGCCGACGTGATGCCGGCTTTGCCCGCCAACCAGCGCTGGGCGGCCCGCGTCGATTGGATCGGTTTCGCGCTGTGGACCTTTGTCAGCAAAGGCATTGCCTGGGTCTTCTTCCTCGGCGACTTGCTGATGACCGGGCGCTTGCTGTTTGTGGGCGCATTTGCCATTTATGACCGCTTGCGACTGCGGCCGTTGCTCGAATCGGCGGAGGCCGCCTATTACCGGCCGGCTGTGGCGGTTCTCATCCCCGCCTACAACGAAGCGAAAGTGATCGAACGCACGGTGCGTGCCGCTCTCGCTTCCGACTACCCCGAGTTGCGGGTCATTGTGATCGATGACGGATCGAGGGACGGGACTCTCGAAGTGGCGCGTAGCGCTTTTGCCCGCGAACGAGACTCCGGTCGCGTCCTGGTTCTGACCAAGCCCAATGCGGGCAAAGCGGAGGCCTTGAACTTCGGGCTCGAGCATTTCGAGGACGAGGAAATTTTTGTCGGCATCGACGCCGACACCGTGGTTGCTCCGGAAGCCATTTCTCGGCTCGTTCCGCATTTTCTCGATCCCAAGGTGGCTGCCGTGGCGGGCAACGT
>DATJVZ010000173.1:0-3571 GCA_035501575.1 Terriglobales bacterium | reverse complement strand
CTCGGCTTCTTTGCCGTTCATCGCCAACGGCTTTTCGCAAGCCACGATTTTTCCCGCTTCAAATGCCGCGATGGCGATGTCGTGGTGCGTGTTGTTCGGTGAGCAAATGTCGACAATCTTGATCTCCGGGTCGTCGATAATGCGACGCCAGTCGTCGACCGCATTTTCCCAGCCCCAGCGCTGGGCCATCTTCCCCACTTTGGACTTGTCGCGTCCGCAAATGGTTTTCAGGCGCGGCCGGAGTCGTAAATCGAAAAACTGGTTGATCTGCCGGTAGGCGTTCGAATGGGCCTTCCCCATGAACTTGTAGCCGACCATGCCCACCGCAATGTCCTGGCTCATATAGGTCTGGTTTGAGAATTCCTGTGGTGCGCTTTTCTGAATACAACATTCGGAGCGTTAATGCAAGCGAAGCGGGGCGGTCCCGCGTCCCAGCCTAGAAAGTAATCTTCGATTCACCGGTGAACTGCTGATAGCCGGTAAAGTCGATGGTCTTACGACTGCATCTTCGGTTATCACGGATGCAAACGCGCGTCACGGCGTGTGCCGGCAGCAGAAAGGTCGATCCCATTCGAACCTGGCCGAAGTTCACCTCGGCTTCCACGCTGCTCAGGGGGAAGGCAGATGGAATCGCTTCGGCTGTTCGCTCGACTCGCAAGACGCGATTCGAGGCCCGATCAAACCAGATCCGGCCACCGTACTGCGGCACGATGAACTGATAATCGGAGAGTATCTTCCAGTCCGATTGTGCGCGGCTGATGCGAAAGCTGTACTCGCGAGCGGCCACGCCATCGATACGGTCTTCCTTTATAAACTGGAACTCTGAATCCTGATTGGCGAGAAGGCTGTGGAGCAGGCTGCCGAACTCTCCACTCGAAATGTCGCCACCCAGCTCCGGCCACTTCCTTTGGGTTGGCTTGCCGTTGACCCGGATGTCGCGATAGGTCTCGCCCGTTTTGCGGCTGTAGAGGACTTCGGCTGAGAGTGTATCTTGCAACTCCCATCCTTTCTGCTGGGCTGAGTTCTCGTACCGCTTCACGACTTCTCTCGATAGAAAGTTTGGGAGAGTACGATCCATGCTCGCTTCCGTTTCACGAGCCTGCCTGAGGACCGGGTCCCCTTCAGCCTGCTGGTTCAGCGGCGGGGGCGGTGTGGTATCAGCCTGGGCCGCGGCTCGCATGATGCTTACGGAGTCGGCCACCAGGCCGTGGCCGTCATAGTCCATGCTGCGCACGCTGACACGGTCGCCGGGTTGCGGACTAACCCGCGGTTTCCTGTTGAAATCAACCACGATGAAGCGTGTGTCCTCCAGTTCCAAGACCATGCTCTGGCTTTCTATGAAACGCACAAGACCCACGAACGTGCGCACAGGCGCAGCCGGAACTGCGCGTGGATTGACGGCCGGAGAGGCTGGAGGCACAACCGACGCCGGGGCCTTCGCAGGTGCTCTATCCACCTCGGCCAAGTAGGCCTCCTGGCTGACGAGCCGGACCCCTTTGCGATTGCACGTAATGCGCACCGTGTGGTACTTACCTTCCGAATTCTGGGCCAGCGGAGGGCCGTATTCGAGGAAGTAGCTCGAAGACGCGTCCATCCGCGCCTGCCTCAACGCCATACCGAGATCGCTGCTAACAAGAGTGCGGCCGCCGGTCGCCGCCGTTAGGACTTCCAGCCCATCGCGGCTCAGAGTGGCGAGGGCCAGACTTGGGTCGAGTGTGTAGATCGCAATGCCGCCTCGATTGAACTGCGCCGCGAGTTGCCGCAGGCGCGGCGCCAAGTCCACCCAGCCCTGACCGACGAGGCGGACGCTACTTGGAATTCCGTCGGTGATCCATAGCAATTGCTTCCGGCCAGGAAATCGCGACATCTCCTGCTGCATGGAATCCAAAGCCGAATAGGTTACTCTGAAACGCTGCTCCGGGTGGGCAATGAACTCGACGGCTCGCGCCTGATTCACTTTTCGCAGCGCCTGATTGAGCAGAGGACTAGCGTGTTGAATCCAGGCAGCGTCGTCGGCGGTTGGAGGCGCATTGGCGCCCGGGAGCGCATGGACCGGATACAAACTGCCGTTTGCCACCAGTACATAAAGGTAGAGCGGGGCGGAAGTCGTCATACCTGCGAAGGATTTCCGGAGTTGCTCGGCCTCAAATCCGCTTTGCTGGAAGTTCAGGTCCAACAGATCAAACAGGATCACAAGCATCGGGGTCGGATGGCTTGGATTCAGGCGCAGCGACGCAATTGGCTGCTGTTGGCCATCATCCAGGACCCGGAGGTCACCGGGCTGAAGGTCCGTCACGGGATGGCCTGCGCGATCGGTGGCGATCACGTTTAGTATGACGGGCTTTAAATGTTGCGGGTTATTCCCAACCTGGCCATTCGCGACAACGACGATGCCGACGGTCAGTACGAAGGTAGCGGCCAGTCTTCGTAGGTTCGAATTCATACACCCGGCAATGCCCCAACTAAGCTTTTCCGCTTTGGCTTGTGGCCGCCACCGATTGTATATCCAACCGCTCCCGCCGGGCCCTTACTCTCGTCGCTGGCCTATTTGACGCGACGAGAAAATTTTTGTCGCGCTGTTGGCGATGAGGCAGATTCCACAGCGCGGGGCGAGCCGTGCGAAGTTCCGTTACCGGCTTGGCATCGAATAAGCCTCGAAAGGGCAGCCGGGTCCGGGGCAAGACTCAGATAATCTTAACCAAAGATATCTATACCAGCGGTCTAGGGGAATTTTAGACTGGATTCAGGGTAAAGGTAACCGGCGGACCAGGGGGGTTCGGCGGCGCCGCTTGCCCTGCGCCAGGCCCTCATAGATGCACCCTCGCTCACATGATTCCCGACGCAGCGGTCTGCGGCACAAGATGGGTTGGATCCTTATAGCCCTGGCTGTTTTGCCTGCCTCCGCGCCCGCCCAGCGCTTTGCCTTCAAATACTACGCGCATGACCAAGGGTTGATCAGCCTGGATGTGCACAGCCTGTTACAGGATCGGACAGGGTACGTTTGGGTTGCGACTGCAGATGGCCTATTTCGCTATGACGGGGAGCGCTTCACAGGCTTCTACACCGTGCAGGGATTGCCGTCGAACCGGGTTGAGTCGCTCCACCAGGCCAGCGACGGAACGATCTGGGTTGGGACGCGCGACGGACTGGCCCGTTTCGAGGGCGACCGCTTCCGAGCCGTGAGTCTTCCGGAGCCGGTAGCGTTTCTGAGCCAGTCCAGTCTCGCATCCGATCTTCACGGCTCGCTATACATGGGCACGAGCCGGGGCCTCTGGGTGATGGGCAAGGCGCAACGAGGCGCTGTGAGGTTGTATCCGCAAAACTCCGCCGGCACACGCCCCGAGGTGTATGGTGTTCACGTCGATCCGGAGGGCGCGGTCTGGTTTGGCTGCGGCATGGACCTGTGCCGATATGACCATGACAAGGTGGTGGTGCTCGGAACGGAGTCCGGTGTTCCGCAGGACATTTGGAATGCCATCCTGACCGACCATAGCGGGAATCTCTGGGTGAGGAGTTCGACGCGGCTGTTGACCAAGGGCAGAACGAGCAAGCGTTTTACAGCCGTCAAAAA
>DATJVZ010000172.1:0-2787 GCA_035501575.1 Terriglobales bacterium | reverse complement strand
GATCCAATCATTATTACCTATACACTTGGCATTTTTCTTTATGTAGGAGGAGAAGTAGGGGTGTCATCTTATATAGTCACTTACATGGAACAAGTACACAAAATGGGATTACAAGACTCGATCTGGGCAAAAGATTCATTCTGGTATGATGCATTTCCTTCTGCATCAGCCTTGGCCGTAGCGTTATTCTGGGCGCTACAAGCACTTGGAAGGATGATCATCGGTCTTTTGATGAACATTATGAAACCAAAAGCTATCTTCGTAGTTTGCAGTGGCCTATGCGTTGCATCGCTGTTAGTTGCCCTGCTGGGATCAAGTCACGTTGCCTTGATTTCATTTGTGTTCACGGGCCTGTTTACGTGTGCGTCATTCACCCTGCTGTTTAGTGCGGCGGTCCAAAGCTTTGAAGCCAACCACGGCACGATTTCAGGTATCCTGTGCACCGCAATCATCGGAGGGGCAATCTTGAGCGGACTGGTGGGTGTGGTTGGTCAAGCTTGGGGATTGAGGATGGGAATGGCGATAAACCTGATAGCCTTTCTGTATGTCTTTTTGTTGGCGGCGCTGGGACGCGGCAAGCTAGACGTGGAAGCAAGTTAGTCTGGAGGTGAGGAATGAAGCGAGCGGTTCCATTCTCGTGGTTGGCCGCAGTGGCGTTCACCTGGTTGTTCGGTTCTTCGGCGCTTTTCGCACAAGCCGGCGCCGATGTGCCGGTATACCTGGATCCGAAACGGCCCATCGGCGAGCGCGTCGACGATTTGATGAGCCGCATGACGCTCAAGGAGAAAGTCGGTCAGCTCAATTTGCCATGCGTCTACGTGGATGAATTGGGGAAGGACATCCCCTCGAAGACGGAGGCGTGCAAGAGGTTCGCGGCCGGCACCTACACTCGCGAAATCGGACCAGGCTGCGGCTTTTTCACGCTGGCCAATGAGATTCTGCACAAGGATGCGCGCCAGCAGGCGGGGTACTTCAACGAACTGCAGAAGATCGCACTCACCGAGACGCGGCTGAAAATCCCTCTGCTGGAGGATGAAGAGGGCACGCATGGCGCAATGTTTCCCGGTGCAACCATTTTTCCAGAAGGACTCGCGATCGGCAGTTCGTTCGATCTCGACCTGGTGAAGGCAGTCTACGCCGCCGCAGCGGCGGAGGCCCGGGCGGTCGGCATACACATGCTCTCCACTCTCGTTATGGAGTTGCTTCGCGACCCGCGGATGGGGCGTAATGAGGAAGCCTACACCGAAGATCCGTACCTTTATTCACGCATCGGCGAGACGATCGTGCGAGCGACGCAAGGATTTGATATCTCTGCGCCGGACAAAGTCGTTGCGGTGCTCACCGATTTCCCCACTCAGAGCGAGCCCGCCGGAGGTCTGGAGCGCGGGTCTATTGAATTATCGGAACGCTCTCTGCGCGAGAATTTTCTGCCTCCCTGGATAGCGGCGATCACAAAGGCCGGCGGCTTGGGCGTGATGGCCGGATACCCGGAAGTAGAGGATGTGCCCGCGCATGCGTCCGAGAAGTGGATGAATGATGTCTTGCGGCAGGAACTCGGGTTCCAGGGGGTGGTGGAGAGCGAAGGCGGCGGTTTCGGCACGCTGATCTACGAGAATATTGTGCCAACCCAGAAGGAAGCGGGCGTGCTGGCCCTGAAAGCCGGAGTCGATCTGGATATCACCTACGAACCCGCCTATATGGGCCCTTTGATCGAGAACGTCGAAGAAGGCAGAGTGCCGGTCGCGTTGGTTGATCGCGCCGTGCGGCGGGTCCTGGAGTTGAAGTTCCGCCTGGGCCTGTTCGAACACCCTTACGTGGACGTGGAGCACGCCGTGGCAACCGTCCACTCGCAACCATACCAGGACTTGGCTCTGCGCGCGGGACGCGAAGGCATCGTGCTGCTGAAGAATGAAAAGAATACGCTGCCGCTCCGGAAGGACCTGAAGTCGATCGCGGTGATTGGACCGGATGCCGAAAACCTCATGAACCTGCTTGGGGATTATTCGCCCAAGAAGATCACGCAGCATGTGGTCAGTATTTTGGAAGGGATCAAAGGTAAAGCCGGCCCGCAGACCAAAGTGGTTTGGGCGAAGGGTTGCGAAGTTTTAGGCGACGACAAAAGTGTGTTCCCTGAAGCGATTCGCGCAGCAAAAAGTGCGGATGTCGCGGTTGTGGTGGTGGGAGAGAACCAGGGTCAGAATGACATCGACGAGGAGAAAGACCCTCCCACCGACGGAGAAGGCCACGACGTGGCCAGCCTGAACCTCACTGGCGTTCAGGAGGACCTGGTCAAGGCTGTTTATGAGGCGGGCACACCAACCGTTGTCGTCCTGGTGAACGGCAGGCCGCTGTCTACACGCTGGACTGCCGAGCACGTGCCGGCGATCGTGGAGGCCTGGCGGCCTGGCGAGCGCGGCGGGCAAGCGGTGGCCGACGTGCTGTTCGGCGACTATAATCCCAGTGGCCGTCTGGCGATTACCATTCCTCGCCATGTAGGGCAGTTGCCCGCTTATTATAACTACAAACCATCGAAGGCCTATTGGATACACCGAGAAAAGCGCGGTTATGTAGATATGCCCGCCACACCGCTTTACCCATTTGGCTACGGCCTGAGCTATACGAATTACGAGTACGGCAACCTGCGCATCGAGCCGGCGGAGATCCGCCCTGGTGGCACGGCGCACGTGAGCATGCAGGTGAAAAACACGGGCGAGCGCGCGGGTACGGAAACCGTGCAGCTTTACCTCCATGAGACCGCCGCCCCGGTTTCCGTGCCTGTGAAACAGT
>DATJVZ010000171.1:0-17426 GCA_035501575.1 Terriglobales bacterium | reverse complement strand
AGGCCGATCAAGGGAGTGACGATTTGAATCCTACCATCTTTGGTGCCCGTCTTTACCACCTCGTTGAAAGCCTGATAGTACGCCGGACGGCAGTCGGGGTACCCTGAGCTATCCTGTTCGACCGCGCCGATATAGACCTTGGAGGCCGTGAGGACCTCGGCCCAGCTCACGGCTACGGAGAGAAAATGGGCATTGCGAAAGGGCACATAGGTGACGGGAATCCCTTGGCCGATTTGGCCGGACTCGGGAACCGGGATGCTCCCATCTGTGAGTGCGGATCCACCGATGGCCCGCAGGGCCTCGTTGCGCACGATCAGCCTCTGGTGAATACCCAGACGCTCGCAAATGGCCAAGAAGGATCGGCGCTCCCGCCCTTCGGTCCGTTGCCCATAGCTGATGTGGAGGGCGGCCGCATTGGAATCCCGCACCGCTAGCGCGGCACAAACACAAGAATCCATCCCCCCGCTGAGCAAGACCACAGAACCTTGTTTCATCGCTGCCATTCGAAAGGCCACTCGCCCGCCGCCAGCCCCTCGCTCATACTCCCTTCATTGCCGGATCCCAAATGAACTTATGAATCTGCAACCCAAGGCGAGCGGGAACGTCATCCGCCACCATCCACTCGGCCAGTTCCCGCGGGTCGAGCAGGCAATGGGACGCGTCTCTGGTTCCGCCGGCAGCCTTACGGAATGCGGGAGAAAACAGCACGGCGTTCACCCGCTCCGCCAGCCGGTGTCGGCTCACGAAATCGCGGGCGAACTCATAATCGCTGCGATCGCTGAGCACGAACTTCACTTCATCTCTCCCCGTCAAAACCTCGAGATTCTCGATGCGAAAGGTGTCGGGCGCGCCGGAGTTGGGGCACTTTACATCCACCACCTTCACCACTTGCTGGGGAACGTGTTCGAGGGGACGTTCGCCGCTGGTTTCGAGCAGCACCGTGTAACCGTCCTCAAGCAAGCGCTTCATCGTCGCCAACAGCTCGCGTTCCTGGAGCATGGGCTCGCCACCAGTAATTTCAACCAGGCCGCCACCCGGGCTCAATCGTTCGACTTCCGCGAGTACCTCTTCGACGCTCATGCGATGTCCGCCGCTGAACGTGTACTCGCTGTCGCACCAGGAACAGCGAAGGTTGCATCCGGTCAGACGGATGAAAACGCAGGGGAGACCGGCGAAGGTGGACTCCCCTTGGATCGACTTGTAAATTTCGGTGATCTGCATAGGGCAGCCGTCAGCCCCTGGCGTTCAGTCGCCCGCGGGTAGCGATTTGGCTGAGACTAGCGAAGCCGACTAGTCCGAATAGGTCGCCGTCGTACTCTCCGTCTCGAAGACGGTCACGTTCTTGATGCGGACCCGCCCGCCGCTCATACCTTCGAGCCTTTGATGAACCTCGTCGTAAAAATATCTGGCCAGGTTCTCTGCCGAAGGATTCACGGTGGTAAAGGGTGCCACTTCGTTGATCATCTGGTGGTCCAGACGCTCAATCACGTGCCGCATGGCTTCGCGCAAGTCTTTAAAATCGACGAGCAGTCCGGCCTTGTCTAGCTCTTCTCCCGCCAAAGTGACTCGCACCTTATAGTTATGGCCATGCGGTTTCTCGCATTTTCCTTGGTAACTGCGGAGAAAATGTCCCGCAGCAAATGAGTCTTCAACGCTAACTTCGAACATGCATCCTTTGCGGGCCGCCTGGGTGTTTCGGGGTGACGGTCACTCCGCTCGCTTCTTATTGTATCGTGTTGCTGCTACAAACCTAATCGGCCGGTTCTGGTCGCTCCGACCGCCGCCGACGAGGGAAAACGACGGCGCCCCGCGGGCTTTTCGGCCCTCCTCTCCCCAAATTAACCAACCGGTTAGAAAACTTTTTTGACCGTGGCGGGTTTCCTTCTTCTAGAGGATCGGAGGCAGTTATGAAGACAGTCATTCGGATTTTGGGTTTGGTGCTGGCGGTGAGCACCTTGAGGGCAGGATTAAGGGCAGATACCACCCCTTCAGCACAACGCGATCGATCAATGCAGTTGAAGGCTACGGAGCAGTTTGCCAGAAGCAAGCAGTTCGGTCAGGTCCAGGCGTCGGTGGAAGATGGAATCGTCACCCTGACGGGCCGGGTTGAACTTAACCAACAAAAACTCGATGCCGCCAAGAAGGCCGCGAAGATAGCCAAGGGTCAAGCTGTGCGCAACTTGATCGAGGTTGGCGGGAAAGATGTACCGGACGCCGAGCTCACCGCGCAACTCGACCGCAAACTCTACTACGACCGCATGGGCTATGACATCGCTTTCAATTACCTTACGGTGTCGGTAGTCGACGGCGTGGCCACCGTCAACGGCGAGGTGAGGACCCCCTACGACCGCGACTCGGCCATGGCGCTGGTGAACAACACTCCGGGGGTCAAGGATGCGATCGACGATGTCAAAGTCGCGCCAACCTCCATTTTTGACGACCAGATCCGGATTCGCGCCGCGCGCGCGATTTATCGTGACCCGGTGCTCCAGCGATACGCGATCGATCCGGCTCGCCCCATCCGTATCGTGGTGGACAACGGTCATCTGACCCTGTACGGCACGGTAGCCAACCAAATGGATAAGAACGTGGCCGGGATTCGCGCGAACCAGGTCTTCGGAGCTTTCACCGTTCAGAATAACCTGGAGGTAGCGAAGACCTCTTGAAATGGCCCGGACTCGAAGGCAGGCGCGGCCTCGGCCGCGCTTTTCTTCTATCCTTTCGCGCCTGATCGAGAGGGTTTCGCCTGCTGGTGTCAGGCGGCTTGTGCAAGCAGAACGGCATTCTGGGACTACAGGCGATTGATGAGCGACGCCACATAGGCAGCGCCGAAGCCGTTATCAATGTTCACCACGCTGACATTCGACGCGCAAGCATTCATCATCCCGAGCAGGGCAGCCACTCCTTGAAAAGCGGCGCCGTAACCGATGCTGGTCGGAACGGCGATGACGGGAACGCCCACCAATCCGCCAACCACGCTGGGCAGGGCCCCTTCCATGCCAGCACAGACGATCACCACCCGCGCGCGCATCAAAGTGCCATGGTTGGCCAGCAGGCGATGAATGCCGGCGACTCCCACATCATAGAGGCGCGCCACGCGGTTGCCCATGATCTCCGCGGTGACGACCGCTTCCTCGGCCACGGGAATATCGCTCGTGCCCGCGGAGACGACGGCGATCGTACCCTTGCCGTAGATGGCCGGGTCGCGCCGCAACACGATGGCTCTCGCCAGCTCGCAGAATTCGGCTTTGCGCAACTTCTTCTTGACGGCGGAGAACTGCTGGCGAGTGGCCCGTGTGGCTAAAACGTTGCCTGGCTGCTGCGCCAATGTTAGGAAGATCTTGGCCAGCTGTGCGGGGGTCTTCCCTTGACCAAAGATTACTTCTGACATTCCGGACCGCAGCGCACGATGGTGATCGAGCTTGGCAAAACCCAGATCTTCAAACGGCAGATGACGCAGCTGCTGCACGGCCTCGTCCGGAGATAGCTTCCCCGAGCGAACCTGTCGAAATAACTTTCGAATCGATTCAGCGTTCACGGCAATCGCCGGCGGTGGGCTTGCGGCCGGATGTTTCCCGACTAGATTAGCATCGTGGGCGGAGCTGGGGATCGAGGCCAAGCCAGGTGCGTGGTCTTCCCCGTATTTGGCGTGGTTGCTAGCTGCGCACCGATGCGCACGGTTTTTTCCCTCCGCCGCGCGTCCGGCGGAGTATTTCGTTCAAGATGCGTCCGGCTTCGCCGGGTCCTTCCAGGCGGGAAAGGAATAGGTGGCGCAGTGTGGTACAGCTGACCGAGCCGCGAAGATAAGCAGCGTAGAGCTCGCGGCCCACGAGGTAGCCCAGCTTTTGGGCCGTGTCATCAAATTTCTTCCTATCGTTCGATACCGCATGTTCCGCCCATTTTTGGCACAGCCGTTGCGACAAGACCTCATCCCCTGCGCCATCCTCGGAGGGCCGCGCCGGATACATCACGCAGGATCCGAGGTAGGCGAGAGCGTGTTCGACCGTGCGGGCAAAGAACCTGTCTCGCGCGTCCCCGGTCGAGGGAAACCAGGCATGCCGGCGCAGCGGCAACCCGCGACAAGCGTGATGCAGGAACCGGGCCACCTCTTCCGCCGTGTAGGACATCTGAAACTGGCGCAGATAAATTGCATTGACGGAGGGTAGATACACGCTGCCCCGCGTCTCCACCTTCGCCAGCATGCTTTCGATTTTCTTGGGGTCGTAGCGCGCGCGGGTCAACAATTGGCGCAAGCGCGCATCGGAGGAGCCACAATACACTTCGGGGAGCAGATCCACCAAGAATCTCGGCTGTGTGCTGTTTTGCGAGGAGTAGCGGTTGATGCCGAGGAAACAGGACAAGCTCTCGACTAAATTGTAAATTGTAGGTACCGCGTCCTGTTGGCCCGCCTCTCCTTGACAGCGTGACAAATAGAGACGATAGCTTTCGTATTTCTCGAGGGGCGTCGAGTTGAAAACACAAACTACGTCCTCATTCACCTGCACGGCCTCGACCCGATCCTGCCGTTCGCGGGTTGCCTGCCAGTACAGGGCATCGATGTTTTGCAGGACGGTGAGCACGCGATTGCCCGGCAAGCGCTCGTGTAACCAGCGGGGGAGATGCCCGGGGGAAAGGTGGGACTCGCCAAATAGAATAAAAATGGCGGCGTGAGGATGGCGTTGGCGAATTTCAGCGAGTTTCTCCGCGGCATGGCGGTCGCGGGTTCCGATCCTTCGCATGTCCTCCCGCGGCATGCAGTCCACGCCATAAACGCCTTCGCCGTGCTCGCGGGCTGTGACCAGAAGCTCGTAGAAGGGCGACCAATCGTATCCCCAGTCGGCGGTGAAGCGGATTCGTTCCCGCAGCTCGTGGTCGTCAATCTCGCGCCGCCACCATTCGTCAAGCACGTGCTGGTGGTGGGAAAAAATGGCTTCGACTCCCAGCACCACGGGACGATCGCCGGCCCGCTCTTCGATGAGACCGGCAGCAAACTTCTGCGCGGCTGGGAGCGCGTGATAGTCGCCCATCAAAATAATGTCAGCCCGTCGAACCTCTGCCATTAGTTGTTCATGATCGAACACAGCCTGGTAGGAACTGAAGGCCTTGGTAAAGTCTTTGAGATATTTTGTTCTGCCGGTGCCGTCGGTGGCGCGAAGCTCGCGTTCCACGCCTGCCAGCGCATGCAACTGGGCAGCGTTGCGTCGAAGCCCGACGGTAGTACGTACAGCCATAAACTCGACGTTCGGTCCTGCTCGTGGCCGGTTGGGAATCTCCCGACGATCACTGCCCGGCTTGACTCCGTGGCAAGCGCACCCTATGCTCAGAACTCGCCAGGAGTTCGTTTGCCCAACCTTCCACCCGAAAACCTGACGGTTGCGACCACTGGCGCAAGCGGATCGCTATTCCTCAAACATCTGCTGCTCACCCTCGAACGTGATCGGCGCATACGGACCGTCAACTTCATCGCCTCCGATAGCGCGCTTCGCGTCATGGCCGAAGAGCTCAAGCTCGAGGGCCGGAGCCAGCTCATCCGCCAGATTATTGGCAAGAACTCGCCGAAGATTCAGCAGCTGGCCAATGCCGACATTGGCGCTAGGGTCGCGAGCGGTTCCTACCCCGCGGACGCCATGGTGGTGATCCCCTGCAGCGTGGGAACACTTGGCCGCATCGCCAATGGCGTCGGCACACATCTAATCGAGCGCGCCGCCGACGTTACGGTTAAAGAGAAGCACCCGCTGGTCCTTTGCCTGCGGGAGACGCCTCTCAACAAGATCCATCTCCGCAATATGTTGCGGGCCGCCGATGCCGGAGCGACCATCTTTCCCCTAATCCCGTCGTTCTATGATCACCCCCACAACATTGATGCTATGGCACGCCAATTCGCCTATCGCGTGCTGGCTCATATCGGCCTGCCGCAACCTGACGCGTATCAATGGAAAGGCTGACCCAGCAAGCACTTACCTACGAGCCCAAGCTCTGGGGAAATCTAGGCGGAAGCTTAAAGTCTAGGGGGATTTGAGGAGCCGGGGCAGAGTACGAAAGGTCATTGCACCAACGGTTCGAGCGGAGGAATCAGCATCCGGCAGTAATCCACCAGCCTCGTTCCCAAGGTAAATTGCGAACCGGCCCGCCATTCTTCCCCTAGGTTCTCGGCTGGGGCTTCCCCGTCGAATGTCGCCGTCATTGACTTCCATGGTTCGGTAAAGTCATCCGAACAGGTTTAGGACAATAGGCAATTTGCTCCAGGGTATGTTTTCCGGTAATCTGCAATTACACCGGAAAGGAGGTGGTCTGATGACAAGTTCTGATTGTAATAGATGTTCCCAAAGACCAGGTGAGGTGGCTGAGACTTAGGGCTGGTTGCTCTAAGCGGGGCTTCGGGGCAGGAGCGCCGAAGCTACAGCCCGCACACTACCGGTGAGTTTGGATTCGATTCCGTCCGGCGTTCAGGTCGCGTCGGAGCCCGGAGTTGCCTGGGAGGCCACGTAGAGTGACCACCTCTTGGTCAATCCTAACAGTCCACCGGAGCGGCCCGTGTTGATGACGCGGGCCGCTTCCTTTTCAGCCATCTCCGCTAGACTCGCGATGCGCCTTCCGCTTTTCGAATCCGAGCTTGATGACCGCCGCTGTGTCCTGCGGCAACGACAGTTGAGCGATCTCTTCCTGGCTGAACCAGCGCACTTCAGCGGCATCGCCCGCCGCCTGCGGCTCTCCTGAGACCCGGTGGCAGAGATAGTCGACCAGGACGTAGTGATAGAGAGTGCGCTCGTCGGAGTCGCGCAAAACCCGGTTATAAACACCCAACAAACCAGCGGTTTCAACCGTTAAACCGGTCTCCTCCCAGGCTTCGCGCACAACCGCTTCCTCGAGCGCTTCGCCTAATTCGAGAACCCCTCCAGGGATCGACCACTCTCCCAACAGGGGAGGATGGCCTCGCTTCACCAGCAGCACCCGCTCGTCTTCGACGATGATGGCGCCCACCCCAACCAGGGGAGAATCTGGATACTCCCGTCTCATGAGCACCGGGAATTGTAATCGAATTCGCTCAAGCCTTTCCCTTTCGCAGGCCGTTTCCGCCCACCCGGCACGTCCTTTTTCAGTAATCTCATGCCCGGAGTGGTTTAATGGTTCTATGGCGTTAGAGGAATACAAGCGAAAACGTCGCTTCGCCGAAACTCCCGAGCCGCCGCCCGAGCTGAGCCCGCACTCGAAGCACCGTTTCGTAGTGCAGAAGCACCGGGCCACGCGGCTGCACTACGACTTCCGTCTGGAGATGGATGGGGTGCTCAAGTCCTGGGCCGTCCCCAAGGGGCCTTCGCTTGACCCCTCCGACAAGCGACTGGCCATGCAGGTGGAGGATCATCCGGTATCGTATTTCGACTTTGAAGGCATCATTCCGGAAGGCAACTATGGCGCCGGCACAGTGATGGTTTGGGACGTGGGCAAATGGGAGCCGCTTTCGCCCCAGCCGGTCCGCGGCAAGTTCGTCCCCGGCACCGACGCCGAAGCTTCGGCAATGCTCGAAAAGGGTGACCTAAAATTTCGCCTCCATGGCGAACGACTCAAGGGAGATTTCGCGCTCGTCCATATCAAGTCGCGCCGAGCCGGAAGCAAGGGAACGGAATGGCTCATGATCAAGAAACAGGACGATTACGCCGTTCCGGGTTTCGATATTGAAGCGTACGAAACCTCCGTGTTGAGCCAGAAAACCATGGCTGAAATCGCGGGCGACGAGAAAGCCGCAGCCTGGGAGAGCGATCGTAAAGCCTCGCGCGGAAAATTGAAGGCGCCTTGGCTAGCGGAAACTCTGGCAAAACTCCAAAAAAGAAAAGCCGGCCCGAAATCCAAAGAGGCGCCGGCTAAAAAAAAAGCCTAACGGCGCCCGAGGTTCGAGCCGCAAGCCCCGCGCCGAAGGCAAAGGTTAAGCCTGACTCCCGATCTTCCGAGGTTGCGGCCCTCGAGGGAGCCGTGGCCAGTAAGATGCCGACGACAGTCCATCCTATGCTGGCCACGCCGATCGACGAGCCCTTCGAAGATCCCGATTGGTTGTTCGAAATCAAGTGGGACGGTTATCGCGCTCTCTCGTTTATCGAGCAGGGAAAATTGCGTTTGCTCTCGCGCAATCAGAACGATTTCACCAGCCAATTTCCCGAGTTCGAAGAACTACCCCACGCGGTCCAAGCCGACAGCGCCATTTTGGACGGGGAAATTGTTGCGCTCGACGAGAAAGGTCGTGCTTCGTTCAGCCTCATGCAGCAGCGCACCGGTTTCCGCGAGCGGGGGCGGAGAACCGCGGGACGCTCCGACGTGGCCATCACCTACTACGTTTTTGATCTCATATACCTCGATGGCTACGATCTCCGCCGGGTGGGGCTCGAAACCCGCAAGCAGGTTCTCGAACGTATTCTTTCGACCACAGAGATCGTCCGCTATTCCGAGCACTTTCGAGAGCGGGGCATTGCCTTATTTCAAGCCGCCGAACAGCAAGGGCTCGAAGGCATTCTCGGCAAAAGGCGGCGAAGCTTCTACGAGGAACGGCGCAGCCGGGAATGGCTGAAAATCAAAGTCACCAAGACCATTGAGTGCGTCATCGGTGGATACACCGACCCAGAGGGCAGCCGAGTGAATTTTGGTTCGCTGGTTCTGGGGCTTTACAACCAGAAAAAACAGCTCATCCACGTGGGAAATGTGGGCTCGGGGTTCGACCATCGCTCACTCGACGAGGTCCAAGCGGTGCTCCAACCCCTCGCTACCGATCACGATCCCTTCGCGGGGCCTGTCGAGGGGCGGAACGTCCACTGGGTGAAGCCAGAGCGCGTGGTCGAAGTCAAATTTACCGAGTGGACGCACGAAACCCGAGAGGGCGGCGTCAAGTTGCGCGCCCCCGTCTTCGTGCGCTTGCGGCCAGACAAGAGCGCGAAACAGTGCACCTTAAACGACCAGATTCCATCAAAAACCAGCGCATAGAGCCGGATCACCGCAAGCGCTAGCCGAGCTTGGTCATGGAAGGTCTTTGATCGCTAATAGCGAACCGTAATCTTTTCCCGAGGGCTCGACCGCGCGGGCCACCAGTCCGTCAAAGGCCTGGCGGAATTCCGGGAATTTCGACACCAGCGCCCGCATCACCACCATATTTTCCTGGAAGGTTTTGGCGTTGTCGGACACGTCCTTCGACTGATACTTCACCACCAACTCCAGATCCTGGCCGACGGGAAGTGGAAACATGGTAGTGAGCCGGTAGCTCTTTGCCCCGGCGGCCAGATCGATCTCATGTCCGTCGACCGGCAGGTCCGCGGGCTTCAGGGCCTCGGACTCGTCATAGAGCTGATCCGTCAGCTGGGTGGACATGAACGGGACCGGAACCAGCAACTCTCGCGCTTCGAGATAGTAAAACCAGGCATTACGATTCTGGCCCTTGGCCTTGAAGGCACGGGCTTGGTCGGCGAACCAATGCCCATCATGCCCCTTGACCTGGGGATTCTTCACGTAAAAGCCACCCATCTTCCAATCGCTTGCCTGTTGTTCGAGTACGAAAGCAACCGTGCGCGGTCCGTTGGCCCCGTTGACGTCAAGGATAACAATGCCGTAGTTGCCGGCCGACAAGTTCGGGATGATGAACTCAGTGCTGTTTGCCGTCTGGCCGCTCGGGCCGAAGACGCCGCAGAGAAACTCCCCCCGCGCCTCGGAAGGCTTCTCGTCTTCCTTGAGTAGGAAAGGCGGGCGCGGGGTAGCGGACGCTCCCGAAAGACTCGACTGATTGTCTTTCACGGCAGCTTCGATTCCGCTGAATTGGCTGGCCAGACTAGGAATGGTATTTTGCTTGAGTGAGGCACTGTCGCCCCGAGCCGCCATATCGAAGTAACGTTTCGCGGCGTTCTCGAGCGCGCTCCGCGACGACTCGCTCATCTCGCTTGCGGTCGAACATATCTGCGCAAACCCTAATCCCGCCCCCAGCAGCAAACAGATGACCTGGTAGGCGAGGAATGGAAAATACTTGGCGAGACGTTTCATGGCGCAGATCGGTCCTATACCTACAATACGACTTGCCGTTTCCCCTGCCAATCGTCAATCGAGCTGGGTAAGTTACTTTCGCCAAACCCTCAGCCAGGCGTACCTGAGACGCGTGCCGCGTATTGCTGGCTGTTGGGGGCGTATGGTACCGTCCCTTTGATTCTACTGGGGAGAAAGGAAGACTGAAAATGGTGGGCTGGGTCATCTTGGGCCTTGTCGTGGTGGTCGGCTTCCTGCTCATGGGGATGTACAACCGGCTGGTTCGCTTGCGAGTGAGGGCGGACTCGGCGTGGTCCGACATTGACGTACAACTCGAACGCCGTCACGATCTGATTCCCAATCTGGTCGAGACCGTGAAAGGCTATGCCCCCCACGAAAAAACTACGTTCGAGAATATTCGAAAATATCGCTCCCAGGCGATCGCGGCGACCACGCCGGCGGATCGAGCGCAAGCGGAAAATCAGCTCACGGGGGCGGTCAAGAGTTTGCTGGCAGTGGCGGAAGGCTATCCGGAGCTCAAGGCGAACCAGGAATTCCGAGAGCTACAAGCTTCGTTGAACCAGACCGAGGACGGCATCCAGAATGCCCGCCGATACTACAACACTGTCGTTCGGGATCTGAATACCAGGATTCAGTCCCTCCCCACCAACATCGTTGCCGGAACCTTTGGCTTTGCCCAACGCCAGTTCTTTGAAATCGCTGGCGCCGACCGCGAGCCGGTCGCCGTCAAGTTCTGAGGACAGGGATCGAATTTCTCTGGCGGCGTGGCGCAGAATCAAAACGCGAAAGATCGCTCGGGCTCGCTCTCTACATTTCGAATGCCAACCACACGAGCTTGCCGTCGCGCTCTATCTGCAGAACCAACGGGGAATTCGGACTAAGAGTTTTGAGCAGAGCACGCAATTGCTCGACGGAATCGATGGGCTTGGTGTTCACGCTGTGGATCACGTCACCGGTTTTGAGCCCCGTATCCGGACCTAGAAGCTCGGCGGCGCGGGCGATGACAATCACTCCGTTTGGAAAGCGCAGGTCGCCTAACACGGATCGGAATTGATCGTCCAAGTTGACGGCCAAAATGCCCAGCGGCTCGACCAGGCTTTTTTCGGGATCGACCTTGTCCATGAGCTTATCCATGGGGTCGCGATGCTCGGTCACCGGAATCAGCAGCGTCTTCTGTTCGCTTCCTCGCTTCACCCCCAATTTAAGAGCTTCGTCGATCGGATGGAGATACACGGCGGCGGTCAGGGCTGGAAGAGTATCGATCGGCCGCCCATCGGCGCTGACCACGATGTCGCCGATGCGCAGGCCGCCGGAATCGGCGGGACCTCCGGGTGTGACGTCGCACACGATGACACCGAATTTTTGAGAGAGGCCGAGCCCTTCGGCCAAGGCAGGAGTGATGTCCTGGGTGGCTGCCTGGATCTCGATGGTGTGGACGTGGCCATATTTGCGCAAGCTCTGATACACGAAGCGTACGATTCTGGCGGGAATCGCGAAGCCTAAGCCCTCACTGCCGCCTCCTTGGGACAGAATCAGGGTGTTGATTCCGAGTACGTATCCGCCCATGTCCACCAGAGGGCCACCACTGTTGCCCGGGTTGATGGGGGCATCGGTCTGGATGTACACCATGGGGTTATCAGGATCGGGCTGCCGGCCGACGGAACTCACCACACCCATGGTGACTGAATTCTCCAGGCCTTCCGGGCTGCCCATGGCAAACACCAGCTGACCTTGCCGCACCGGCCGCGCACTTCCCAGAGAAAGCGTGGCTAGGCCTTTCCCTTCGATCTTGATGAGAGCCAGATCCGATTCCTTGTGCACGCCAATCAACTTCGCCTCTTCGATCCGTTCCTTGCCTACCGGCTGGACTTGCGCAACATCCTCGGAAGGCATCGGCAGCAGGACGCGAATGCGGCGCGCCCCCTCGACGACGTGCGCGTTCGTCATGATGTAGCCGCTCGGGTCGACGATGACTCCCGAGCCAATGGCTCGCTGACGCGCGACCAGAGCGGTTTGGCGATGGTTGCTCTCATCGACCGCGCCGTAACCGGTCACTTGAACCTGAACCACCGCAGGGGAAACCTTCTCGACGAGAGCTTCCAATGAGGAATTCAGCTGCTCGAGAAGTTGTGGAGTTCCGGAGGGGCGCGGATTGGCTGCTTTCGTTTGGTCCGTCCCCGGGCTGGCGTTCGAGGGAGCCGCATTGCCCGGGGCCGGCCTGCTCGACGGCTGCTGGGCCGAGCCAGAGATCGAAACCATGAGCAGCACAACGCTGGAAGAAATCATCGAACGGCAAATGCGAGAGATGCGGCTGCTTGCGATCATCCCCGTGCACTCCTTGACCTGGTAGCTGCGCCTCGGCACTCAGAATTTATCCCTCCCGAGTCCAACCCGCAAGTCGTCGAGGAGGCGGTTTGTTTGACAGACATGGGTTACCCTCCCTGCCGTGGAATCGGCTGAAGACAGCCTAGTGAGCAGGCAACTGCGGACGAAAAGGGATGGGTACCCTGGTTCGATCGAGAAAAGTGGCCGGCGGGGATCCGGGCGGCCAGAGCATGAACTTCGCCGGTTCCAACCCCTAGACATGGGGAATCTAGTTGCTACCGTTTTCGGCCAGGTTGGGCCTGAATCGTGCTTTGTGGGGGAGTGGTTTCCATGATATAAGGGCAGGTTAGTAGAAAAACCTCCAAATTAGGAGATGTGGGATGGAGCTGGCTTTCAGGGAGACGAATGGCCAGAAGCGAGGAGGGCTTGTGTCCGAATCACGGACGGGAAAACGCTTCCCTCTGGAATTACCAATTAAGATTCACAAGGCGGAAGAGGGTGCGCAACACTCCGGAGTAACGGGAAATTTGAGCGCAGCGGGAGTCTATATGCGCGCCGACGCGACCTTGGAAGTCGGATCTAATGTCGAGTTTGAAATCGTTCTTCCACCCGAGGTAACGGGCGCGAAGGAACCAGTCATCGTGCAGTGCCGCGGGCGTGTGGTGCGTACCGACGAACCGGTAACGAACAACCCGAAACAGGCGCGCGGCGTGGCCTGCGTGATCGATTCCTATGATTTCGTCCGCCGAGAATAAGCACAATTTTCTGTCTTTTCCGCGACCTAGGAGCGGTCGCGCTGCCCGCGAATGGAATAGGACCGGTCGGATTGCTCCCCCGGTGCCGGACCGGTGCCACAGACAAGATTGAGGTGACGACGCCATGCTGAAACTCATTCTGGCCGACAATCAGGCGATCTTCCGCGCGGGAATCGCGAAGGTGCTGGCGGTGGAAGATGAGATGCGTATTGTGGCGCAGGCCCAGACGGCCGAACAGATGTTCATGGCCGTGGACAAGTTTCGCGCCGCAGTGCTGATTGTAGCCGGCGGATTTCATGCCGACTTTAACGCCGTGTTGCAGGCCGCCAACAAAGTAAAGACGCGGGTGGTTGTGCTCGCCGATACCGGCGAAAGCGCGCAACGCTACATGGGGGTGGGCGCGCATGGCGTGGTCTATCGCAACGTGACCAGCTCCGCCCTGGTGGATTGTGTGCGCAAAGTAGCACGCGGAGAAACCTGGGTGCAGGACATCGCCGTGCCGAGCGAACTCACCGAAAACGATATTGTGGGTTTGCGGGTTCGCGACCGTCTCACGGCCAAAGAGCTGCGCATTGTCGCCTTGATCGTACAAGGCTATAAGAACAAAGAAATCGCCGCCCAGCTGGGGACAACCGAGCAGGTCATCAAGAATTATTTACGTAACGTATACGACAAGATTGGCGTTTCCGACCGGCTGGAATTGGCCCTGTTCACCATCCATCACCGCATCCTGAACGAAGCTGCAGCGGCTACGGCAGCCGCGCAGCCCCAAGCCGGACAAGCCGTGCCTTCGTAGAGATTTTGGCCAGGGGGCAACCGGGAGCAGGAACTTCGCTTATCTTTGCGCCGGTCCGCGGGAACCTTAAGTGATTTTCTCCGCAATCGACTTGGCTTGGGTGAACAGGCTGAGATAATCGGGGCCGCCCGACTTCGAATCTGTTCCTGACATGTTGAATCCGCCAAAGGGATGAGCACCCACCATCGCTCCGGTGCATTTGCGATTGATGTATAAGTTACCCACGTGGAATTCCTGCTGGGCGCGCTCGATCTTGTCGCGCGAGCGACTATAAACGGCTCCGGTCAATCCGAACTCGGTGTCGTTGGCGATCTCGAGCGCATGATCGTAGTTTCTGGCTTTGATGACCGCGAGCACGGGCCCGAAAATCTCTTCCTGCTCGAGCTTGGACTTGGGCTCGATGTCGGCAATCACCGTGGGCTGGAGGAAATAGCCTTCGCCGGCTTGCTTGGCCCTTCCGCCTCCGGTGACGAGTCGTCCGCTTTTCTTGCCGTATTCGATGTAGCTGAGAATCGATTGCATGGCGGCTTCATTGATCACCGCTCCCATACTGGCGTTTTCCGCCGGATCGCCAATCGAGATCTTCTCCACCCGAGCCTTCAGACGTTCGAGAAATCGATCGTAGACCCGCTCATCGACGATGGCCCGCGAGCAGGCGGAGCACTTCTGCCCTTGGAAGCCGAAGGCAGCCTGTGCGACGCCCTCGACCGCGGCGTCCAGATCGGCTTCGGCGTCAACAATGATCGCGTCCTTGCCGCCCATTTCGAGAATCGTGCGCTTGATCCAAACCTGTCCGGGAGCCATTTCCGCCGCCCGCTGGTTGATATCCAAGCCGACTTCCCGCGAACCGGTGAACGCGATGTAACGGGTCTTCGGATGAGATACGACTGCGTTTCCGAAGGTCGCACCCGATCCCGGGCAGAAGTTCACCACTCCCTCGGGCAGCCCGGCCTCTTCGAGCAACTCGACAAATTTCGCCGCCACCGTTGGCGCATCGCTCGAGGGCTTGAGAATCACCGTGTTTCCGGAGACGATCGAAGCCAGGGTCAGGCCCGCCATGATCGCGCAGGGAAAGTTCCAAGGCGGAATCACCGCCCCAATGCCTAAGGGAACATACACCAGCCGGTCCCGCTCGCCGGGGAGCTGCACATCGGTCTGAATCTTGGAAAACCGCAAAGCCTCACGGCCGTAGTACTCGCAAAAATCGATGGTCTCGCCGATGTCGCCGTCGGCCTCCGCCCAGTTCTTGCTCACTTCGAAGACGAGCCACGCCATGAACTCGAACTTTCGCTCGCGCAGGAGATCGCCGACCCGAAACAACAAGCCGGCCCGCTCCTCGACCGGAGTGCGGCTCCAGGAACGAAAGGCCTTGTCTGCCGCTTCGATCGCCGCCTCGACATGTTCCTTGCCTGCCTTGGAGTGCACCCCCACGACCTGCGACGGCCGAGCCGGGTTAAGAGACTTGATTTTGCCCTCGGTTCGGATGCGTTTGCCGCCGATGCGCAGATCGTACTCTCGGCCCAATTGGCCGGACACTTTCTCGATGGCGTCGCGCATTTTGCGCGCGTTCTCTGCCTGGCTGAAGTCGACCACCGGTTCGTTCTTGAAGCGGCCCTCGTGCCGGCGAGTTTCGGGACGGACGGAAGCTTCAGTGGTTGCCATAGGTATACCTCCGCGCGCTAGGGATGTTGCGGGGAAAGCAGCGCACTCATTGTAGCACCCTGGCCTTTCGATGCCGGCGCCTTACTCGCGGACGTTCACCGATTCCCGGCTCTCGGCTGGCCGGTAGCTTACGGCAGCCGTACGTTCGAGTTTGTCCCAGGAGAAGCGCTGGCCTTCAATCGCCCGTTTCAGCGTCTTGCCCAGAACAACCGAGAACAACTGGCGATAGGCAAACCGCTGAAGCCACACCTGGCTGAGCAGCCAGGCATCTTCCCGGGCCTCCGGCTGGCGACGCTCGAGAGCAAACGCGATGGCCGAGATCACAAAATCAATGATCAGGAAAGCGGCAAAGAACAACACCAGCCGTCGGAAGTCGGCGGGGTCGGTCGAGTCCGGGTGAAAATGCTTCTGCACGAAATACCACACGGCACCGACCCCGAACATGAGATCGATGAACGGGGAAACCAAGGGCAACAAGATCTGGAAGATCACAATATTCGGCAAAGCTACCCAGCCGAGCGCACCCCGCCGGGCAAACACGCCGCGATGCTTCCAGACCGACTGCAGAATGCCGAAGGACCAGCGGAAGCGTTGCCGCATGAGCCCATTGGCATCGGTCGGGGCCTCGGTATAGGCCAGTGCCATATCTTCGTATTCTGTCCGGTATCCACGCCGCAACAGTGCCATGGTCAGATCGGCATCTTCGGCGACGGTATCGCTGTGGTAGCCTCCTACCTCGCGCACCGCGGATGTTCTCCACGCCCCGATCGCCCCGGGCACCACGCTGACGACTCCTAAGGTGTTCAGCGCCCGGCGCTCGAAATTCTGGCTGGTGATGTACTCGAGAGCTTGCCAGCGCGTCCACAAGTTCACACGGTTGCCCACTTTGACGTTGCCCGCCACGGCGGCTACCTTGGGATCGAGAAAATGCGGGACGAGCCGAGAAATGGCTTCCGGAGCGACCACGGTGTCGGCGTCGATGCCGACGAAAATTTCCTCGTCCTGCAAATGCTCCAGCCCGAAATTCAAGGCCTCCGCTTTGCCCGCATTGGCTTTCGTCAGAACCAGGACGCGACCGGAGTCGCGTTCGCGAGCAAAAGCGCTACACGCCACTTCGAGAGTCCCGTCCCTCGATCCGTCATCGATCACAATGACCCGCAACTCGGGGTAGTCGGAAGCGAGAGCGGCGCGCACCGTGCGTTCGATCACTTTCTCTTCGTTGTAGGCGGGGATCAGAACCGCCACGGCCGGCCGGTAATAGGCAGCCTGTGCCGATTCAAGCAACGGCCGCTGTCGCAAGCGGTCATAAATGGCAAACGCGCCCACAAACAGCAAGCGCCCGGTCATCAGCAAGTCGCCGAGGAAGAAGACCCAGGCAATGCCCTTGCTGACAAAGGTCCACAGCGCAAAACCGATCCAATCGACGCGCGCCGCCCAGCGCTGGTTGGCCGGCAGAGCCGGCATCACGTCGGCCATGGTTTTTCCAATCAACTGATGGAGGGGGACGATGGTGAGCCCTTTGGCGCGGATGCCTTCAATAATCGCCGGCAGGGCCGCCACGGTTTGCCGGCGGTCCCCGCCTCCGTCGTGCAACAGGATGATGCTTCCACAGAAGCGAGTGTCGCTGCCGCAGGGCGGCAGATGCGCAAGCACCCGATCGGTAATTTCCGCGGCCTTGGGGCGGGGATTTTCTTGCCAATCGTTGGGATCGATCTTGTCGCCCACCACAATGTAGCCCATGTCTTGTGCCGTCTTCAGCGGTCGTACCTGATCGGTCGTGTCGGGTTCCTGATCGATCGAGTAGGGAGGCCGGAAAAGAACGGTGTGCACTCCCAGGCGGCTGGCAAACAGCTCTTCGGTCAAATTAATTTCGAGTT
>DATJVZ010000170.1:0-9109 GCA_035501575.1 Terriglobales bacterium | reverse complement strand
AGCTGCTCTCCCATCTCGCGACCAATAGCTTCCGAACATTCCCGGCCAACCGTGCGAAGCAATTCGCTCCCTGCAGCTACGACGGCTTTGTGATCGGCGATGGCATTCTTTTTCACCTCGAGGAACAGCGGCTGGTCTTCGTCGGCCGGGCGCCCGCGGCCAATTGGATTCAGTTCCATGCCGAAACCGCAGGATTCAACGTCACGATCGAAAAGGATGATCGTTCGCCGTCTAACCCCAAGGGAAAGGCGGTGGTTCGTACCTGTTACCGCTATCAGATTCAGGGTCCCAAGGCGCCGCAGATCCTCGCCAAGCTGAATGGCGGGCCGGTCCCCGACATCAAGTTCTTCACCATGGACGTCATCACGATCGCCGGCCGCAAGGTCCGTGCCCTGCGTCATGGCATGGCGGGAGCTCCCGGATTAGAGGTTTGGGGACCGTATGAAGAGCGGGAGGAGATCCGGGAGGCAATTGTCGAGGCCGGCAAGGATTTTGGCCTGCGGGAGGTTGGCGCCCGAGCGTACGCCACCAACACACTCGAGTCAGGATGGATTCCGTCACCTCTGCCCGCGGTTTACAGCGGCGAGAAGATGAAGGCCTATCGGCAGTGGCTGCCCGCCACGAGCTATGAGGGAACGGGGTCGCTCGGCGGCAGCTTCGAGTCCGGCAATATCGCGGACTACTATCTGACACCCTACGCTTTGGGTTATGGGCCATTTATCAAATTCGATCACGACTTCATCGGCCGCGAAGCACTCGAGAAAATGGCCGGCACCCCACAACGGAAGAAGGTCACGTTTGCCTGGGATCGAGAAGATGTCAGGAAGGTGTGGTCGTCAATGTTAGAGCCGGGAGATCACTACAAGTACATCGATCTGCCGCTGGCCAACTACGCCTCGGCTTCGTACGACGCCGTGCTCCGAGGCGGAAAGACCATCGGCTTTTCGATGTTTGGCGGTTACAGCTACAACGAGCGCTCCATGCTGTCGCTGGGAGTTGTCGACCCGGATGTCGCCATCGGCAGCGAAGTTCGGATCCTGTGGGGCGAAGCCGGCGGCGGTTCGCAGAAAGCCACGGTGGAACGTCACCAGCAGACCGAAATTCGGGCGCTGGTTAGCCCGGCACCTTACTCCAAGGTCGTGCGGGAAACCTACGCTTCAGGCTGGCGCACGGTCGAAGCCGTCTCGACTAGTGGACCCGCTCGGCGTTAATCCAGTCGATCGTCTTATTGACGCTGCCAAAAGCAAAGAAATGCAGGCCCGTAATGCCGAGCGGCAGGCTACTGCTGGTTGCCGGCGCGGCGTCGGCGATGCCCTGAATGATGGGCGCGGGCCCACTGGCGGTGAGAAGTTGAGCGAAGGCAGGATGTTCTCGCAGGACGTGCAGCGAGTTTCCGATTCCGCAGCGCACCGCGTAGTGGGCGAGCGTCACCAACGAAGCAGGCCCAGCCAGGCCAACGCGCACGGGATTGTCAATGCCGCGGGCCCGAATGTGCTCTAACCAGCTCACGATGGGCCCGGCCTGGAAGCAGAATTGGGTAACAATCGAAAGTTCGAGCCCATCCCTGCGGCCGAAGTTCAGCTTGGCGGCGAACGCCTCTTCGAGAGCAGTTTGCGAGATGTTGGGGTTGCCCTCCGGAAAGCCGGCAATAGCCATGCGGGTGATTCCCACGTTCTGCAACATACCCGTTTGCATCACCTCGAGGCTGGCTGCATACGGTCCGACTGGCCGGGCCTGGTCCCCGCCCACGAGGAGGATACGATCTACCCCAGCCTCGCCCGCCAGGCGGGCGGCAAGCTGCGCGAGCTGCCCCGAACTTTCGAGAAGGCGCGCACCCACGTGAGGCACCGGCACAAGGCCGGCGCGCCGCAGGCGGGATGCGGGCGCCACCATGTCGATCGGGTCTGCCCCCGGAATCCAAACCAGGAAAACCTTCGTTCCCCGATCCAGGCGATCCCGGGCGGCATCAAGAACTCTGGGCTGACGGGGATTGATTTCGATCGAGTAGTCACTGAGCATCCGAGTCGTACTCGACGATGCCGTTCGCGGGTCAGGCATGAGGTGTCTCGAACGTTCAGTATACTGAATATGCATGATTCCTGCTGGCAGGAACCTTTTTCGGGTCAAGCGGAGCGCGGTATGGCTTGCTTGACATGGGGAAATAAAAGTGAGAGTTATATTGCGTGTACTTAACGTTGGGTAGACACTTCTCCCGCCGGTGATACTTGGCCGCCGCAGTCGAACCCGAGATTGTTCCTGAGTTCCATCCGGTCGAGGTGGCACATGCAAAATGAACCGATCATGGATGTGGCTCATTTAGGGCATCTGGAATTGCTTACTCCCAAGCCCGAGGAAAGTCTGCGGTTCTTCCTGGACGTGATGGGCATGACCGAGAGCGGCCGGGAAGGCGACTCCGTTTACCTGCATGCCTATGACGATTATGAACGCCACTCGCTAAAACTCACGGCCGCGAAGTTGCCCGGCCTGGGTCACGTGGCCTATCGCACCCGAAGCCCGCAAGCGTTGGAACGGCGCGTCACGGCGTTACAAGGATCGGGCTTTGACATAGGCTGGACCCGCGGGGATCTGGAGCATGGCCCGGCGTTTCTCTGCCGCGACCCGGATGGGCACAGGATCGAGCTCTATTACGAAACCCAGTGGTATCAACCGCCACCGGAGTTGCAGCCGGCTTTAAAGAATCAGGCGCAACGGTTTCCCGCGCGTGGCATCAACGCCCGCCGTCTTGATCACTGGAACGGTCTGGCTGTCGATATCAAAGCCAATCGCGAATTTTTTGAGAAGTATCTCGGCTTTCGCTTGACCGAGCAGATCGTATTGGACGACGGTTCGGAAGCGGCCATGTGGATGACCTGCACCAACAAGAGCTACGATTTCGCGTACACCCGCGACCACACCGGAACGCAAGGTCGGCTCCACCACATCACCTACGCCGTCAATAGCAGGGAGGAAGTGCTCTTGGCAGCAGACATCTGCCTGGAGAACGGCGTCTACATAGAAACCGGTCCTCACAAACACGCCATTCAGCAGACCTTTTTTCTGTACGTGTACGAGCCCGGGGGAAACCGTGTGGAAGTTTGCAATGCCGGAGCCCGCCTGATTCTCGCCCCAGACTGGAAACCGATTCGCTGGAGCGAAGCGGAACGAAAGAAAGGACAAGCGTGGGGCTTGAAGACGATCGAATCCTTTCACACCTATGGCACACCTCCCGTGGGAGCAGTCAGCAAAGCATAAAACCGTGCCCGCAGTGGTAGACAACACAGGAGCACAGAGGATTTCAGCCTTCCCATGGTGACTGCCAGGAAAACCGCAATGGTCGTGAGTGCGCATTCGGCGGATTTCGTCTGGCGCGCGGGAGGGGCAATCGCGCTGTATGCGGAGCGCAGCTGGGAAGTTACCGTCGTTTGTCTCTCCTACGGCGAACGGGGCGAATCCGCTAAGCTTTGGCGCGAGCCGGGAATGACGATGGAGAAAGTGAAGGCGAACCGGAAGCAAGAGGCGATCCAGGCAGCGGAAGTCCTTGGTGCCAAGACGATATTCCTCGACGTCGGCGACTACCCAATGCGAATTCCCGACACAGTCCTTTATGAGCTGGCTGGGCTTTGTCGAGCGATTCGGCCGGAATTCATCCTTACCCATTCGCGACAAGATCCCTACAATTTCGATCATCCGCTGGTGTCTCATGCCGTACAGGAAGCCCGCATCGTCGCTCAAGCGCATGGACATGAGCCGGGCGTGCCTGTGGTCGGGGCGCCACCAGTCTTTCTGTTCGAGCCGCACCAACCGGAGCAGTGCGACTGGAAACCGCAGGTTCTGCTCGATATCACCTCAGTGTGGCCCCGGAAGTACGAGGCGTTTAAAGCCATGAACGCTCAGGAACACCTGTGGCATTACTACGAGCGCGTGGCCTTGCAGCGCGGCGTGCAGGCCTCGCGCAATTCGAATAAAACCATTCAGTACGGAGAAGCCTATGAGCGGGTCTTTCCCCAGGTGACGGAGGAGCTCGCATGAATCAACCCGTGGTCGTCCGGCACGTGGAGCAGCCGCCGGCGCCGATCGTTGCAGCGCTTGAGAAGTATGGTGTCACGACAGTTCATGAAGCGCAGGGGCGCTCGGGTCTGCTCGCGTCCTATCTGCGTCCCATCTTTGCGGGTGCGGCCATCGCAGGCCCCGCCGTCACCGTGTCTTTGCCGCCAGGCGATAACCTGATGATCCATGTCGCGGTCGAGGTTTGTGCCCCCGGGAACATCATGGTGGTGGCGCCGACCTCACCGTGCACGGACGGCTATTTTGGTGAGCTGCTGGCGACTTCCCTGCGCGCGCATGGCGTAAAGGGACTGGTGATCGATGCTGGATGCCGGGACATCCGTTCTCTTACCGAAATGAAGTTTCCGGTCTGGAGCCGCGCCGTCAGTTCTCAGGGCACGGTGAAGTCTACCCTCGGATCGGTAAACACACCGATCACCTGCGCCGGGGCGCTCGTAGAGGCGGGGGATGTCATCGTGGCAGATGATGATGGGGTCGTAGCTGTGAAGCGAGCGGAGGCTCACGAGGTGGCGGCGGCGGCCGAGCAACGGGTTCGCAAAGAGAACGCAACTCGCGAAAGACTGGCGCGCGGAGAACTCGGGCTCGACATTTACGACATGCGCCCGAAAATCGAAAAACTTGGCCTCAAGTATCTGTGAACGGGACAACCGCATGGCACGGCCATCGCAAACTCCGATTCCTTGCGTACTGATGCGAGGGGGCACATCCAAGGGGCCGTTCTTCTTGGCAAGGGATCTTCCGAGTGATATCCAGTTGCGGGACCGTGTCTTGCTTCGAGCGATGGGTTCTCCCGATGTCCGGCAAATCGATGGTGTGGGCGGCGCCGACCCGCTTACCAGCAAGGCGGCAATCATATCCGGCTCGTCACGTCCCGGAATCGATGTGGAGTATCTTTTTGCCCAGGTTTCCATTGATCGACCCCTGGTCGACGTGACGCCGAACTGCGGCAATATGCTGGCCGCTGTGGGTCCATTTGCCATTGAACAAGGTTTGGTGGTGCCACGAAGTCCTATCACCCCCGTCTCCATTTACATGGTCAACACCGGCAATGTCGCCGTCGCATACGTACCGACACCCGACGGGCAGGTCAGCTATGAAGGAGACACTTCGATTGCTGGCGTGCCCGGAACATCCGCCGCCATCCGCATCGACTTTCTCCATACTGCCGGTTCGGTATGTGGCGCGCTGTTGCCCACGGGACACGCGCTCGACAAAATCGGGGAGATCGAAGCAACGCTGATCGACAACGGCATGCCGGTGGTCGTGCTGCGTGCCTCCGACTTGGATAAATCCGGTTACGAAACTCCTGCCGCACTCGACGCTGACCAACCATTCAAGTCGCGTCTTGAGGAAATTCGCATTCACGCCGGCAGGTTGATGGGGCTCGGTGACGTACGATCGAAAGTGGTTCCCAAAATGACTCTGATCGCGCCACCGCGAGACGGCGGTCATCTCACAACTCGAACCTTTATCCCTCACCGATGTCACGCAGCCATTGGAGTATTAGGAGCAGTAACGGTCGGAACCGCGTGCGTGCTACCGGGTTCGGTCGCGAGCGACATTGTCTCGGTGCCGGGCGAGGTAGTGAAGCGACTTTCGGTTGAGCATCCGAGTGGGGAGTTCTCGGTCGAATTCGAATTGGCAGAGACCGACACCCACCAGCCAAAGGTAGTTCGCGCGAGTCTAATTCGGACGGCTCGCGAGCTGTTCCGCGGCGAGGTGCTGATCCCGGCGCGGATTTGGGATGGCACTGTCAGCCGGATCCACGATGCGAATGCCTAGGCGATTCAACATGTATAGCACGCCAGCCAATCCACGAATTGCCATCATAGGGTTTGGCGAGGTCGGCGGTATATTTGGAAATGATTTCGCCAAGCAAGGCATTGCGGTCTCGATTTTCGACATTCTGCTCGATTCTGAACCGCATCGCCAGCCGATGCAGACGAAGGCCGAACGGTGTGGTGTCAAAGCCGAGGATACTCTCGGCGATTGCCTACGCAATGCGGATCTCGTTATTTCGGCCGTCACCGCTTCGTCCGCGCTCGAGGTGGCGGAGGCGGCCGCGCCGATCCTTTGTCGCCAGCAGATCTTTCTCGATATCAACTCAGTCTCACCCGAAACCAAGCGCAAGGTGGCCGCCTGCATCGAGCAACCGACGGGCGAAAAAGACGGGGTGCACTTTGTGGAAGCGGCGGTAATGGCAGGCGTGCCCGGGAAGCGATTGCAGGTCCCGATGCTGCTTGGCGGCGCGCATGCTATCGCGGCCAGCGAATTGCTCCAATCGCTCGGAATGAATGCCACGGCTTTGAGCGATCAAATCGGCGTGGCATCGGCGGTGAAAATGTGCCGTAGCGTCATGATCAAGGGCTTGGAGGCTTTGGCGGTCGAATGCCTCTTTGCCGCCCGCCGCTATGGGGCCGAGCCTGCGGTGCTCGAATCTCTCGCCGCCACCTATCCTGGCATGGGCTGGAGCGATCGCTTGCCGGATTACCTGATCGGCCGCGTTGCCGAACACGGCCGGAGGCGCGCTGCAGAATTGCGTGAAGTTGCTCAGACACTCGAGGAGGTAGGCGTCGAACCAACGATGACCGTGGCCGCGGCCGAGCGTCAGGAGCAGTTGGTTTCGACAATTGCCGAGCGGGATCTCGCTGTTCCTGCCGACTCTTTTTCCTGGCGCTCACTCGCTGATGCTGTCGCGCAAAAACCGTGATCGCATTGGCGCCGTCATCGAAATGCCAGCGAGCGAGGCCACTCCTTGATGTACGCTCGGATCGACTAAAGATCTAAGGACGAACGCTCCGGATTCTCTCCGCTCGACCGCGAAGGCGGACGCGTCATGTTGATGCTGGTCTTCGCTACGTGTGCGTGTTCGACCATGAGGGCAGCCACTCGGGCGCTTTCGCCGTTTTCGAGTGCCTGAACGATCCCATGATGCTGTCGGTGCGAGTAAAGCAGCTGATCGTACATGCGCGGCAGATCAATCTTATCGAACGCTATGGCATGCGCGGCCGCGAACGGGATCCGATCGTTGCGGCCAATCGCCTCGGCGACCACCTTACTGCCTGCCCCTTGAACAATGAGGGAATGAAATTGCTTGTTCATGTCGCCGTACCTGGCTTCATCGGCAAGCACCAGATGGCCTTTGGCGAAAATCTCGTCGCCTTCCCCCAGACACTCATGCAGCGAGTGGATGAGTCGGCGGGGAGGTCCTTGTTCGGCGAGCATGCGCGCCGCCAGGCCCTCAAGCGCACCACGAACATCAATCGCGTCCATGATTTCCTGGGGGGTGAACGCCCGCACCACGAAACCACGAGTGTCCAGTTGAGTGAGCACGCCCTCTTGCGCAAGCATCGGCAAGGCTTCGCGAACCGGAGTTCTAGAGACTCCCAGCCTCGCCGCCAGTTCGACCTCCCTGACTCGCTCGCCCGGCGGCAGCTCGCCGTGCAAAATCATTTCGCGAATTCTTACGATGACTCGTGAGTTTTTACCAGCCATTTTGCACACAAAACTATAGCAGGACCCCCTGGCTTTGAGTCTTCATCGCGCGCATTGGCGGAGAATTCCCTCCTATAAACATAGGGCGCGTCTGTCAAAAACAAGTGCGCCATTATAATCCTCAATACGGTATGAGGGTGCATCCTCTGGGCGTATGCTGATCACCGACCTCGCTCTGCACGATGTTCGTTTTCCGACTTCATCCACTCTTGCCGGTTCCGATGCCGTGCATCCCAGTCCCGACTATTCGGCAGCCTACGTGATCCTGAAAACTGACAGCCCCGATGGTCTGGAGGGGCACGCTCTCTCCTTTACTGCCGGCCGCGGCACCGAGGTTGTACTGGCCGGTGTCCTCGCCTTCCGGCCCTTTGTGGTGGGAAGAACATTAGAGGAAATCGTCGCCAACTTTCGTGGATTTTGGGAATCCCTGGTGGGCGATGGACAACTGCGATGGATCGGACCGGAGAAGGGCGTGATCCATCTGGCGGCATCGGCCGTGTTGAATGCGGTTTGGGATCTTTATGCCAAGTCTCAGGGCAAACCGCTTTGGAAGCTGCTTCTGGACATGAAACCCGAAGATCTGGTGTCCATGATCGAGTTTCGCTATCTCAGCGATGCGATCACGCCGCAAGAAGCATTAGACATTCTAGAAAAGAACTACCCAACCCGTAGCCAGCGTGAGCAACAGATGCTCGACGAAGGTTATCCGGCATATACCACGTCGGTCGGGTGGCTAGGATACACCGATGACAAATTGCAACAGCTCTGTGCGGAGGCAATTGCGCAAGGTTGGACGCACGCCAAGATGAAGGTGGGGGGAAATCTCCAGGATGACATTCGCCGAGTTCGCTTGGTGAGGGAAGCACTCGGTCCCGAGCGAAAGCTGATGATCGACGCCAATCAGGCGTGGGATGTGCCGCAGGCGATCGATTGGATCAAGCGGTTGGCCGAATTTGACCTTTGGTGGGCCGAGGAACCTACCAGCCCGGACGATGTGCGAGGTCATGCGACGATTGCACGCTCGATCGCTCCGATTGGCGTGGCGACGGGAGAACAATGTCAAAACCGGGTCATTTTCAAGCAGCTGTTTCAGCTGGAAGCCATCCGATTCTGCCAGATCGACGCCTGCCGGCTGGCCAGCGTAAACGAAGTTCTGGCGGTGATTCTCATGGCGGCCAAATTTGGCGTTTCCGTCTGCCCCCACGCGGGTGGAGTCGGCCTATGTGAGTACGTGCAGCATTACAGCCTGTTCGATTACATCGCGGTTTCAGCGTCCCTCGAGAATCGCGTGCTCGAGTACATCGACCACTTGCACGAGCACTTTGTTCATCCGGTCGAAATTCGGTGCGGACGCTATATGCCACCGAAGGCGCCTGGTTTCACGATCACCATGCGTCCGGATTCGCTCGATGCGTACGCCTTCCCGAATGGACCGGTCTGGCGCAAATAGAGGATCAAAACGGAAACTAGCGACTTCCAATATCGAGACCGGATGGCCAGAACGCCGGTTCAGATTGATCGAATGGCGACTTGGCGGCGTTTCGTCAGA
>DATJVZ010000169.1:0-14352 GCA_035501575.1 Terriglobales bacterium | reverse complement strand
TCAGGAGCCGGCAAGGAACCGACGGCGCGAACGCATTTCGTTTCCGTGGCCGACAATTTGTCGGCCTACGCGGTATTCAACCACCGCCATGTGGGCGAGATTCTCGAGCAATTGAAGCTGGAAGACTCGGTGCTCACCTTTACACCCCACCTGCTTCCGATTCCGCGGGGCATTCTTTCGACCATTTACGTGTATTTAAATCGGATGGTCAGTCGAAAGGACCTCGAAGCCACCTTGCGGAACTTCTACCAGGGGCGCCGCTGGGTGCGAATCTTTTCCACCCCCAAGTTGCCCGAAATCCAGTCCTCGCTGCACACCAATTATTGCGATATCGGATTCTGTTTGGCCGAGGACGGCCGTCGCTTGGTGCTCGTTTCGTGTTTGGATAACTTGCTCAAGGGCGCCGCCGGACAGGCGGCCGAGAACCTAAACCTTATGTACGGATGGAGCGAGGAGGCGGGGCTGGCGTGAAAATCGTAGTCAAAATCGGAGGCGTGGCGCTCGAGCAACAATCGACACGCCGTAAATGTGCCCGGGCCGTCGGGGAACTCGCCCGGGATGGCCATCAGGTCACGGTGGTGCACGGTGGAGGGCAGGCGCTCACCCGGACGTTGCAGCTTTTGGGCCGAGAGAGCGAGTTCGTCGACGGTCTAAGGGTTACCGATCGGAAGACCCGTGACGTCGCCCTCATGGTGCTGGCCGGTCTGGTGAACAAAAATCTGGTGGCGGCCATTCAGGGCGAGGGATTTCCGGCGCTTGGTCTGTCGGGCGGAGACGGAGTCTCCTTCCGCGCCCGCAAAAAGCAAAGGCTGGGCTGCGATCTCGGCTTTGTAGGGGAAATCTCGTCGGTTGATTCGCGCTGGCTCGAACTCATCGCGAAAAACGGCGGCATTCCCGTACTGTCGTCGGTCGCGCTCGGTGTTGATGGCGAATATTACAACGTCAATGCCGACGAGATGGCGGCTGCCTGCGCCGCCGCCTGCCATGCCGACGCCCTCATCTTTCTCACCGACGTGGCTGGGGTGAAGAATCGGGAGGGTACGGTGATTCGCTATCTGACCACTGTCGAGGTGGCGGATCTGGCCGCCGCTCGGGTCATTGGCGGTGGCATGTTGCCCAAGCTTGAGGCCTCGAAAGAGGCGCTGCGCCGAGGGGTGAGGCGAGTGCGCATCTTCCCTGCCGAACAAGCGGACGTCTTGCCGCAGTTTTTTTTCCGCAAACTGGAATACGGTACGGAGGTGACTTCGGCATGAACCTGAGTAGCGTCATGCGTTCCGAACACGAGCTTCTTCTGCCCACCTATGACCGCCAGAAGGTGCTGTTTGAAAAGGGCCGGGGCGTTTACCTGTGGGACGTCGACGGCGATCCCTATCTGGATTTCCTGAGTGGAATCGGCGTCAATGCCCTGGGCCACCGGCATCCGGCGATTCAGCGCGCGTTGCGGCAGCAAGCGAGCCGGCTCATTCACGTCTCGAACTTGTTCTTCCATCCTTATCAGGCGGAGCTCGCCCGGCGACTCACCAAAATCTCCGGCCTCGACCGGGCTTTCTTCGCTAATAGCGGCACCGAGGCCTGGGAAGGCGCCCTGAAGCTGGCGCGTGCCTATGCGCGCACTCGCTCGACCAACGGCCACCGACCGAAGTGGCGAATCCTCGCTCTCGATCACTCCTTTCACGGTCGCACCATGGGTGCGCTCGCGACCACCGGCCAGTCGAAGTACCGAGATCCTTTCGGCCCGCTGGTGCCGGGGGTCAGTTTCGTCCGCTTCAACGACGTAGAAGACCTCAAGCGGCAATTCGATGCCACGGTGTGCGCCGTTTGCCTGGAGACGATCCAGGGAGAAGGCGGAATTCGTCCCCTCGACAAGGATTTCCTCGGAGTTGCCCGGGAGCTGACCAGGAAAAGTGGGGCGTTGTTGCTGCTCGACGAGATCCAGTGCGGCTTGGGACGTACCGGGCGCTACTTTGCCTATCAGCACTATAAGGTCGAGCCCGACATCGTGACCCTGGCCAAACCTCTGGCGGCCGGATTGCCCTTGGGAGCCATTCTCACCACTCGCAGGGTGGCCAGCGCAATCGATCCTGGCATGCATGGAACCACCTTCGGAGGTGGGCCTCTGGTTTGTCGGGTCGCGATTGAGTTCCTTAAAGTGCTCGCCGGATTGCTCGACCACGTGGCCGAGGTCGGCGCCTACTTCCGCGGGAGACTCGAACAGCTGAAGACCCAGGGTGGGCCGGTCGTCGAGGTTCGCGGAATCGGTTTGATGTTGGGCATGGAATTGAATTCTGCCGCGCTGGCTAAAGACGTGGTCGCCGAGCTGTTGCGGCGCAAGATTCTCATTAATCGCACCAGTGAAACCGTGCTGCGCTTTCTTCCACCCTACATTATTGAGAGAAAACACGTGGATCGGGTGATTCGCGCCCTGGCAGAAGTGCTGCCTGGTCCGAAGCCTGGTCTCGCGCGCCAAACGTCGATGCCAAGGAGTCTCAGTTGAACCCTCAAAGTGTCTCGACCGCCCGAGCGGCAAACGCGGTCGTTCCCAAAGTATTCGGCTGCCGCGATTTAGTTTCGACCCGCGATCTCGGAGCGAGCGGGGTGCGGGCGGTCTTCCACCTGGCTCGCATTATGAAGTCGCGGCCGACCGAATTCTCCCGGGCCCTCGCCGGCAAGCGGGCGGTGATGTTTTTCGAGAAGCCATCCTTACGCACGCGGCTCACCTTTGAGTGTGGAATCGCGAGTCTTGGCGCCACCTGCTCGTTTGTCGATCAAACCCAGTCACGACTGGATGCCCGCGAAACCCTTAGCGATATCGCGCACAATCTCGAGCGCTGGTTCGATGTCATCGTTTTGCGCACTTTCCGCCAGGCAACGATTGAGGCCATCGCGGAGCACTCCTCGGTTCCCGTGATCAACGCGCTCAGCGATTTGGAGCACCCCTGCCAGGCTCTAGCCGACTACTTTACCCTGGAGGAGCGCTTCGGCGACCTGAAGCGCATCACCCTGGCCTTTGTCGGCGACGGCAACAACGTTGCTCATTCCCTGCTGCTCACCGCTGCCTGCCTGGGCTCTGCGATCCATCTCGCCCACCCTGCCGGGTTTGGTCCCGATCCCGAAATCCTGGCCGATGCGCGGGAAATCGCCGACGAGACGGGGGCAACCCTAGAGTTGTTCGCCGATCCCGTGACCGCCGTGCGCGGGGTCGATGCCGTCTATACCGACGCTTGGGCGAGCATGGGGCAGGAGCAGGAAGCCCAAGCGCGGGCGAAGATCTTCTCCCCGTATCAGGTGAATCCGAAGCTGATGGAGCGGGCCGCGCCGCACGCTGTCTTCATGCATTGCCTGCCCGCTCACCGCGGAGCCGAGGTGGCCGACGAGGTGATGGATGCGGTCTCCTCCTTGATTTTCGAGCAGGCGGAAAATCGCTTGCACGTCCAGAAAGCCGTTTTGCATCTGCTATTGGCCAGCGGAACCCGCTTGCCCGTAAGGAGTGCTCATGCCTGAGAAAGTTGTGCTTGCTTATTCGGGTGGACTCGATACGTCCATCATCATTCCCTGGTTGAAGGAGCATTATGCCTTCGACGTGATTGCCATGGTGGCCGACGTCGGCCAGGGGGACGATCTCGAAGCCGTCGTCGGCAAAGCCTACGCGACCGGCGCTAGCCAGGTGGTGGTCGAAGATCTGCGGGAAGAATTCTTGCTCGGCTACGTCTTCCCCGCCTTAAAAGCCGGAGCCGTGTATGAACACAAGTATCTGCTCGGCACCGCGCTGGCGCGTCCTGTGATCGCACGACACCAGGTTGAGGTGGCGCTGCGGGAAGGGGCCACGGTGGTGGCTCACGGTTGCACCGGCAAAGGCAATGATCAGGTTCGCTTCGAATTGGCCTACCAGGCCCTGGCCCCGGATCTGAAGGTGGTGGCTCCCTGGCGGGAGTGGTCGCTGCGTTCGCGCGAAGACTGCCTCGATTATGCCGAGCAACACGGGATTCCCGTCGAGCAAAGCCGGGGAAAGATTCACAGCCGCGATCGCAATCTTTGGCACACCAGCCATGAGGGCGGGGAACTGGAGGATGCTCGCCGTGCCCCCTTGGCCACGACCTGGCAGATGACCCATTCACCCCAGGACGCGCCCGATCGCGAAGAGCAAGTGACCATCGGTTTTGCCCAAGGGATTCCGGTCGCCATCAACGGACTTGATCTCGATCCGGTGTCCTTGGTGGAGTTGGCCAATGAGATCGGGGCGAGGAACGCAATCGGCCGGGTGGATCTGGTGGAGAACCGATTCGTGGGAATCAAGTCGCGCGGATGTTACGAGACGCCGGGGGGAACTTTGCTGATCACGGCCCATCGGGAACTCGAAGGATTGTGTCTGGAGCGCGAGCTCGCCCATTTCAAACAACAGATCGCCTTGCAGTATGCCCAGCTGGTGTATTTCGGCCTGTGGTTCACCCCCCTGCGCGAGGCGCTCGATGCCTTTGTCGAGTCCACACAAAAGGAGATGACCGGCACGGTCACGCTCTCCTTATATAAGGGCAATATCTCGGTGGTGAGCCGGGATTCCGAGTTTTCGCTCTACCGCACCGACCTCTCCTCGTTCACCATGGGGGATAGCTACGACCAGAGGGATGCGGCGGGATTCATCCGCATTTTGGGTCTGCCGTCGCGCTCGCGATTCGGAACCCGCATGGAGGTCGCGCGATGAAGATGTGGTCGGGGAGATTTCATCAATCCTTGGATCCCGAGTTTGAGAATTGGCAACGGTCCTTTCCCTTTGACCGACGCCTCCTCGGCCAGGAGCTGGCGGCCAGTCGCGCCCATGCGCGGGCGCTGCGCACGGCCGGGATTCTCGATTCCGCCGAGTTGATTGCGGTTCTTCGCGGACTCGACCAGATTGGCCAGCTAGCGACGGCCTCGCCCGAATTCGCGAACGACCGTGAAGCCGAAGATGTCCACCATTTCGTCGAACGACAGCTGGTCTCGCTCATCGGTGAGACCGGCTACAAGCTCCATAGCGGGCGGAGCCGCAATGAGCAAATTGCGGCTGACCTGCGCCTGTACGTTCGGGACGCGATTGATCAGGTGCGCTCCGAGGTGGGAGAGTTGTGCGCGGCTTTTCTCGAGCGCGCAGAACAAAGCGGAACCTCCGCCATGCCCGCCTATACCCATCTGCAGCGCGCCGAACCGGTGCTCGTGGCCCACTGGCTGCTGGCCTATGTTGAAATGTTTTTGCGGGACGCCGAACGTCTGGAGGAGGTTCGCCGGCGAGCGAACATTTCTCCGCTAGGTTCGGGGGCGGTAGCGGGAGCAACTCTGGCCTTAGAACGCGAGGCCATGGCCGCCGATCTCGACTGCCAGTCGATCACCGCCAACAGCATCGATGCGACCGGCGATCGGGACTTCGTTCTCGAATTCGTCAATGCGCTTTCGTTCGTGGGGTTGCACTTGAGCCGCTGGGCGGAAGAGATGATCTTGTTTTCCTCCGCGGAATTCGGATTTGTCGAGTTGCCCGAAGCTTACTCGACGGGCAGCAGTGCGATGCCGCAGAAGAAGAATCCCGATTTGGCGGAGCTTGTCCGCGCCAAATCGGCCCGGGTGATTGGCCAGGTCACCGCCCTGCTGGTGACCCTCAAGGCCTTGCCGCTTGCCTACCACAAAGATTTGCAAGAAACCCAGGAACCGATGTTTACCGCATTTGAGACCATTAACGCTCTCCTGCCCTTGGTTCGAGGCTGGATCGAGGCCGCAGAATTCAATTACCCGCACATGCGGGAGCGAGCGCAGTCGGGTTTTATGAACGCCTGGGCGGCCGCCACCTACCTGGTGAACCGAGGCTTGCCTTCGCGGCTGGCCCACGAGGTGGTCGGACGAGCGGTTCAGTTCGCACTCGACACCGACCGCGAGCTCGCGGACCTGTCGCTCGACGAACTACGAGTCTTCAGTCCGCTGTTCGCCGAGGATGTTTACCCCTGCCTTGGCTTGGACGCGGTGCTTGCCCTGCACGACGTTCCCGGGGGGACGGCCCCCGCCCGGGTGCGGCAAGCGCTCGCGGAGGCCAGGCGGAAAGTCGAAGCCCTGCGCGAGAAGGCTCATGCGCACGCGTAAGGCGATTCTGCCCGATGCCGGGCCGATTCATGATTTGATTGCCGATTATGCGAGAGACGGCACGCTCCTTGCCCGCAGCTTGGCGGAAATCTGCGAGAACGTACGCGACTTCGCAGTCCTCGAAGACCAAGGACGCATCCTCGGATGTGGTGCGCTCCACCTCTACGGCATGCACTTGGCGGAGATTCGCTCGATCACCGTCGCCCGCTGGGCCCAGGGTAGAGGAGGGGGCCAACGTTTGGTGAAAGCCTTGCTCGCGGAGGCCAGGAAACATCGCGTCAGCTGCATCTGCCTGTTCACCCGCACCCCGGAATTCTTTCGCCGCCTGGGCTTTGAGCTGGCGCAGAGAGAAGATCTGCCCGACAAGGTTCGCAAAGACTGCTGCCTTTGTCCGCGTCTGAACAACTGCGATGAAGTGGCCATGGTGCGGGGCGAGCTTCCGAGGTTCGCCATTCTTCCCGAACCGCCCTCCTGGCTGGTGAAGCTTTCGGCATGAAGCACTCCGACTCTTTCCCAATCCACCTGCCCTTGGGTTTTACTTTTTCGGCCGGCGTGGCAGGAATCAAAGCGAGCGGCCGAGCCGATGTGGCGTTGGCGGAAGCTTCGCCGGGGACAACGGCCGCCGCCGTGTTTACCAAAAACCGGGTGGTCGCAGCGCCGGTCACGCTGGGGCGGGAGTTTCTGGCTAAAACCCGCGGCCAGGTGCGCGCTCTCGTGGTCAATGCGGGAAACGCCAATTGCGCCACCGGCCCGGCCGGCATTCGGCACGCGCGCCGCGTATGTTCTGAAGTCGCCCGCCGGTTGAAGGTGCGAACCGAAACCGTCCTTCCTTCATCTACCGGGATCATCGGCGTGCCGCTGCCAGTAGACAAGTTACTCAGGAAATTGCCTGAACTGATAGCCACACGGGCAAGTACCGAGAGCGCGGTGGTTCAGGTCGCCAAAGCCATCATGACCACCGATACCAAAGCCAAACTGGCGTCCGCGTATTTTCGCACCAAGTCGGGCAAGGTGAATCTGCTAGGAATCGCCAAGGGTTCGGGAATGATTCACCCCCAGCTCGCGACCATGCTGGTCTTCCTGTTCAGCGATATTGCGGCCGAGCCCGGCGAGCTGAGACGCCTGTTGCGCAGCGCGGCGGAGGGGACTTTTAATTGCATTTCGGTCGACGGCGATACCTCGACCAATGACACGGTTTTGCTTCTGGCATCGGGCCGAAGCGACATCAGCCTTGCCAACTCGGGCGTCCGAGGCCGGTTCACCCGGGCGCTCGCCGCAGTCTGCTGGTCGTTGTCCGAGCAGATCATAGGCGACGGGGAGGGAGTCCACCACCGGGTAGGTTTGCGGATCGAACAGGCCCGAACCCGCAAGGAGGCAATCGAGATCGCCCAAGCCATTGCCCGCTCCTTACTGGTGAAAACCGCCTGGGCCGGGGCCGACCCGAACTGGGGGCGCATTCTGGCCGCGATCGGCGCCGCCAAGCCATCGGTTGACCCACGTCAGATTGACATTCTTATAGGGGACCAACTGGTTTGCCGGCGCGGCATGCACCATCGCTTCGATCGCCGAAGAGCTCACGCGGAGATGCGAAAGCCGACCTATGAGATTCGCGTCAAACTCGGTCGTGGGCGCGCCAGGGCCCGCTTTCTGACCACCGACCTGTCTGCCGAATACGTACGTCTCAATGCGGAGTATTCCACCTAACTCTTTTTCCCTTAGCCATTTATCGAGGGTGATTCCGGAAATCTAAGGTTCGAGGCCGCGGCGAGCGCGGCGCCGCCGAGGTCACTGCCCAGGGGCGGACGGGCGGATTTAAGCTTGACATTCCGGGGCAGGCTGGATAGCATCTTTAGACCGACCGACCGGTCGGTTCTATTAAATCTCCTCCTGGGAGGCTTTCCGGTGGCCACCATTTTCTACGAATCCGACGCCAATCCTGCGGCGCTCAAGAACAAGACAATCGCGATTATGGGCTACGGCAGTCAGGGACATGCGCAAGCCCAGAACCTGCGCGACAGCGGCTACAAGGTCATCATCGGCCTCGAGCCCAATCGTTCCAGCGCGCAACAGGCGGTGGCGGACGGATTCCAGGTCTTTCGGCCGATCGAAGCAGCCAAGCGGGGGGACTGGATTCAGATTCTTACCCCGGACGAGACCCAGCACACGCTCTATGAAGCCGCGATTCAGCCCTGGCTCACCGCGGGAAAGGTTCTCGGGGTGTCGCACGGTTTCAGCATTCATTTCAAGACCATCACTCCGCCGGCGGACGTCGACGTGGTCATGATCGCGCCCAAGAGCCCCGGTCATCTGCTGCGCCGGGTGTACAGCGAAGGCCGCGGGGTTCCTTCTCTGCTCGCGATTCATCAGGATTCGAGCGGCCGCGCTCGGGAGTACGCGCTGAGCTATGCCCACGGCATCGGTTCCACCCGTGCCGGCGTTCTGGAAACCACCTTCAAGGAAGAGACCGAGAGCGATCTGTTTGGCGAGCAGGCGGTACTTTGCGGCGGCCTGACCTCGCTCATCAAAAAGGGATTCGAGACCCTGGTCGAGGCCGGGTACCAGCCCGAGGTGGCCTACTTCGAGTGCCTGCACGAAATGAAGCTGATTGTCGATCTGATTTATGAAGGCGGGCTCGGCCGCATGCGCTATTCGGTTTCGAATACGGCGGAATATGGCGACCTGACCCGCGGCCCGCAGGTGGTTGGAGACTCCACCCGGGCTGCCATGAAGGAGATTTTGGCGCGAGTGCAGGACGGCACTTTCGCGCGCGAATGGATTGAGGAAAACCGAAGCGGCGGACGGAAATTTGCCGCCCTGCGGGACGCGGAAAAACAGCACTCGATTGAGACCGTGGGGGCGAAGCTTCGCGGCATGATGTCGTGGCTTCCCCAACAAGCGCAGAAACCAGCCGTCAAACCGGAATCCAAGGCGCGGCCCACGGCCAAGGTGGTGAATGCCTAGAGGAGCCGAAATCGTTCTCGCTTGTTTGCGAGCTGAAGGGGTGGACTTGGCCTTTGGCTATCCCGGGGGCGCGATTATGCCGTTGTATGACGCGCTTGAGGGCAGCGGAATCCGCCACATTCTTACTCGCCACGAACAAGGGGCGGTGTTTGCCGCCGAAGGATATGCCCGGGCAACCGGCAAAGTCGGGGTGGCGATCGCCACCAGCGGGCCCGGCGCCACCAACCTGGTTACCGGAATCGCCGACGCCAAAATGGACTCGGTGCCGCTAGTCACGATTACCGGCCAGGTGCGAAGCGCTCTGCTGGGCACGGACGCCTTTCAGGAGACCGACGTCTTCGGCCTGACCCTTTCTCTGACCAAGTGGAGTCGGCTGGTTAGCTCGATTCAGGAAATTCCCGGCGTGATCGCCGAGGGGTTTTATTGGGCGCGCAGCGGGCGACCGGGGCCGGTGGTCATCGACATTACTACCGACGCCTTGAAAGCCAACATGGAGTTTGCCGGCCCGGTGAAGTTTCAGCCCGCAGCCCAGCCGGTCGACGCCCATGGGGGCGACAAATTTCCTGCCGCCGTGATCGCTCTGCTCGAGACCGCGAAACGCCCGGTTGCTCTGGTCGGGGCGGGGGTGAAACTTGCCGGCGCGACCTGCCCATTGCGGGAGCTGCTCGATCGGCTAAGCATCCCAACCATGGCGACCGTGCATGGACTTGGAGCCGTGCCGGCCGAGACGCCGTACTACCTGGGCATGGTGGGAATGCATGGCACGCGGGCAGCCAACTTGGCGCTCGACGAATCCGATCTTTTGCTCGTCTTCGGCGCCCGCCTGGATGATCGGGTCACGGGCGAGCCGACGCGTTTTGCACCCCATGCCCGCATCGTGCACTTTGAAATCGATGCCGCGCAACTCGATCGGGCGCGCACCTGCGATCTGCCGGTCATCGGCGATTTGGCCGAGACCATTCCGGCCTTCTTGGCTGCCTTGGGCCGCGTCTCCTTGCCCGACTGGAAGGGGTGGAAGGCGGTTGCGGAAGGCCCCGAGCGGGCCGAAACCGATCCACGCGGTTTGGCGCAGCCCACGGTGCGATTGCTCGATGAACTCTATCGCCGGCTGCCGGAAGATAGCGTGGTTCTGGCCGATGTCGGTCAGCACCAGATGTGGGCGGCGCAGCGCTATCGCGCCTCCTCACCCCGGGGGTTCATCACCTCGGGCGGGCTGGGGGCCATGGGTTTCGCCCTGCCTGCGGCCATCGGGGTGCAACTGGCTAGACCCGACACAACCGTGCTTTCGATCTCCGGCGATGGCGGGTTCCAGATGAACATTCAAGAGCTGGCAACCGTGCAAAGGCTCGGGTTGCCGATCAAGATGGTCATTATTGATAACAAGTACCTCGGCATGGTGCGGCAATGGCAGCAGCTCTTCTACAAGCGGAATTACGCTGAGACCGACCTCAGCGACAATCCCGACTTCGTTGCCATCTCCCAGGCTTACCGCATTCATGCGGAGCGTCTGGGCGAGGATCGGATGCGCGAACTACCGCTCGGCACGGAAGCGGGGAGATTGCTCGATGACTTTCTCGCGTCGCGCGAGCCCGAGTTGCTGGTCTTTGATTGTCATCCGGAGGCGAACGTGTACCCGATGGTGCCCGCCGGGGCGGCGCTGTCGGAGATGGTGTTCGAGGAATAGCAGAAACACCGGCAAAGGCCGGTGCGATAGGGGGACAAAATGCAAGTCTTCGGCATTCGTTATCGCAACACACAAGGCACCTTGCTGCGGATCCTAAATGCAGTGTCTCGTCGAGGGATCGAACTGCCGTACGTGCAAGCTACCCCCGCCGAGCACAGTCATACCGTGACCTTATTGCTCGAGGTGAGCCCCAAGCAGATGGGGCAGCTGCGCCGCGACTGGCAGGCCATTGTCGATGTGACCGAGGTCCGTGTCGGCGGCCGCGTCAGCGTGATGGCGAAACCCGCGTCCAATTGGACCCAGGCCTATCCTCCGGTTTCCGCCGGCGGCGTTGAGGCCGCCCGAACCGCCAGCGCATAAAGCCTTCTCCGCACGGGGTCCCATACGGGACCGCGTACCACGAGGAAAGAACGCCCTTATGGCCTGAGGGCGCTCTTTTTTTGGCCGATGCCCCCGTTTTTCGCCGGTCTGTTCTAATCTTGAAGGCCTATGGATCTCAAACACCGCAGCTCCGCCATCACCGACGGGCGCGATCGTGCTCCTTCCCGCGCCATGTTCAAAGCCATCGGGTTCACCGACGAGGATCTTCGCAAACCGCTGATCGGAGTCGCTAACACGTGGATCGAAACCATGCCCTGCAACTTTCACCTGAGGCGGCTTTCGGCCAAGATGAAAGAGGGTATCCGTCTGGCCGGTGGCACGCCCATGGAGTTCAACACCATCGCCATCTCCGATGGCGAGACCATGGGCACCGAGGGGATGCGGGCCTCGCTCGTCAGCCGTGAGATCATTGCCGATTCGATAGAGTTGGTTTGCCGGGGGCAGTTGTTTGACGCCCTGATTTGCCTAGTGGGGTGCGACAAGACGATTCCGGCGGCCGCTATGGCGCTGGCCCGACTGAACATTCCCGGCCTGATCCTGTACGGAGGAACCATCGCTCCCGGCAAATATCGCGGCCAGGACGTAACCATTCAAGATGTTTTCGAAGCCGTAGGCGCCAATGCCGCGGGCAAAATAACCGAAAAAGAATTAACCGAGCTCGAAGATGTCGCCTGTCCCGGTGCCGGTGCCTGCGGGGGCCAATACACGGCCAACACCATGTCTACGGTCATGGAGATGATCGGCATCTCGCCGATCGGCTTCAACAGTGTGCCGGCTATCGATCCCGCCAAAGATGACGTGGCGTTCCAGTGCGGCGCGTTGATCTTGCATCTGTTGCGCGAGGGAATCTGCCCCAAGGACATTCTCACCCGCCCTGCCTTCGAGAACGCGATCGCCGGAGTGGCTTCCACCGGAGGTTCCACCAACGCGGTATTGCATTTGCTAGCCATGGCCCGCGAAAGCGGGGTGCCTCTGCACATCGACGACTTCCATACCATCAGTGAGCGGACCCCGCTGCTGGCCGATCTCAAACCGGCCGGCCGCTTCGTGGCAGCGGATATGCACCGCGCGGGCGGGGTGCGGCTTTTGGTCCGCCGACTCATCGAAGGAAAGCACCTTCATCCGGATGCGATTACGGTAACCGGTCGCCGGCTGGGCGTGGAAAGCGAGACGGCGCGGGAGTCCGCGGGTCAAGCCGTGATTGCGCCGCTCGACAAGCCTCTGAAGAAGACCGGGGGACTGGTCATCCTGCACGGCAATCTGGCGCCGGGGGGATGCGTAGCCAAGATCAGCGGACACGAGCGGCTAACCCACCGCGGCCCGGCGCGGGTATTCGAATCGGAAGAAGAGGCGATGGCCGCCGTGACCTCCAAGCAAATTCGCGCCGGAGATGTCGTGGTCATTCGTAACGAAGGCCCGAGAGGCGGACCGGGCATGCGCGAGATGCTAAGCGTAACCGCCGCCCTGGTGGGGGAAGGCCTCGGCGAGTCGGTTGCGCTGGTGACCGATGGACGCTTCAGTGGCGCCACCCGGGGACTGATGCTGGGACACGTTGCACCCGAGGCTGCGCTACGCGGCCCGATTTCGGGGGTGCGCGAAGGCGACATGATTCACATCGATGTCGGGAAGCGAGTGGCCGAGGTCGAAATCAGCGACGCCACCATCAAACAACGCCTGGCGGAATGGAAGCCGCGGCCCTTGCGATATCCCGCCGGAGTGTTCGCCAAGTATGCCGCGCTGGTGTCCTCGGCTTCCGAAGGAGCGATCACACGGGCTGAGATGCCGACAGCCAAACATCCCGACCACTAAAATCGCCGGGCAATTACGGAGGACACGCACACGTAGTAGAAGCGCTCAAAAACGGGCGAGATAGGTGTAGAATAGCTGCCGCGGTGGGCCTGGCTGCGATGGTATCTTGCCCAGCGCAACTGTCCTCAAGGACTCCGCCACCTCATAAATCGATCGCAGGCAAATCAATCTCAGCCACGATGACTGAGTCTTCATCCCGCAAATTGATCATTGCCATCGATGGGCCGGCCGGTGCCGGCAAGAGCACGATCGCTTCCCGCCTGGCCCGCAAGCTCGACTATAGGAGCCTCGAGAGTGGAGCCATGTATCGCGCGCTCGCACTCAAGGCAATTCTGGCGCATGTCTCTTTTGAGGATGAGGCGGAGCTCCTGAAGCTGGCGCGCAATTCGCGCATCGAACTCGAGCCTGCGGCAGACGGGAATCGCGTGCTGCTCGATGGTCAGGAGGTCACTCAGCGCGTGCGCGAGCGGGATGTTAGCGAAGCGGCTTCGCGGGTGTCGGTGCATCCCGAGGTGAGGGAGTGGATGATCAGGCGCCAGCAGGAAATGGGAGCAGGCGGGGGCGTAGTCATGGAAGGCCGCGATATCGGAACCAAGGTATTCCCCAACGCCGACGTCAAGATTTTTTTGGACGCCGATCCGGTGGAGCGGGAACGACGGAGATTGCGGCAGCAGGATGTCACGGGAACCGCCGCCGAGCTCGCCGTCCAAGAATTGCGCCTGCGGGATCAACGTGACCGCAACCGGGCCGCGTCCCCGTTAGCGGCGGCACCGGATGCTCTCATCCTGGATTCGACCAACATGTCCGAAGACGAAGTCTTGCGCCGCGTCGAACAAGCCGTCCGGGAGAAGCTGGATTGAGCCGTCGAGTCTTCTGCCGCGCAGCCACCTTGCGTGCCAGTATAACTAATGTTAAATCAGTCACTTCCATGACTTAACCCATGGTCTCTGACGGCCGGAAATTTCGCGACTTTTGACCGGTCGATCGGTTTGCTCGACCGGCGAAATCAGCTTTCGCTTGTTTCAGGATTGGTCGAAAAACCGACGAAACGCGGAGAAATTCTCCTCGACTGCGATCGCCTACCGCCGGCTGCCGATGCCCCAAAAAGCTAAATGAGAGATAACGATCTTCGAAGATCTTTGCTCAAGGGAGTTCGATTGTGAGGCGCGACGATTTTTGAAAGCAAGGATAATTTCGCAGATAACTCTTGACTTTCTGCAATGAACCTTGCAATAACTATCGGGTCCAAACGGGACAAGTTTGGGGGTGTGGGTGCGTTGGCGGAAGTCAGACTGCAAGAGGGAGAATCCCTTGAGAACGCCTTGCGCCGCTTCAAGCGCAAGGTGCAACAGGAGGATATCATCAAGGAAGTGAAGCGCCACTCCTTTTACTTGAAACCCGGCGAAAAGAGGCGCGTG
>DATJVZ010000168.1:0-3404 GCA_035501575.1 Terriglobales bacterium | reverse complement strand
GAATTGCGCGATCCCAGCGGCAATACGTTCTACCGCGAAAGCGTGCGAGTGATCCCCGGCAGGACCACCGAAATTCACCCCGACCACGCCGGTTAGTGCGTTTGGCTGGCGTCACGGCGGGCTGCGGCTCTATGCGGGGCCGCAGCCCCAACAGTGTATTTCAGATCTTCACGCCCGAAATAGATTAATATATCGGTCCGATGCTTCATGTAGCTGGCCCGCCTCACGTGTTGCGCCCTTGCGAAGCTTGGCCGAGGCAACGAGGCGCTGGACTCGGCCTTGCGGCCTTCTGCGAATCACCTGAGGGCGCGCTTCTACATTGCTATCAGCTCTCAGCCAGGCGCCGAGTGCAGTTCCGTTCTCCAGAAAAATCGCATCGAGCGAATCCAACGAGTGATGGGCCAATGAGACCAATGTTACGACAAACAAACCGATCGAGACGATTGCCAAGGCCAGGTCAAAGAGCCATACACAGTTCTTCCTAGTCATGATGTGATGCTCCTCCATCAGATTTATTTGTTGAACTCGGGGCAGTCAGAAATGACGGCCCTGGGGAAAGAGCAGGCTGCCCTTCCGTCTGAATATGACGCAGAAGGTTTCCAGACGGTTACGCACACCGTGCAGGAGCGCCAGAAAGATTGCACCACCCGCCCTGCAAGCTGAAACCTGAGCGGCTCCAGGCGCATCTTTTATGGCGAAGTAAGTCCTGCGAAGCTGGCAACCGGGGTTGAGCAGTGAGAACCCGGTTGTCCGCAAATTCTTAAATTCAGAGGAGGTATGAACCATGAGGGTTAGTACTGTGTTGAGTGTCGTTGCGCTGCTTCTGACTTTCAGCTTTTTCTCGTACGGTATGGACACCAAGTGCGTGGTAGTTGGTCCAGCCGCTTCTGACTTGTCGCTAATTGCCCGAGAGGCGGCCGATACGCAGAAACAGGCCGATGAGATTGAGGCTTATCTGCGTAACAGCTCTCTAGATTGGCGGACGGTAACTTATCAGATGGCCTATCTGGAAGAGCATGTCCGCAACCTCCAGAAGCTCGTCGCCGGCTTTGAGCGGCGCGAGCCGCAACTGACGGAGGCCCAGGGTCAGCAGTTGGAGAGGTTGAAAACGGGACTGGCCACGCTCACGGTGTTCGTCAATGACACCTACCGGCTGATTGCACAGCAGAACCTGATGCCGCATCGCGACGCCCTGATGGCGAATGCGGTTGCCATGAGAGTTCGTGCCGGCATTATCCGGGATGCTGCGCGAAGCCTGCGAGTGGTGACGTCCGCGTAAGCAACCCACTACTCCCTGACGGGTCGCGGCTCGGCATTGTGGCTGCCGAGCTGCGACCGGCGCATTGACCGCGGCCAAATAGCCGACAGATTTCAACCAGGGTAGCCTTTGCTCAAATCGTTCAGGTAGGGGTCGCTGATCCAGAGTGACGGGGTACCCAATTTGTATGCCCTCAACGGCACGCCCCTCGCCCGCGATCCACACTGCTCCACCGTGACCTTCGCTCGCAATCGCCTGGATTGTTCTTCCGAGAAAGACTGGGGCAAAGTTCCCGAGCAGCTGCCTCACAATATCGAGGGCTCTGTGCATATCGGGCAGCCTTGTTGACGAAAGGCGATCAACGCGCCCCGCCCGGACAGCGACGAGGCGAAAGCACCACCAGCTTATGTCCAGGGAACAGTTCGTGCTTGGCTCTCTTGTGCTTTTCGCGCGCAGCTTCGACCGTGCTGCGCAAGACGGACTCGATGGGAACTCGGTCCTCAGGGGAAAGCATGAGCGGTTTCGTGAACCCGGATTCGGTTGAATTATACGCCTGGCACAGAGAAGGGGGAATCACCAATAAGGTTTCTCCATCAACGCCACCAACTGGAGCAGGTCCTCATAGCGAAAGAAGCATCGGCCGCTGGCCACCGCCACAAACGGACCGGGCGCCACTACCGTGGTCCAGCACGCCGGAATAGAGCTCAAACGGCCTTCTGCGTTGTGGAAGTAAACCCGATCCTCGCCCCAGTTATGACGATATGTGACCAGCTTGAACCGCTGGCCTCTCAGCGGATGGTGAGGATGGATTATCTCGAAGTTGGTATCGGCAACGTCGCCATGCGGTGTAGTTGACCACCTTCGCCAACTCTGTATGCGAGCGCTTCGGCGGCACCCTACGCCGCGAGTGCCTGGATTATCTGATCCCGATCAACGAACGCCATCTCAAAATGGCTACCCAGGAGTGGGTAACCCATTACAATCGCGGCAGGCCTCACTCCTCACTCGGCCCTGGATTCCCGGAACCCACCCAGGACAGCGTTCCGGACAGCGACGTCGCAAGTCGAATGTTTCGTCTATAAAAAGGGGGAAAATGAATCCAAGCCAATTAGCACCCACCGGTGGGAATGCGATCGCTCCGGCTCCCAGCGTTCCGGCGACTCTGACCCCAGCCGGCCTCACCATCGAATGGTGGCCCATCGACCGGGTCAAGCCATACGAGAAGAACGCCAGGGTCATTTCTCCCAAGGCTGTGGAAAAGGTGGCCGCCTCCATCAAAGAATTCGGCTGGCGCCAACCGATCGTGGTGGATTCCGAAGGTGTTATCGTGGTGGGCCACGTCCGTCTCCTAGCCGCGCAGTACCTTCGGCTCACTCAGGTGCCGGTGCATGTGGCATCGAACCTGAGCGCGGCGCAGATCAAGGCATACCGGCTGGCGGATAACCGAACCCATGAGGAGAGCACACGGAATAGTGAGCTTCTGGGGGCAGAGCTGGGGGAACTGAAGGCATTGGACTTCAATCTGGCCTTGACCGGTTTCGAATTCGGGGAGTTGGCCTCATTCCTCGATGGCGGGAAGCCGGGGTTGACCGATGAGGACGCCACGCCGGCCTTACAAGAGCTGGCAGTTACGCGCCTGGGCGACCTCTGGGTTTGCGGTGGGCAGCATCGGATAATGTGTGGCGACTCCACCGCTCTGGACGCATTACTTCGGCTGTGTAGCGGCAAGGCCGATATGGTGTTCACTGATCCCCCTTACAATGTGAGCTATGAAGGCTATACCGAGGATCACCTCAAGATCGACGGTGACCGGATGTCGCCTGAACAGTTCAGGAAGTTCCTGGCCCGTGCTTTTGCTGCCTTGCGCGCAGTAGCGAAGGCTGGAGCATCCTTGTATATCTGCCACCCCTCCCTTTGGCAACGCGAGTTTCAGAATGCGCTCGAGACCGCTGGCTTCGAGATCCGCTGTCAGATTATCTGGGCGAAGAATACATTCGCCTGGGGGTTCGGTCGGTACAAATTCCAGCATGAGCCCATCTTCTATTGCCACCTAGCTGGCAAGAGCGACCCCTGGTACGGCGATAAATCGCAGTCAACGCTATGGCAGGAGCGAAAACCAACTGCGAATCGTTTACACCCGACAATG
>DATJVZ010000167.1:0-4825 GCA_035501575.1 Terriglobales bacterium | reverse complement strand
CTCATTGCGGAGAAGAAAATCCGATCGACGGATTACATCACCGGGGAAGCGCCGCTTTCCCGTCTGCAACACGTTCTTCGCCATATGCTGAACCGGAACGGCGACATCAAGACTGCCATCATACCCGGCCACTAGATCCGGGTCGGTGGCGGCTAGCGTGTTTCAGGAGAGGGAACGGAACTCATGTCCTCGATCGCCAGCAACCCCGGTGACCAGGTTTCGTTGGCTGAGCCGAGCAGGAGTGGACTTCCCCTGGATTACGCCATTCCCGCCCAAGCTCCGGGCCGGGCTGAAGCCGAGGCATATTGTCGCCGTTTGGCGCGCACCCATTACGAGAATTTTTCCGTCGCCAGCTGGTTTTTGCCCGCACGCCTGCGACAGCATTTCTTCAACGTCTACGCCTATTGTCGAATTGCCGACGACCTGGGCGACGAAGTCGGCGATCCGAGCGTTGCGCTGCGCTTGCTCGAGGAATGGGAAGCGGAACTCAACGCCTGCTATCAAGGCAATCCGCGGCATCCAGTCTTCGTGGCCTTGGCGGAGACCGTGGCCAAATTCGAAATTCCCAAGCAGACGTTTGCCGACCTGCTGACCGCCTTTCGCCAGGATCAGGTCATCCTGCGCTATCCGACGTTTCAGGATTTGCTGGAGTACTGTCGCTTCTCTGCGAATCCCGTGGGTCGGCTGGTGCTCTACGTTTGCGGTCACCGCGACCCCGAGCGACAGGTACTGTCGGATGCGACCTGCACGGCGCTGCAGCTGGCCAACTTCTGGCAAGACGTAAGCCTGGACCACCAGAAGGGACGCATCTATCTGCCGCTCGAAGATCTCACACGATTCGGAGTCAAAGAAGAAGATATCGCCGGCGATCGCAACACACCGGGGTTTTGCCAGATGATGCAGTTCGAAGTGGAACGTGCTCGCGATTGGTTCCGCCGCGGCCTGCCGCTTGCCGACCGAGTCGATCGCCAGCTGGCGATTGATATTGAACTGTTCAGCCGAGGCGGGCAGGGCATTCTCGATGCCATCGAGCGCCAACAGTTCAAGGTGCTGGGCCGGCGTCCGGCCCTATCGAAGACCCGCAAGCTGGCTTTGATAGCGCGCGCCGCGTGGGGAAGACTGCTGTGAATGCCGCCGCTGGGCCGGCGTCGGCTCCCTTTGTGCCGACCGAGTCGCAACTGGTGGTTGCGTATTCGGTTTGCCGCAGCATTGCTCGATCCTCCGCGAAGAACTTCTATTACGCGTTTCTTGTGCTGCCCCCGTCGAAGCGCCAAGCCCTGTGTGCTCTCTATGCCTTTATGCGGCGCTGCGACGACATTGCCGACGAGCCCACCCTGCCGACCTATGAGCGGCGTCAGAAGCTAGAATCGTGGCTGGACTCATTCCATCATGCGGCGTCCGGCCTGGCGACGGACGATCCCGTGCTTCTAGGCCTGACCGACACCCAGCGGCGCTTCGCTATTCCCGTCGAACTGCTCGATGAGTTGGCCTACGGTACAGAGATGGATGTCGAGGAAGACGATCAATTGCTCGTGGAGAGCGGGGCTCCGATTCTTACCGTCCGATACAAAACCTTTGAGGACCTTCGCCTGTACTGTTATCGGGTCGCGAGCGTGGTCGGGCTGATTTGCATCCGGATCTTCGGTTATCGTGATCGCCGCGCGGAACCTCTGGCTGAGCAGTTGGGCTTGGCTTTTCAACTGACCAATATCATCCGCGATGTCAAAGAGGATGCCGCCATGGGGCGCATCTATTTTCCCGAAGAGGATCTCGTCAAATTCGGAATCTCGCCCGGGGAGCTGGGCCCCTCGGCCACCGCCCAAAGATTGCGGCCCCTGCTCGAAATGGAAGCCCAGCGGGCGTTCGAGTACTATCGTGCCGGGGACAAGTTGATCCCGCTGGTCGACGAAGATTGCCAGCCTGCACTTTGGGTGCTGGTCACCATTTATCGGCGGTTGCTCGAGAAAATTGCCTCCCGCCGGTATGACGTTTTCGGCGCCAAGATCACCCTCCCGCTGGGTGAAAAGCTGGCCGTGTTGGGCCGAGGCTTGCTCAAGCGTCTTTCGTGATGATGGCGCGGCCGGCACAATCCTTTCGAGTAGCGGTGGTGGGCGGGGGGCTGTCGGGGCTGGCGGCAGGATGCGCTCTCGCCGACGTTGGCTTCCCCGTCAGTTTGTTCGAGCGCCGCCCGTACCTTGGTGGCCGCGCCTCGTCCTACGAGCACCCGGGAACCGGGGAGGTGGTGGACAACTGCCAGCATGTTCTGCTCGGTTGTTGCACCAACCTGATCGAGTTCTATCGCCGCCTGGGCATCGCCGATCGGATTCGCTGGTACGATCGGCTGACCTTCCTCGAACCCGGTGGCCGCGCCTCCATCGTGGCGCCGTCCTTTCTTCCTGCGCCTCTGCACACGGCACCTTCTTTTCTACGTGCGCATTGCCTGAGCTGGAGGGACAAGCTTTCTATTGCGAGCGCCATGGCAGGGCTGGCTGCTAAGGCCCCTGAAGACCAGGGAGATTCGTTCCTGACCTGGCTGCACCGCCACCGCCAGTCGAATGGCGCGATCGAGCGATTTTGGAAAACCATCCTGGTTAGCGCTCTCAACGAGGATCTTGGCCGGGTATCGTGCTCTTCCGCCGCCCAGGTCATTCGAGAATCCTTCCTGAAATCAGCCGGAGCGGGACGCATGGGAGTCCCGACCGTGCCCTTAACCGAGCTCTATAGCGTGGCTGGAGAGTACATCCGGGCTCGGGGTGGAGAGGTCCACCTGCGCGCCGGGGTGGAGAGCTTCCGCTCGGATTCCATGGCCGTGGGCCTTTCGGTCGAGGGGACGAACGCTAGCTTTGACGCTGTGGTTCTGGCTATTCCCTTTGATGTTCTTGCACGCATGGTGCCCGAGGTCGCGGAAGCGCAGTCGCTACGAAGACAGTTGGCGCATTTTGCGACCTCGCCCATTACGGGGATTCACCTGTGGTTCGATCGCCAGATCACCGATCTCGACCATGCCATTCTGCTCGACCGAACCATTCAATGGATGTTTCACAAATCCCGGCTACTTTCCCGTGATTCGGGCTCTGTTCCCAATCATGGGAGCGCAGGGCAAAGCTACGAAGGAAGCTACGTAGAACTGGTGGTCAGCTCCTCCAAGTCATTGGTTCCAAAGTCGAAGAGCGAGATCATCGCCTTAGCTTTCGAAGAGCTGAAGGAGTTCTTCCCGGCAGCCCGAGAGGCTAAGCTGCTGAAGTCTACAGTCGTCAAGGAAGTGAATGCCACCTATTCGCCGCGACCAGGCATCGATGCCTATCGGCCTACTTTTCCTACCGTGTGGCCCCGGGTTTTTCTTGCCGGGGATTGGACAGCCACCGGGTGGCCGGCCACTATGGAAGGGGCGGTGCGCAGCGGATACCTGGCGGCCGAAGCGATCCTCCGCTCAAGCGGAGTGAATGATCGACGGTTCTTGGTCGAAGATCTTCCTCCCACCGGGTTTATGCGGCTTTTTGCCTGAGTTCAGCCGGGATAAGTTGGCAATGCGTGATCTCTAGCAAAGCATGCATCCGATTCCCACCGTACGTGCGTTCGTCGCCCGCTGCTAAGTCATCAATGAAAAACCAGCTGTGCCGGTTCGATCTGACAGTTTCCCAAGGCTCCGAGCTCTTAGTGTAGTAGCAAGCGGACATCAGGAAGCAACTTCTTGGAGGAGGCCGTTATGAAAATACCCTCAGGCGGTGGCGTTATCCAGACGCCAGTTACTGCAGTTGGGGATGACAGCCACCGCCGCCGGCGCTTATCGGGGGCGGCGCAGAGCTCGCTTTTCCCCCGGAAGCGCACGCGCTGGGAGATCCATTGCCCTCATGGAATAACGGACCCGCCAAGCAAGCGATACTCGACTTTATTCACGTCACCACCGACAAATCGAGCCCGAAGTTTGTGCCGCCCGAGCCGCGCATTGCCACCTTCGATCAGGATGGCACGCTCTGGGTGGAGCATCCGATGTATAGCCAGGTGGTTTATTGCTTCGATCGCGTGCCTGCGGTTGTGCAGGCAAAGCCGGAGCTCGCTGGTGTCGAGCCTTTTAAAACGGTCTTGACCGGCGACCGTGAGGCGATCGCGAAGCTACCGAGGGACGAGCTCATGAAGATTTTGGTTGTGACATTGACCGGCATGAGCGTCGACGACTTCGAGTCCCAGGTGAAGCAGTGGCTCGGAACGGCGCGCAATCCGCGCTGCAAAAAGCTCTACACCGAATTGACCTATCTACCCCTGATCGAAGTGCTCAAGCAGATGCGCGACAACGGCTACAAAACCTACATCGTCACCCGAGGCGGCCAGGATTTTGTGCGAGTGTACGCCGAGGAGGTCTACGGCATTCCTCCGGAACAGGTGGTTGGGTCCGCCGGCGGCACTACCTTCGGTTACGACGCGAGCGGGAAGCCATTTCTAACCAAGGATCCAAAGCTGCTACTGAACGACAATGAAGCCGGTAAACCCGAGGGCATCCACTTGATGATCGGACGCCGTCCTTTTGCCGCCTTTGGCAATTCGACCGGAGATCGGCAGATGCTGGAATACACGAAGGCGGGCAGCGGGGAACGTCTGGCGATGCTTCTGCTGCACGACGACCGAGATCGCGAGTACGCCTATGGCCCGGCTCAAAGCCTGCCTGACAGCAAGGTGGGCACGTTCACTCAGGCGCTCTACGAAGAAGCCAAGTCAAAGGGCTGGACTGTTATCAGCATGAAGAGCGATTGGAAGCGGATCTTCGGGTTTGACTCGTAGCCAATGTACTACAAGGCCAGCAGAAACACCCCTGCGGCAACGAAGATAG
>DATJVZ010000166.1:0-9026 GCA_035501575.1 Terriglobales bacterium | reverse complement strand
GCCACGACGGGGATTTATGGTGTGCTCGCTTTCTCGGTCTCGATGCGCAGGCGTGAAATTGCTGTCCGCATGGCCCTCGGCGCGCAACGCGGCAATATCGCCCGATTGATCCTCAGGTCGGGCGTGAAATTCGCACTCCTCGGATGCGGTCTCGGTGTGCTGGGTGCGCTGGCCATGTCGCGTCTACTTCGCTCCTCCCTCTTCGAGGTCAGCGCGACTGACCCGCTCATCTACCTAACTTGCGTTCTGATCATGACGTCGATGGTCCTCCTAGCATCGATGCTGCCGGCCACTCGTGCCGCCTCCGAGGATCCTCTTGACGTTCTGCGCTCCACGTAAAGGTTCAACTTCCTAGTTTCCTTGGTTGCGCGTAACGCTCCGGCCCCGCCTCTTCCATCACGATCCATTCCGGCAAAGATTGTTGATGTCTTGGTTTTCGAGCACCCGCTTAGGAGCACCGCGTTTAGCGACATTCAGCATCGCCCGGCCCACGCATTCGGTTGTGGTCACATACTTCGGGAAAAGCAGCTTCCATAACGGATAGAGAGGCCCCACGATGGCATAAGCCGCTGCGTACCACTTGGTCTTGGTCCGAACGCCGTGAAGTGGCTGGATATAGCCTGGACGGAACATATAGGCGGCTTGGAATGGCATCTGCAACAGCGCATTTTCCGTCTTGCCTTTGACTCGTGCCCACATCATGCGTCCGCGCTCTGTGCCATCGGTACCCGCGCCCGACACGTAGATAAAGGTCATCCCGGGATTGAGCTTGGCTAACGTTTGAGCCACCGAGATCGTAAGATCGTATGTCACGTGTCGATACGCCCCCTCGTTCATCCCGGCTGCGGAAACACCGAGGCAGAACAAGCACGCGTCGTAACCGCAGAGGCTAGGCTCAATCGCCGAGAGATCAAAAAGATCGGGGTATAAGATTTCGCGCAGTTTGGGGTCGTGCTGTTGGGTGGCATTGCGCCCCACCGCTCGGATGAGCTCCACCTCGGGATCAAGCAGACATTCGCGCAAAACGCCCTGTCCGACCATACCGGTCGCCCCTAGAAGAATCACCTTCACCGAGAACCGCCGCTGAGGACCTGTAGAAGTGGCCGAGCTCACGATCCGGCCCCCAATCATGATAGCCCTGGAACCGCCGACCCATCGGAGCAACCCAGCTCCTGCCTCGGGCAACGCGCAACCATCTAGTTGCATTTCTCGTCTCCGCTGAAGTAATATGCAACCTGGAGGTTGCGTGATATGAACGATCGCATCGAAAAACAGATTGAGCTGAGGGCGCCGGTTTCTCGCGTGTGGCGTGCGCTCACCGACTATCGCGAATTTGGGGAATGGTTTCGTGTCAAACTTGGTGGCCCGTTTGTTCAGGGCCAGATATCGCGTGGCCATATAACCTATCCTGGCTACGAACACGTCCAAGGGGAGGCTGTGGTCGAGAAAATGGAGCCCAAACCACTCTTTTCCTTCATCTGGCCGCATCCCAAATCGCTCGCTCGTACCGAGTACTCGGCCGACTACTCCCATGACCCTCGAGCCCTGGTTGAATTCAAGTTGGAGAGGACCAAGAACGGCACCCGACTGCGAATCACCGAGTCCGGTTTTGACCCGCTCTCCGGCGACTTGCGCCTAGAGGCGTTCCGCAGGAATGAAGGGGGCTGGATGGAGCAGATCAAGAACATGGAGACCCATGTCACAAAAGTGGCGTAGCACCATCTCGGCCAAACGGCGCACCCATGCGTCGGTTTTTGCCGCGCTCGGCGATGAGACGCGATTAGCGCTGGTTGCCAAGCTCGCCGCTGGGCAAGCGTATTCGATTTCTCAACTGGCCAAGGGGTCAAAGCTGACGCGGCAGGCGATCCGTAAGCATCTTGGTGTCTTGGAAGCGGTTGGAATGGTTCAGAGCGTGAGGACGGGTCGCGAGCATCGGTATGAATTCAGTCCGCGGCCAACCGAAGAAATCAGACAGTATCTCGACTTCGTTTCCCAGCAGTGGGACCAGGCACTGTCGCGGTTAAAATCTTTCGTCGAAACGTAAGATTTTGTTCCGGGGAAGAGATCGCCCACGACGCTTCGATCGTGCCTTTGCCATTCCGCCCAAGCTCGCCACATCACGTTGGCGTGGATGAATGGGTCGGCTGGGGCCGCTTATGGAGCCAAGATGAAGCCATGGCAACAGTAAAGATTCCCCAAAAGATCTTGAGGTTCAGAGTGACGGCGAAAACCGACAGCGCAAGAGCCAACAACCAGTACATTAGCTCCGCACGGAAGCCCTCAGCCCAGTGGGGCGCGTTGCCCGCTGACGGCACGCGCGGTAAGAGCGAAGGCACGAGCCGAGGCACGGCGGCACAGTAGGCTCGGTAGGGCTCGCCCTGGCCTCGCCGTAGTTCGGATTCCTCGCGCAAGAGCAGGCGGATTACAAATACCACCATGCCGAGCAACAGGATTAGGAAACCGAGCCGGCTGGCCATGAGGCCGATCCCAACGGCCATAAGGATGTTGCCGAGATAGAGTGGATTGCGGACATGCCGGTAGGGCCCGTCCGCCAGCAACTTTTCCGTATGCACGCGGGAATCGCGCATCACTGCCGCCTGCAAATAGGCGGTACCCCAGGTGCGCAAGAAGGCTGCGACCATCAACAACAGCGCGCCGAAACCAAAGACGAGACGATACGCATTGTCGGTCACCGATCCATGGCGTTTTGCGAGCCAGTCGGCAATCGCCACACCAGAATTCGCCGAATCCAGAAAGTAGGCAAAAAAGGCAACGAGAAAGAGAAAGGCAAATACCCACCATCGATGGCGAAACTCGAAAAGGCTGGCCTGCATGCGGAAAAAAGGTATCACATCGCTTTCGCGGCTCGCCTGAAAATCACGGCCGCTCGCCGGCTTGAAGGCGAATTTCGATCTGATTCACGATCCCATCGATGTCCGCCATGGTGTCGATTACGTAGTGGGCACCCGCATCCAGGAATTTGCGGCGCGCGTCCTGTAAACGCACCGCTTGTTCAGGTTGCGGCAATCGACGCCACTCGTCTTCCGCCAGTCCAATCATGTTTCCCGTTTGAGCGACCGCAACGGTCCAGGTACCGGCATTCAGTCCTTCCTCGATATCGCTTATCGTGTCTCCAATCTTGACGAGAGCCTCGAGAGGATGAACCTTCAGGCGAACCGCGTTTTCATAGATCATCCAAGGCAGAGGTCGTCCCGCCCCGACATCGTCGGGACAGAGAGCGCAATCGGGCCTATAACCTTGCCGGGCGGCATGAGGAAGCAGAATGTCCAGCAGCGGCCGTGTATAGCCCGTGCTGCTTCCAATCTTGAGTCCACGATCGCGCAGGCGCTCGATCGCACTGGGTATTCCTGCGATCACCGTCGAATACTGCTCGAGACATTCCATTTGTTGGGGAACGAATTCGGCAAACAGATTCTCCACCTCGTTTTCTCCCGGAACTTTCTGATGACGCCTTTCCCACAAACCCGCGATCCGAGGAACCTGGAGCAGAGCGCGAATGTGATCCTTCTTAAGAACGCCCATGTCACGGCGAACTTCCTCGTCGGTAACCTCGATTCCCCGATCAGCAAAAATCTTCTGGAGCACGCGGATGGGAGCCACACTGCCGTGGTCTACGGTTGTGCCCGCCCAGTCAAGAATCACAGCCTGCAGCCGATCGCGATAAGGTCTGCGCATGTTATTCCTAAGGCTTACTCCTAGTTGTCGTTCTTCCACCCGGATCGACCTGCATCTCGTCGAGCACTTGCCGGATGGCCTCGATGAGTGCTCGCATGTCCCGCGGAAATATGTGTCCGATGGTGCCAATGCGGAAACACTCGGCATTGCTCACCTTGCCTGGGTAGATGACGAATCCGAGTTCGCTCAGCCGCCTATCAAAGGTAGAGAAGTCAAAGCGTCGGTCCGCGGGGATTCGGAACGACGTGATGAAATGGCTTTGGTGTTCGGGACGAAGATAAGTATCAAAGCCAAGCTCGGTCATGCCCTCCACGAGCGCCGCCCGGTTTGCCGAGTATCGCGCAGCCCGGGCTTCGACGCCACCCTCCTCCTTCAACTCCTCGAGTGCCTGCCGGAAGGCGAGTAGCGCATGCGTGGGAGCGGTGAAGCGGAATTGTCCGCTGCGTTCTAACTCCGCCCATTGCGCAAGCAGATCAAGGCTCACGCTGCGAGCGTTGCCCTCGGTCGCTTCGAGGAGATCGCGGCGCGCCAAAACGAATGCGAACCCCGGCACTCCCTGGAGGCATTTGTTAGCCGAGGAAACCAGGAAATCGATCTTGGCTTCGGAGAGGTCCAGGGGAATGCCGCCAAAGCTGCTCATTGCGTCCACAATGAAAATGCGTCCCAGTTCGCGGACGGTCGCCCCGAGCTCAACCACAGGGTTCAGCATGCCGCTGGAGGTTTCGCAGTGGACGACTCCGACATGGGTAATCGAGAGATCCTCGGCCAGCACCCGGCGCAGGCACTCTACTAGAACCGGACGAGCTTCGTCGAAGACGATGCTTTCGCAGACAATACCCAGCACCCTGCTGATCTTCGCCATACGATGGCCGTATGCCCCGTTGATCGCGACCAGCAGCTTTCCGCTCGACGGAATGGCCGATGAGAGGACGGACTCGACCGCAAAGGTACCGGTTCCCTGCATGAGCACGGCTTCGTAGGAACCGTTGGCAACCTGACCGAGTTCGAGCAAACGGTGGCGAATGTGGCTCACTACGGATAGGAATTCCGCATCGCGTGATCCCACGTCCCGCAACATCGCTTGTTTGACGGTTTCGCTGGTGGTAAGCGGTCCAGGTGTGAAGAGAAGTTTCTGGCGGCTCATCGCTTAGGTTCCTTGCAATTGGGAAAAGGCCAACCGATAAAGGAGGGACATAAGACTGTGAAACCCGCCTCCTCTCCCACTGTAATCGACCCAGACCGTTTGCGTGGCAGCGATTGTCACACTTCTTTTTAACCAGACCTTGTGAATCAGCGGTTATCATATCTGGCGCACCGGTGAAGTTGTTGATGCCTGCTGCCGCGGCGGCTGAGGAAGCTCAAGTGAACATCGTCGATGCGCTGTTCGGCAAGCCTTTGGCCACCGAAGAGGAGAAAGCGGAAAGGATCGGGCCGCTAAAGGGCATTCCGATCTTTGGCCTTGATGCTTTAAGCTCGGCGGCCTACGGACCCGAAGCCGCTCTGACTTTGCTCATCCCGCTGGGCATGGCCGGCGCCGCCTACGTGTGGCCGCTCACCATCGGGATCGTAATCCTGCTCGCTATTGTGTATTTCTCTTATCGGCAGACCATCTCTGCCTATCCCCAGGGCGGCGGGTCCTACACGGTCGCGACAGAAAACTTGGGCGAACGAGCCGGCCTTCTGGCTGCAGCCGCGCTCATGATCGATTACGTGCTGACGGCGGCCGTCGGCATCTCCGCAGGAGTGGGCGCTCTGGTTTCGGCGGTGCCGTCGCTGCAGAGCAAGACGCTTCCCCTATGTCTAGGGATTCTGCTCTTGATCACCATCGTCAATTTGCGTGGCGTGCAGGAGACGGGCGGGATCTTCCTTCTGCCGACCTATATTTTCATCGCCTGCCTTCTCGGTCTCATCGTGGTTGGTCTATTTGAGACTCTGGCCGCGGGAGGCCATCCAGTCCCGGTGATCGCCCCTCCGCAGTTGCCTGGAATCGCCGGGTCCGTCAGCGCGTGGCTTCTCCTGCGCGCCTTCTCGAGCGGTTGCACGGCAATGACCGGAGTCGAAGCGGTGAGCAATGGCGTCATGGCCTTTCGCGAACCTACTGACAAATACGCCAAGCTCACCCTGACGATCATTATCGGCATCCTCATGGTGATGTTGTTGGGGATCGCCTATCTCGTCCCGGCCTACGGCATCGCAGCAACGGATCCGGGGGTGCCCGGATACGAGAGCGTGCTCTCCCAGTTGCTGGCAGCAGTCACGGGTCGGGGTGCTTTCTATTGGATCAGCATTGGTTCGATCCTGGTGGTGTTGTCCCTTTCAGCGAACACAGCCTTCGCGGATTTTCCACGCCTAGCCCGCGCGATTGCGGGAAACGGGTACTTGCCGCACGCTTTCGTAATCCGCGGACGGCGGCTGATCTTTGCCCAGGGGGTTTATGCTCTCGCCCTGCTCACCGGTGTGCTGCTGTTTATCTTCGGTGGCGTCACCGACCGGTTGATTCCTCTCTATGCGATCGGCGCGTTTCTAGCGTTTACCCTTTCGCAAGCCGGCATGGTGATGCACTGGTGGCAAAAGGGTGGACCTGGCGCCAGGCAAAGCATGTTTGTGAACGGACTTGGTGCCGTGGCTACGGGAATCACCACCGCCGTGGTATTGGTCACGAAGTTTGTCGATGGCGCCTGGATCACAGTCCTGTTGATTCCGGCTCTGATTGTGATGATGCGATCCGTAAAGCATCATTACTCGGCGGTGGCGCAGGAGATCAGCACGAATCTCCCCGTCACCACGGAAAATCTTTCCGAACCGATCGTCCTAATGCCGATTGACCGCTGGAGTCTGGTCTCAGAACAAGCGCTGCGCTATGCCTGGACCCTATCGCGGGAGATCCATGTCCTGCATGTTCAATGCGGGGAGGACACGGCAAGCTTGTGCGCTCAGTGGAGCGAGCTCGTGGAAAGGCCTGCAAAGATGGCCGGCCTGCCTGTGCCGCGGCTCGTTGTGCTCGATTCCCCCTATCGCTTCATCGTGAAGCCGATCGTTGCGTATGCCATGCAACAGCAGATTGAGCAGCCGAATCGCAACATCACGATGCTGATCCCGGAACTGGTGGAGAGCCACTGGTATCACTATTTACTACACAACAACCGACCGGAAGCCATTCGCGCCCTGTTGCTTTTCAACGGCAACCAGCGGATCACAGTCGTGTCCCTTCCGTATCACTTGCGTGTTTGAATCAGGATGTGTCGTCCTACTCAACGGTAGGTCAACCGAGTTTTCTGTCGAGAATCGAATCTCCTCTGGGAACTGTGGCTATGGTTTAATTTCGTGGGAAACAAAGCGGCGGCAGAGCATAAGACCGAACCAATTGGAATATCTGCAATGTCTCGGCTGGTCGGACTTTAGCACTGGAATTCACGACTTGCGCAGCAAACTAGGAATCTCGAGCCTGTCCCTGCCCTGGATTCTTCTCGCAACCGCTTCATTGTACGGTCAAAATCAGGCGGATGCGACCACGCGACCCACCATCACAACCGATCGCCCCGCAGTTACCGCTTCGAGCACGGTCGTTCCCAGCGGTTACCTGGTTTTCGAAAACGGTTTCACCGAAACAACCAACTTGGGACAGCAAACCTACGACCTTCCGGAAACGCTAGTCCGCTTTGGACTCACTTCGAAAACCGAGCTCCGCTTCACCGCCCCGGATTATTACGACAATTTCTACAACGGAACCGGCTATGGATCGGGGTTGGGTGATCTCAGCCTCGGTCTAAAGCAGCAGTTGGCTCTCAGCTCAGCGGGCTTTGATGCTGCGTTGATTGTCTCATTGAGTTTCCCGACCGGGGCAAACGCCATATCCAGTCATGGCTATGATCCACAGGTGTCGTTGCCCTGGTCGCATCCTCTCCCCAAGAAATGGACCGCCGCGGGTATGTTTTCCCTGATGTGGCCAACCCAAGGCGCTACTCGCAACTTCACTGGCCAAGCCACTTTTCTAGTCGATCGACAGATCATCAATCGATGGGACGCCTTTCTCGAGTACGCCGGGACCTTTCCGGAACATGGCGGGACGCAACAGATCCTGCATCTCGGAACAGCTTTTAGGATTACGCCCAACCAGCAACTCGACTTTCATTGGGGCTTCGGCCTGTCGTCGGCAGCCGTGGCTCACTTCATTGGATTTGGCTACTCGTTCCAACTGCAGGCTCTTCATCGTGGACAACACAGCGGGTCTTGAGTTGGCTACGTTGAACGGCTGTGGTGAGACCGGGTAAACAGCGCACACCGAATCTTTGCCTCTGCCAGGTTTCAAGGGCGCAGCCGATCTGCCAGAGGGCCTAACCCACCAGAGCCTGCATTCAGATGAAGCCTGTTTTTCCTAATAACTAAGTTGAGTCCCAAAACTACTTTTTCTCGAGAGGTCCAGGGCTCCCTGTTGTAAGGTTCGGCTTTCGGAACAATTCGGCGGCCTCGGCTGAGGTTTCGGTTCTCGAGGAACAGGGAGACTTTCGGCCGGGCTCGTCTGACAGACGCTGACGGGTTTGGTCTCCCAAGCGAAACTGCCGCCGGAGAAAAGGCCGGGCGGTTTCGCACAAAACCTAGCCCGCCAGCATTCCACAAACTACGTCTGTTAATTGCCCCAGGGAATGGCCTTAGTGTGCTGTGCTCAATGGCACACGAGTGGCGGCACAGTCATCTCGGCGAGCGTCACAGGCCTCGCATATGTTTCCTGGCGTGGAGACGAGATAGCGCCGCGTTCATCACCTACCTACCCGGCCCCGTCGATCCCCAATGGCGCGCTTGCGAGCCAACACCTGGGCGGCTGAAGGCGGCAAGGTCACGGAAAGAGGCTCGGCGACAGCTTCGCGTTCCTCGGCGGGAAGCGCCAGGCGCACTTCAATCCGCTCCCGGACCGCGGCGGCGTTCCCGCTGGAAACGTAGGATAGGCAACTCCGAGGTAAAAGACGATCTGGTGCAGGATATCCTCGGGGTACTGACCGCTTTCTGTGCCCGCCGAGCCCAAGGGGAACTGTTCGCTTCGGTGGCGTCATGGAAATCTCGTTACGCATTGAACTCCACAAGGGTTCGGAAGGCGGCAAGGCCCGACGCCGGCTCCATGCTCCGGGGGGGTTGCCTAGCGCCTTCCTCAGGTCAGACGGCTAAATCCTGCCGGTTTTTGCCCAGAACTGGCTGCGCGGGCCCGCCCGCCGCCGTTTGGCTCTTAGCAGTTCCTCCGATTCCCGGCTGGACAAAACGAAACAAACCGTTATAAAAAGAAAATAGAAACAAAAGCGGCCATTTGCGACGAGACCGCCTGGGGCCATGGTCGGCGG
>DATJVZ010000165.1:0-6145 GCA_035501575.1 Terriglobales bacterium | reverse complement strand
CGTCGTCCCGCTCCTCGACGGCCTCGCCCACCGAGTCTTGTCGGCTGCAGAGTCGGTTGTAGGCAGCCGGATTTGCGGTTTAGACTCTGGCTTCGGACCATCCTTAATAAGAAACCTTCCTAATGTCCAAGATGATGGCATATCGTTAAATACGTCTCCCGTGTTTGGTCGGATGGTGAAGACCGTGCCCCCTCGCTTCGAAAGCAGATTAAGATGTGATTCTGAGGCGAGGACAGAGGGAGGATACCGCTATGCGTCGGTTCATTCTGATGGCCATACTGATATTCCCATTCGTCGTGCTGGGGCAAACCAACGAGCAGGCAGCTCCCGACGAGCAGGAAGCGCAACAACAGCTAAAAACCGGCGAGAAGGTCTCAACAGCGCTGGCGGCGATAACCAGCACAGCCATCTCTCCCTTGGTCGGCGTCTGCGCCTTAGGCGCGTGGCAGTACTATCACACGCCGCCAGATCGCCGCGATCAACTGCCCCTGATTCAGAAGCCAAAATTTTGGATTCCGATTATCGTGCTGCTGATCCTCATATTCATCAAAGACACCGTCGGGGGCTTTGCTCCCTTGATCAAGAAGCCGTTGGACGCAATCGAGGTCTTGTTTGTCAATCACGCTGCGCTGGTTTTGATTGCTTTTCCCGTAGTGCTAAACCAGGTAGCACGAGTCATGGGACTCGAGTCGCTGCGCGGACTTTTTGGCTATCTGTTCAGCGAGCCGACCGTGTACGCGGCCACGGCACAGATGAGCGGCGCTCATCACGCTCTGAGCGTGGCAACCGCCGCGTTCTATACCATCGTTGGCTTGATCGTTACATTTGTGGTGTGGCTGGTCGGGCATTCCTTCGATGTGCTCGCTCTGATTAGCCCATTTCCGTTTCTTGATTTCTGGCTGAAGATCATTCGAAACACCATTTTTGCGGTGCTCGCAATTACAGCCGTTATCACTCCAAATCTCGGGCTGCTGCTCTGTCTGGTGGTTATCGTTTTCAGCTTTCTGGTTTTTGGCTGGGCCCTCCGCACGGCCGTCTTCGGCACCGTTTTTGCCTGGGAATTGCTGCTGGTTTTATTGTTTGACGCCCAATCCAAGCCCAAGCCCGGCGAGGGCGTGCCTGCCTTCTCGACGCGCCTTCGCAAAGTGCCTCGAAGAACCTACGGACGGCTTTACGCTGGCCAGGATGGCATGCTGCAGTTCGGCTACCGGCGCCTGCTGGTGGGACCGGAGAAGAAAGTGCCGGTCGGCAAGGCAGCGAGTTTCGAAGTCGGCCAGGGGATCTTTTTCCCTTCGGTGATCGAACCCATCGAATCCACAGGCAAGCATAGGGTCGTCTTTCGCTTGCTGCCATCCCACCGCGGTGCTGAAGAATCGGTTCGCTCCTGCTTAGACCTGGCAAAGGTTCGGGACGTGCGATTTACCAAAGGTCTTCGATCCTTCTGGGCTTTCGTAACGGATGACGGAGGAGAATCTACCGTCAGCTCGTAGCGGAGAGAAGCGGTTAAGGTATCGAGCTGTGCTCGCCAACCGACGCAGTCAAGAACGCCAACGATTTTTCCGAACTTGACCACTCCGCACAGGCAAATCTGCCATAATCTCTTGCATGTGCGGACGCTACCGACTGTCGCGGCGGAAGCAGATTCTCGAGGAATACTTCGAAAGCCAGTGCGGGGAAGAGAATTGGGGCCCCCGCTACAACATAGCTCCAACCCAGCCCGTCCCGGTCATTCGCCAAAGCCCAAAGCAACCTATCCGTCAACTAGCACTGATGCGCTGGGGATTGATCCCGTCCTGGGCGAAAGACGCATCCGGCGCAGCGATGATGATTAACGCAAGATCCGAGACCGCAAATACCAAGCCAGCCTATCGTGAACCGTTGAAGTTCCGCAGGTGCCTCATCCCCGCCGACGGCTTCTACGAATGGCAGCGGGCAGGCAAATACAAGCAGCCTTATTGCTTCGAGGTCAATGACGGGCAGTTGTTTGCATTCGCAGGAATATGGGATTCGTGGAAGGACCCAAGCGGCGGCTGGATAAGAACCTGCTCCATCCTGACTACGACGGCGAACGCCGTGACGTCCCCTGTCCACAACCGCATGCCAGTCATCCTTGCACCAGACAGCTACGATCGGTGGCTCGATCCGCGAACGGCTGACGCTTCCGAGCTGTTAAAGCCCTGGGATGCTGGGCTTATGCGATGCTATCCGGTGGGTACCAGGATCAATCAGGTAGTGAACGACGATGAGGAGTGTGCTCGTCCGGTTGAGGCCGCCCAGGCTCAACATCAGCTCTTTGCCTAGCGGTCGAAACTCGATACCGCCGGATTTCTCGTGGGAACCTATAAGAACGACTCTCCCGATATCGGTTGCGCGGCAGATAGCCGGTGATGATCGGCGAGCGCGGGAAAATGATCTCCCCCCCCGAGATCAGCATGCCGAGAGCCGATCTGTTGAGCAGTGTATATTTGCTGTCTCGATCCGCTCAGGTTCGGAGGGTCCTTGGCTCCGGAAGTGATCCCGCGCTCGAAGTCCGAAACTTCTGAATCCATTCTTGATTCGGAGCAAACCACCTGTTGCGTTGTCGGAGGTGGACCAGGTGGCATGATGCTTGCCCTGCTGCTGGCACGGAAGGGCGTTCCCGTACTATTGCTCGAGGCGCACAAAGACTTCGACCGCGAGTTTCGCGGCGACACGATCCATCCTTCGGTTCTCGAAATCCTCGACGAGATAGGGCTGGCAGAGCCTCTCCACAAACTGCGCCACGTGAAGGTGTTCGGACCAACCTTGAGAGCTGCCAACACGAGCTTCAACCCGATTGATTTCCGTAGGCTGAAGACAAAATTTCCGTACATCATGCTCATCCCGCAAACAAAGTTTTTGGAGTTCCTCGCGGGCGAAGCTAGCCGATATCGAGAATTTCGGTTGAAGATGACCGCGAATGTGGAGTCATTGATTGAAGAGGCTGGCGCCGTTCGCGGTGTTCGCTACCTCAGCACCGACGGGTGGCACGAAGTGCAAGCCACGCTGACGGTCGGTGCCGATGGACGATTCTCGAAAGTTCGGCATCTCGCGGGGTTCGAGCCGATCAAGACTTCGCCGCCGATGGACATCCTCTGGTTTCGGCTGCCACACCTGCCCGAAGATCCCGAGGACGAGGCAGGGCGTGTGAGGGGTGGGTTCGCGAACGGGCGCATGCTGGCGGTCTTTGACCGCTTCGATTACTGGCAGGTGGGCTATGTCTTCCCCAAAGGGACCTATCAGGAGGTGCGGGCGGCAGGCCTGGAAAGCTTGCGCACCTCAATCGTGGCCATCGAGCCGCACTTTGCCAAGCACGTTAGTTCCTTGACGGACTGGCATCAGTTTTCGCTGTTATCGGTGGAATCGAGCCGCTGTCCACGCTGGTACAAGCCGGGGTTGCTGCTGATCGGCGACGCCGCGCACGTCATGTCTCCGGTTGGGGGAGTCGGGATCAACTACGCAATTCAGGACGCTACCGTGGCGTCTAACATGCTGGCATCGCCATTAAAGGCTGGTCATGTTGGAGTGAGCGATCTTGCAAAAGTGCAATCCGACAGAGAATGGCCGACCCGCATCATCCAAGCGGTACAGTCCGCAGTTCAAACTCGGATCATCGCCAACGTGCTAAGCTCTCCGAACGCAGCGAAAATCCCGACATTGGTTCCGCTGCTTTTTCGGATTCCGTGGATCAGGGATATTCCAGCCCGGCTGATTGCTTTCGGCGTCCATCGGGCGCATGTTGCGAATTAAGCTTGCGCCAAGCACGACCATCCCGCGTGTAGGGCCCCGAGCCACAAGCGCATCAACAAATCCAGCTAGGTGCCGGCTTCGTGGTTAACCCATCTCGCCCACGACCGCGACATCGAAGTTCGAATAGTACTTCTTCACGTCAGCGGCTCCGTATTTCTCGCGGAACTTCTCGATCACCGACTTCACGGCCTGGGGTGCAGTGACGGGAATGGCCTGGAGCTTTGCCTCTGAACCGCGCGCATCGATCCGAATCGAAGGATTGTTGAGCACGTTCTTGTACCATTGCGTGTCCGATCCCTTCACGGGCAGGAGATACAGCTTCTCTCCTTCGAGTACGAACCACACCGGATTCGAAATTGTCTTTCCGGTCTTCCGACCCGTGACACTTAACTGGATCTGGCGGTAGCGGGAAAGGCGTTCCATGAGCGTGTTTTTAGAAGTTGCCATGTGTGAGTGAACTCCTCTCCTCATCTCCGTCCTCCCCCATGGGCGTGAGTCGGAGCGTCAAGGCCACGTTCAACCCATTATGCCAGTTTGGATGAAATGGTACGCTATTCGGTTCTAACCGAAATATCTGGAACTGTTACCGCATCGCGTTGTGCGACGATGCCCCAGCACGGAATCGGAATCCCTTATCCCGCCAGAGTTACCTCGAACGATCCCGTGTTGTCACGCATCACGCCTATCGCAAAGAGAACACGCCCCAGAGCCAAGATTGGCAAGTACATCCAGTACTTCCGCCGAATGGCAGCCATAGCGTGTTCCTGTTCGGCGCGGTCGACGAGGAATCGTGCCGTGCCCTCGAAAGTTTCGCCGCTGATGGACAGCCTGATCCGCGGCGTCTTCTGCACGTTCCGCACCCACTGGCGGTTCACGTTCGCGGTACCGATATAGAACTTTCCGTCGTCTACGACAAACCAGATCGTGACCACGTAGGCCTTGCCCGATTTGCGGCCGTAATGCGTCAGCTTCAGAGTTTGGCGAGTCGCCACGCGTTTCAGACGTGCCCTTATCTCGGGGTCCATCAGGTTCCCCCTGTCCGATAGCCCCCATCGCCGGATGGGTGTCCATTTCGCCCTTTGGGGGGTCGAAAGCCGACGGCACTGTCCAAGGCTGATCGAGGTGACAGGGCAGTGGCGGACATTGCGGAGCCGCTATCGATCGCAGAATAGACGGGTGAAGAATATGCGTAGCGCATCAAGGAAATCGTAGAAATGCAGGCGTTCGAGTGAACGGAAAAGCAGGACCGTCTCCCCGTTGGCGTTGGCACCAAGGCGAAAGAGCGGGCCCTGTGCTTTTCCATCATCGACTCGCAATCTCCTGACTTCGAGTCTTGGCCGATGTCCCGGTTTGCGCTTTTTCCATGGGTGGAGCGCAGCGCGCTCATGCAAGAAGGGTTCCCCGGAATCCTTCCGCTGTAAACGCAACGTGTTGACGCTTATCGGCAGTGATGTATTCAATTGCGCTGGCGCCGGCTTGCGTGCGCACCTCGCCCGAGGAGGCAACGTGAATCGCATCAAGAGTTCGCAGGCCAATTCCGGAACGATGACGACGAACTAATGTACGTGCCTCAATCAGCACGCCGGATGTTATCTGAATGATCCACATGCGATCGAAAATCGCATCGAGCGCTTGCTCAGCGGCGGGAAGACCGCCAGAGGCCGTAGCGAACTGAAACGAAAGTCCAGCTTGGCATTCTACCGGCGAAAGCGCACTCGTGCACGGATCGCGCGAGCGAAGAATCGCGAGCGCCTGAGCCCCGCGCGGGTCGCCGAGAGCGATGGCGACTAGGACCGATGAATCCAGGTAGACGAACGCCATTACTTTTCCTCGCGATCTCGCATAATGGCTTCCATCGCGGGCGAGGCGTCCGAGGTAAGAGGCTTAAGGTTCAGCTCAGAAAGAGGGCGAGGTTTAGGTCTAGGTTGGATAAGACCGGCAGCGATAAGACGCTCGTGAGCATCGGCTGGTACAGGCATTATCCGCGCCACTTCTTGCTGATTCTTGGTAATCGACACCGCTTGGCCTGTGCGCTGGACGAGCGCGATGATTTCTGAAGCTCGGTCCTTCAACTCCTTGATGCCAACCGAAAGCTTCTTATAGCTACGCATAGCTATATAGTATAGCTACTATAGCTACCTGTCTAGATGGAGTCCAGCCAAGGCCACGGCCGCGGTTCTCGAACTAGCTAAGCTAGGCCGCGGCTGCCAATCCTATGGTGGGAGAACGCGAAGACCTGCCCGCCACGGTTGATCCCCCAGACGCCGCCACCGGAGCCCACACTGCCCGGGGAACTGTGATTGTGGATGAAAGCCATTGGGGAAATATCCTGTTTGTTCTAACAGTTTACGGCGCGAGCTCACGAATCTAGGATCCA
>DATJVZ010000164.1:0-5082 GCA_035501575.1 Terriglobales bacterium | reverse complement strand
GTGGCGCACTCATCCGGGATGTGGCCGTTCGCACCGGGATAACCCGTCGCCGCCTCCGAGATGCAGGCACTGCCGTTGAGGTGGTGGTTGCGTCCCGTCAGGCAAGTGGAACGCGTTGGCGAGCAGAGCGCCGTGGTGTGCCACTGCGAATACATCAGGCCGTTGTCGGCCAGCTTCTGCAGCGTCGGCATGTTGATGCGGCCGCCGAATGGCGACCAGGCGGCCATTCCGGTGTCGTCAAACAACACGAACAGAATATTTGGCGCTCCCTCAGGAGCTTTTGTTGGTGTGTATGGTTCCCAATCGGGAACCGAGTCGCGAACATCGAGTTTGATCGTGCCCTTAAACGGTTTCTTAGGCATTGTGTTCATCTCCTCATTTATTTATGTGTTCGGCTTGCATTTCAATTCCGGAAGTGTGTGATCGACACCTAGCCCATGACCTCTCGCGATGGACGCCTCGCTCTCGCAGATAGCAAAATGCAAACCACGCGCCAATGCGCGAGCCGCCTCGGATGCGTCGTAATGCGCAGAAAATAAGCCGATTGCGCAAAGGTTTCGATCTTGATGTACGGGCGAGGTACCCGACATTTCGGAGACGCTCCGAAATGTCGTGGGGAGAATGCTACTGGTCTCAAATGAACCGAATGAATTAGGTCGAATGAACGGCGTGAATGCGGGCACAGGGGCACGGTGTACCGGGCCGGAGTACAGTTATTGCCTCACTTCGATTAGGTGGTGGGGTGTGAAAACGCTATGAAGGGAGGCAGGTCTTGTTCAACTGGTGATTCCCGATTGGTTACATTGGTGATCCTCTCCCGTCTCGTATCTTGACTCTCGCGTTCGGTCATTGTATTTTTCGCGAACCGCAGCGATTGCCGTGACGTCTAAAGAGCTTTGGGGGCGGCGCGTCGATGCGGTTGATCGGTCTACAGAGAGAGCCACTAATCAGGGAGACAATCGGGATGAAAATACCGGGAATGCCACAATTGCTTAAGGACATAAAAAGTGATTGAAGACCATGCCCGAGCTTGCCAGTCAGGGGAAGAGACACGAATGGTGCTCCTCACACGAGAAGAGGCGGAGGTCATAGAGTCGTTCCGTCGCTTTAAAGCCCAGGACGACGATTAAAAGCACGGATGGCACGGCCTTTACCGCCGCTTCGATGGTGATCCGGTGAACCGCAAAAAAGAAGGGCCAGAGATTCCTGGCCCTTCAGCCGACTTGGTGTTGTCGGTAGGTTCGATGTTCGGGCTACTGACCGTGTTTCGCCATCGCTACCGTGATCTTCTCTTTCACAGCATCGAGGTTGAAGCTTGCGCCCTTCTGCATGGGCGGGTATTCGAGGGCTGTCATGGCCAGTTTTGCCACCTCTTGTTGGACAAACACGAAGCGCCAGAACTCATACGCGAACCAGTTAAAGTATTCCAGTGATCCAGCTATGCCGGTTCGTTCGAACGGATCGAGACGCAAGTTGGTCAGGATCGGCCAATCGAGATGGACCGTGCCGCCGAGCCACCCGCCTGGCTGATCGATGAAGCGGTACTTGAAGTCGTCAATGCGTACCGCACCTAGGGTTGTTTCGGCGAAGTAGTAGATCTCATGCCGCGCCGATGGACCCTTACCGGTAAGCAGGTCCAGTTGGTTATATGCGTCGAGGTGGTTCTTGTAGGTACGGTCGCCGAGCTTCACACCTTTCAGGAGTTGGTCCTTGATGTTCGGGTTGCCAGCGGCAGCTACGAGAGTCGGGAACCAGTCGAGGCTTGCAAAGATCCCATTCTCCACTTTGCCGGCGGGCACATGGCCGGGCCAGCGAACAATCGCTGGGCAACGGAATCCACCTTCCAAAACAGTTCCTTTGCCTCCGGCGAACGGGGTCTGTCCGCCATCGGGCCAAGTGAAATTCTCGGTGCCATTGTCGGTGGTGAAAACGACGACGGTGTTGTCCTCGAGCCCGTTGTCTTTCAGGTATGTCATGACCGAGCCCACGATGTCGTCGAGCTGCGCCATTCCGGCTTCTTCAATGCTCCAGCCGTTCTTCGGGTTGCGCAGCGCTTCGTATTTTGGCGAGAGGTGAGTCACGGCATGCATGCGCGTGGGATTGAGATAGAGGAAGAAAGGCTTGTTGGCGGCCTTCGCCTTGTCGACGAATTTGAGCGCAAGGTCGCGAATTTCTTCGTCTACGGTTTCCATCCGCTTGGGATAGAGCGTGCCTGCATCTTCGATCTTCTGCTTCCCTACCTTGCCCCAGCGCGGGTCCACGGTGGGGTCATCCTTATCAGTCGCCCAGGAGTGGACGATGTTGCGCGGTCCGACTTTGTCTAACAGCTCCTGCGGGTAGCCGGGGTGGGCGGGGTCCTCCATCGCGTCGAGGTGATAAAGGTAACCCCAGAACTCGTCGAACCCGTGAACGGTCGGCAGGAACTCATTGAGATCACCAAGGTGGTTCTTGCCAAACTGGCCTGTAGCGTACCCCAGCGACTTGAGCGCGGTGGCAAGTGTGCAGGCCTCGGCGGGCAGTCCTTGTTTGGCCCCGGCTTGGCCGACCGTCGTCATTCCGGTACGGATAGGCAGTTGGCCCGTGATGAATGCGGCACGACCTGCCGTACAGCTGGCCTCCGCGTAGTAGTCGGTGAACAGCATGCCTTCATTGGAGAGTTTGTCGAGATTTGGTGTGCGTCCGGCCATCACTCCGCGATGGTAAGCGCCGATGTTCCAGATGCCTACGTCGTCAGACATGATGACAACGATGTTGGGTTGCTTTGTAGCCATGATTTGTTCCTTCCTTTAGAGTTCATTTGTTAGGTTGTGGTTACCGATTTGCGCCGAAAACGAATGCCGTGGTTGTAGGTGCTGGCGTTGAACCAGTCCTCGTGCCGGGGTTTATCTAAAGCCAATTTGTGCGGTTTTGCTGTCATCTGGCCGCTCCTTGTTTCACTCGCGCCGGTGAGAAGTCCAACGCACTGAAAGGGGACTGCGGCGCGCGTTCGCCATGGCAGAACCGGAATTTTTTTCCGCTCCCGCACGGGCAGGGCTGATAAGGTCCGCGCATCGCGTCGGCGGCGGCGGTCGACGCCATCACATCGGAGGGAGGGCGGTTCTGCTGCAGCAGTTGGACCATCGTCTGCATCGCCGGACGCGTATGCTTGAAGAACAATTCCAAGCCCGCACAGAGGTAGTTGTGGCCCAGTTCGCCGTCGCGCGAGAGCGTAAAACGATCCTTTGGGCAACCTCCGTTGCAGAGGTGCTTAACCTCACAATCCTGGCACTGCCGGGTAAGCGAATCTCGCTTGTCGTCTCCGAACTTGCGCTGCTCGGCCGAAGCGACGAGTTGGACTAATGGCGTCTCATGGATATTGCCGAGCTTGTAACGTGGTTCGACGAAATGATCGCAGGTGTAAACATCCCCGTTGTACTCGAGCGCCGGGCCATATCCGCAGGTAGGAGCGTGAATGCACAACAGATGCCGGCCGAAATACGCCTCGAGGGTCACATCAAACAGCTGGACATAAACCTTGCCCACATCGTGGCGCACCCATTCCTCGAAGACATCCACGAGAAAGCGGCCGTATTGCTCACCTCCGACGGAACGCTTCGTTACGAGGTTCCCGTCCTGGGTGTAGAGCAAGCGCTTACGGTTCGGCTGGTCACTCCAGCCCTGGTTGGCGATATCGATCGTCTCAGCACTGGCGCGCTCGACGATCGGGATAAACTGCACCCACTTGGCGTCCATCTCGTCGCGAAAGAAACGATAGAGGGTGCGACCGTGTTTCTCGTTCGCGGCGTTGACCGTACAAATTACGTTGAATTCGACTCCGTACTTGTGGAGGAGACCCCAGCCCTTCATCACCTTGTCGAAGGTGCCCCTTTTGCTGCGGTCGACACGGTACTCGTCGTGGAGTTCGCGGGGCCCGTCGACGCTCAGGCCGACCAGGAAATTGTGCTGTTTGAAGAAAGCACCCCACTCGTCATCAAGAAGAATGCCGTTGGTCTGGAAGGTGTGTTGCACGATCTGCTCAGGCCGACGGTACTTTTCGACGAGTTCAATCGAGCGCCGGAAGAAGTCGACTTTCATCAGCGTCGGCTCGCCCCCCTGCCACGCCACAGTCACGCTGGGCGTGCGGTGCGACTCCAGCAGTTGTCGGATATAGGCGTCGAGTGTGGCATCAGACATCCGGTTTTTTTCGTTCGGATACAGCGCCTCCTTGGACAGGAAGAAGCAGTAAGTGCAGTCGATGTTGCAAGTGGATCCACTCGGCTTCGCCAGTAGGTGGAAGCGCGGCGGTGTGCGGGGGTACAAATTATCGTCAGTCGTTAGAGGCATATGCGCACCTAGCAGCAGATAGCAAGATGCAACCCACGCGCCAATGCCGGAAACGCCTCGGGTCAGTCGTAACGCACAGAAAACAAGACTATTGCGTGAAGGCTTCGATGGGGAGGAACAGGGCGAGGAGCCCGACATTTCGGAGAAGCTCCGAAATGTCGTGGGGAGAATGCCACCGCTCCGGAGTAAACCGAAGTGAGCAAATCGATCAACTGTAAGGTTCTGACAGTGGTCGAACTACGGCGGGGTTAATAGCCTAGCGTGTTGTCGCCACGGCGTTAGCTGCACACAAGCTACGGGCCGAATTAAAAGCGTCTCTCCACACGAACTAAATGAGCCTGATTACGATCATCTGGTGCATGATTGCGTCGGCGTCCCTCACGCTGGCGGGAATTAACTTCATGGTCTGGTACCAGAATCGGGAGGCTTGGTCAAATCTGCTTTTTTCACTGTTGGCCCGTGGTCGCGTTTGACACCAAGCTGAGAACAGTCGAAGGGTAGTCTTCCATCGCGGCTTTTTCCGAGCGGCGAGGTGCGCTGGATCAGTTCTCGCGGCCGCTTCGACTTCGACGGTGCCGGGAAACCGATTCTCGTTCGCGTGGTATCGCATGACATTACTGGGCCAAAGAAAGCCGAACAGGAAACCCAGAACTTGCGGCAGGAGATTGCGCATGTGAGCCGTGTCTCGATGATGGGCCAGCTAGCTTCGGCGCTGGCGCATGAGATTAATCAGCCGCTCGGTTCGATCTTGCGCAACGC
>DATJVZ010000163.1:0-10901 GCA_035501575.1 Terriglobales bacterium | reverse complement strand
GATCACGCTAGGCGAAGGCAGCGTGATCCTGCGGGATACGGTCCGCGACTTGCTTGCCAAAGGGCAGAAGAAAATTCTGCTCAACCTGGGCGAGGTCACCTACATTGATAGCTCGGGCATCGGTGAGTTAGTCAGCGCCTTCACCACGGTGCGCAACCAGGGCGGCGAACTCAAACTGCTGAACCTCACCAAGAAAGTCCATGATCTGTTGCAAATCACCAAGCTCTACACCGTCTTTGATGTGAAGGACGATGAAGCCGCAGCCGTGAAAGCATTCAAGTAGTTTCCCCGACGGGGCCGTTCAGGACGGCCCTGGTTCCCTTCCCCGATCAAGGCGTAGATAGCCAGAATGCTCGCGACTGCCGCTCATCCACACCACGCATGTGTTCTTCTTACCGGCCTTGCCTGTGTAAACATGCTTGATTTCGGCGCAGAGTTGACTGCGCGTGGACCCCAAACCCCACACCCCGAACGCGCGACGAGTATTTGCCGTCCTCGCAAGTGCTCTACTTATTGTGAGCCTGCTTCCGATGTCCTATCTGGCATCAGCACGCGGGGACGTTTGGGTGGTCACGAATGACGGCAAGGCTCTTGCGGGGGTCAACGTCCGCCTTGTGTATCCAAACTACTCTGCTGCAGGCTAAGCCCATGAAGTCACTTTGAAAACGGATGAGAAGGGACGCGTTCTGTTCCCGGCGCAGTACGGACACGCATCTCTACTTCAACGGTTGGTTTACACGGTCTCATCCGCTGGGGCTGGCGTTCATGCGAGTTTTGGACGACACGCTTACCTGTTCGTGTTCGGGGGCGGTTATGAAGGAAACGCCGTCACTGGCAATTACGTCACAGATTGGGGTGGCACTCCCGCATCGATGGAGTCCAGAATCGTAGGCAGCAAAACGAAAAGTTGAGCTGGGTCTTCCCCGTAACCGAGTTTTTCCGCAGCTATTAGAGGGTACCCTTGCCTTTCTTCAGCTCGGCAAGCGGATAGAAGGTCCCCCGCCAGACCACGCCACCACGCACCAACGTCAACAGCATGGAACTCAACATGATGTAGACGAACAACACTCCGCTCGCCCAATGCAGGAAGAAATAGTACGGGGGCACGTCGGACCTCGCAGACATACCTAGGTAGATTGCGAAGATGGAAAGCAGTGCGACCGCATAGGGCAACCGGGCCCATCCCGGCGCCAGCCAAATTCCAAGGAACGGGGTCAGGTTCAAGTAGGCCAGGGCCAGCGCAGATCCCAAAGCGCGTGGCCACTCAAACGACATCAGGGCAAAGAAGTTCTTGGTCAGGTTGTTCACCATACCGGTGATCCCCTTGACCCAGCGCAGCGAAATCAGGTCATGACCGAAGACGTTGCGCTGCCGGTAGCCTCCGTCCTTTACCAGCTTGCCCAATTTCATATCGTCGAGCACCTCCAGGCGCAGGATCTCGAAGGTGCCCAAAGCGTCGTATACCGGACGGCGAATTAGGTTGAAGGCTCCCACCCCCATGTGATCCTTGGCTTTGGGATCGGCGACTCTCCACGGTCGATGCCCAAATACAAACAACGTCTGAAAGAACGCCACCGCGCTTCTCTCCCCCGGACTGTGCATGATCAGACGAGGCAACAACACCAGGTGATCCGCTTGTTCGGATCGGGCATAGAACAATGCCCGGCTAAGCGAATCGGGCCGAAATAAAACGTCGGCATCGGTGAAGAGGAGCCAATCGCCGCTGGCTTCCTTCGCACCCCTCCACATAGCATGGACCTTTCCTAGCCAGCCGTTCGGCAACTCGGTCAGGTCAATGACTCTCAACCTCCGGGCCGCCTCGGGCCGAGCCGCCACTTCAGCGATGCGTTCACCCGTGGCATCACCGGAGCGATCATTGACCACGATCACCTCGTAGTTGTCATAGTCGAGGTGGAGCAGGTGAACCAGGGATTCCGTGATGTGTTCCTGCTCATTTCGCGCGGGAACGATAATGCTGACCAGGGGCTGGCGAGGAGCATCCGACCGTCGTTTGGGGTCCCACTCGGGGCGAGAAATGTCGGCCACCTTCGGCATGCCCCGAGCCGCATCGAGAACACGGGATATCCAAATCAGCGCCAGGATCGTGCCGGCAACCCAATAAAAGTACGTCATCCTGCCGGGATCCTGTGGGCCTGGGGCTGGTGGCGCAGCTCGACCAGGGGGGCGAACCGCATTCCGTAGAACAAGATGGCGGACGAGATCGCCATAGCGATCACGGGCAGCACGAAGGCAGCTTGGATCGAACGGCGGTCGGCCACATATCCCATGAGCGTGGGCGAGGGGACATCCCCGAGCAGATGAAAGATGAAAATATTTACAGCAATCGCCGTGGCGCGAATGTGCGCGCCCACCGAATTAACCAAAGCGGTGTTGAGCGGCGACGTGTTCAACAACAGGAAGAACGCCGCCAGAGCGATAGCCGGCAGCATCACCGGTCCCTTGAAGAACAAGGCGACGATCATCACTGGAACGCCCAATCCCATGCTCACGGCCGAGACGAAGTAGTAAGAGCCTTTCATGCGGGGCAGCAGGAGATCGCCCAGCCAGCCCCCCGCCAAGGAGGCAACAATACCGTCGACCACCACGATCGCGCCAAACAGCTCGTCTGCCTCTTTGAGGCTGTACCCGCGGGCCACAGAAAGAAATGTGGGCATCCACACTTGTATCCCGCCCAAGGAAAATGTCGAGGCGGCCATGCCCAGTGTCACCGTCCAATACGCGGGGTTTCGCGCCAATCCGAGGATCGTACCTCGCTCTGGCGTCTCCTCGAGAGAATCGAACTGGCCGCGCGGCGGTTCAGCGATGAAACAAAGGGCCAAGGCCAGCAGAAATCCGGGCAGGGCGGCAACGTAAAAGGGAAATCTCCACCCGTGCTCTGGACCCAGCTTCCCCCCGAGCAAATAGCCGGCCGCCGTGCCCACGGGAATCGCCAAGTAGAAGATGCCGAAGATACGCCCGCGCTCGTATTCAGGGAACAGGTCGGCGACGAAGGTAGGGGCCATGACGACAAAGGTTGCTTCGCCGACGCCAACCAAGGTATGCCGAACCAGCAGCTGCCAGTAGCTGTGGGTGACGGCGGTAAGCAAGGTGAGGCCGCTCCAAAACAGGCCTCCCAAGACGATGATCCACTTGCGGGAGTAGCGATCCGCCAAAGGCCCGAAAAAGGGGGCGGCCAGCATATAGAAGCCCAGAAACGCACTGGTGAGATAGCCGACTTGGGCATTGCTCAGATGGAATTCCTTCTGCACCAGAGGCTGTACCGCAAACAAGACGGAGCGGTCGATGTAGTTCAGCAGATTGAGCGAGGTAAGCAGCACGAGCGCCGTGCGAGGATAGAGCTTGGTAGCGGCCACTGGGGGAAGGACAATTGTCGCGAGCTATTCTACTCGCAAGCGGAAGAAATGTGAGCCGACCTCGGCGGGATAGTTGGAATCAACGGATATTTATTTCCGCCGCTTCCCTTTCGGGCGAGGCCAACGGGCCACAATCGTGGTGGCAATTCCACCTCGCGCGCGGAACTCTCCCCGGACTTCGGCCCAGACCGGATCGGCCCACCGTACTACGTCCTCGAGCACACGGTTGACGATATTTTCCTGAAAAATTCCCAGGTTGCGATAGGACTGAAGATATTCTTTCAGGGACTTCAGTTCCAGGCAGCGTTCGTAGGGCATGTAGCGAATGATGATGACGCCGAAGTCGGGCAATCCGGTCTTGGGGCACACCGAGGTAAACTCGGGATCATCAATGACGATCTCGTATCCGGGAAACTGATTGGGCCAAGTCTCAATCTCCGGAAAACCGTGGTTGAGCCCGGCTTTGGCGTGTTCCGGCGTATAGCGCGCAGTCTTCGGCATATCTCATTCTAACCAGCAACCAGGCAGGAGCACCAAAGCCGCCAGATTTGGAGCTACTTCGGTGCCTTTGGCATCTAATCGAGTGCGTTCTTATGTAACTTACCTTGCGGGTAAACGGATGGTACAGTAGTGGTTGCCGTCGCCATGTCATCGATAGAAAACCATCGCAGACTCGGGCCCCGGCAGCGCTGGTGGCTGTGGACTGGTTTGACCGGGGTCGCAGTTCTCCTGCTTGCGTCGTTCATGTCGCGCGGGGACGCGGTGCCCGTGCGTGCTGCCAAGGTCGTGCGCTCGACCATCCGGAGTGTGGTGTCGACCAACGGCAAGGTTGAGCCGCTGGCCTATTTCGAAGCTCATGCTCCCATGGCCACGACGGTGAAAAGACTGCTGGTGAGAGAAGGCGACCGGGTGAAGCGCGGCCAACCCTTGGTGGAAATGGACGATGCCGCGGCCCGCAGTGTAGCGGCCAGAGCTTTGGCCCAAATCCGCGCCTCACAGGCGGCGATGAACGCGGTTCGCAGCGGGGGCACGCAGGAAGAGGTTTTCACGGTGGAATCGGAACTGAGCAAGGCTCGCACCACCCGCGACACCGCGCAGCGGAACCTGGACGCTCTCGAGCGCCTAGAGAAGGATGGTGCAGCTTCGCCCGGTGAAGTCAAAGCCGCCGAGGATCAATTGCAAAGAGCCAATGCCGATCTCAGCCTGCTCGAGCAAAAGCAAAAGGACCGCTACTCCAAACCGGAGGTCGTCAAGGTCGAAGCCCAGCTATCGGAAGCGCAAGCTGCCTACGCGGCGGCGGAGAAGACGCTCGATCAATTGAACATTCGCGCTCCATTTGACGGGATGGTCTATTCGCTGCCGGTTCTCGCCGGTGCCTATGTCAACGCCGGGGAGTTGATCCTAGAAGAAGCGGACCTGTCGAAGGTTCGCGTCCGCGCCTTTGTCGACGAGCCCGATGTTGGCCGTCTGGCTGCGGGTGACGCCATTGAAGTGACTTGGGATGCGATCCCCGGGCGGATTTGGTCGAGCACGGTTACCGCTCTTCCGACTGTGATCAAGCTGCACAATACCCGGAACGTCGGCGAGACTACCTGCGTGGTTGACAATCACGACTTCAAGCTGCTGCCCAGCGTTAATGTCGGCGTAACCATCATTACCGGGGAGCATCAGAACGTCCTCACCGTGCCGCGCGAGGCCCTCCACGAGGAGGATGGATCGACCTACGTCTACCAGATCATGGACAACGATCTCCGCCGGCGTGACGTCCAGACCTCGATTGCCAATCTGACTCAGGTGGAGGTAACCGGCGGACTCCAGGAGAATGCGCTGGTGGCGCTCGCTCCCCTCATTAATACCAAGCCATTGCACGACGGCTTGGCCGTGAAGGTGGTTCGTTAGATGCTTGGTTGGAGACGAACTCGGTCGAGGTTTTTCGCGGCTTTTCTAGGTTTGTTGGTGGCATTCGCCGGCACGTTTGCCAGCGCGGCTCCCTCTCCGGAGGGCCTGTTGGCGCAAGGACGAGTTGACGACGCCATTCATTCCCTTGAGGAGAAAATCGACTACGCTCCGAACGACGCGGAATCGCACAATCTACTCTGCCGAGCTTATTTTGCCCTCGAAAACTGGGACGCGGGCATTCGCGATTGCCAGAAGGCGGTGGCTTTAGAACCGGCCAACAGCCAGTATCATCTCTGGTTGGGCCGCCTGTATGGACAAAAGGCAAGTCAGAGCGAGTTCTTGACCGCCGCCACCTTGGCGCGCAAGGTACGTATAGAGTTTGAGACCGCGGTTCGGCTCGACCCCGGGAACCGGGAGGCACGCGCCGATCTTGCCGAGTTCTACGTGGAAGCGCCGGGCATTATCGGCGGAGGCAAGGACAAAGCCGAAGAGCAGGCGGAAGCGCTGTCACGGCTCGATCCCCCGCAGGCGGAGTTAGTGCGGGCCTGGATTCAAGAGAAGAACAAAGACCTCCCGGAGGCGGAGAACCACTACCGCAGGGCGGCGGACAGCAGTCAAGGAAGGGCAGGCGCCTGGATGAGCCTGGCTCAGTTTTATGGTCGAACCGGACATATGAACCAGATGCAGGATGCCCTTGATCACGCTCTTTCCGCTCCCAATCGCAATCAAGTTCTCATGGCGGCCGCGGAGATTCTCATTCATCGCACCCGCGATCTCCGCAAGGGTATCGACCTGCTGCATCAGTACCTCGCGGCCAAAACGGTCGAGGATGCACCCGCTTTTAAAGCCCACTACTTGCTGGGAACCGCTCTCGAACAATCCGGCAACCCGGTGGCGGCGGCGGACGAGTATCGCTCGGCACTATCGTTGGCGAAAAACTTCCCCCTCGCCCAGAACGCACTAGACCGGCTCACGCGCGAGATTAGCAGTCAAGGAAATCCACGCTGAAGAAGCACTCTCCTCATCCGCATTACGATTGGTCAAAAACCCTTTGAGGTGGCCCGATGCAACCTGTTTCCCGCGTCCCCTATTTCGTGGTCCTTCTCGGAACCTGGCTCGCCCCCTTTTCGGCCCCAGCGGTGGCTGAACGCGTGCCCTTGAAGCGCATGGTGGAATTAGCCTTAAGCCACGGCACCTCGATCGCTGCCGCCGATGCGGCCGCCCAGCGGGCCTATGCCGCCTATCGGGAAAGCCACAACCAGTATTTGCCGACCGTGGTGGTGGGCTCCGGGCTGGGAGCAACCTGGGGTTTCCCCTTGAGCCTAGAAGGGTCGGCGCCGTCGATCGTCAACACCACGGCGCAATCGGCCGTGATCAACCCCGCGCTGCGCGAATTCGTTCGTCAAGCCCGAACCGAGTGGGAAGCCAGCCAGGTCTCGAGCAAGGATCAGCGCGAGCAAGTCATCGAAGACACCGTCTTGAGCTATGCCGAGCTGAACAAGTGGGAGTCGCTGCTGGCCCATCTCAGTGAGGAGTACTCGACAGCTCTGAAAATGGAGCAGCTGGTCAATGAGCGTATCCAGGCGGGAGTGGACAATCCCCAGGCCCGCAACCAGGCACGGTTGAACACCGCTCGCGTGTACCTTCATATTGCGCAAGCCCAAGGCTCCATCGATGTACTGCGAAGTCAGCTTTCCCACTGGACGGGGCTCCCAGCCGCTTCGATTGAAACCGACCCCGACTCCATCCCCAGCTTGCCTGCGGTCAAACAGGAGACCGATTTTGTCGCGAAAGCCGCGGCCGTAAGCCCGGCGATTCGGGTCGCCAGCCTTCATGCTACGGCTCTCGAGTTCCACGCCCGCGGCGAGCACCGCTCGATGTGGCCGACCGTCGATTTCGCGTCGCAGTATGCCCTGCTGGCCGAATTCAATCATTACCAGGACTTCTTCAAGCAAAACAGCTTCCAGCGCAATAACGCGAGCGTCGGAACGGTGATCCGCTTCCCTGTTTTCAGCCCTACACTACGAGCCCGCGCGCAAGCTGCAGATGCTGAAGCCCTGCGCGCCAAACAAGACTTGGAGGCCGCCAAGAACCACGTTTCCGAGCAAACCTTGAAGCTCGAGCGTTCGGTAGAGCAACTGAGCGCGGCGCGCGAGGTAGGGGATCTTGAGTATCAGATTGCCAAATCGAATTTGGACTCCGTCGAAATCAAGGTCGACAGCGGGACGGCCACTTTGCACGACGAAGACGACGCCCGCAACCTGGCCAATGAGCGGTACAACACGCTTGAAGATACAACCTTCGAATTAGAGCGCGCGCAAATCGCTTTGCTGCGGGCCACCGGTGAGCTGAGCTCCTGGGTGGGTCTAGCCAAGTGATGGCTTTGACGAATGGCAGCGTGACGAACCGGCGGACGATCCGAGTTCGTGAGACGATATCTTAGGTTTCGAGCATGCCTGCGAACGTCGAGATCAAAGCTATTTTGCACAATCGGATGGCCGCCGAGGCCATTGCGGCTCGGTTAAGCGACCGAGCTCCGGAGACGATTGAGCAGGAAGATGTCTTCTTCCGCTGCGCTGGCGCGCGCCTCAAACTTCGTATTCTCGGTCCCAAGCAGGGAGAGTTGATCCGCTACGCGAGACCTGATCTGGCGGGTATTCGCAGCTCGCAGTATGTAATCGCTCGGACAACTGAGCCTGAGGCGTTGCGAGAGATTCTCGGTCAGACGCTAGGTGTCATCGGGGTGGTGCGAAAGACACGAACTCTGTACCAAGTTGGTCAAACCCGCATACATCTTGATCGAGTTGCGGGACTGGGGAACTTTCTGGAACTCGAAGTCGTCCTCCGACCGGAGCAAACCGAAGCGGAGGGAAAGACGATTGCGCAAGCGTGGCTTGAGAATTTTCGGATTGAGGATAACCAACTCGTCGCGGTAGCCTACATCGATCTTTTAGTGAGTCCGACCGGCAGCGAGCAGCTTCTTCGGTCTCCCAGTGCTTGGCGACTGCGGCTCTTTGACCCTGGGAGAAGGTTAAAAACACGGAGCCGTTGCCGCGTTCAAAAATTGGGAAGTGTGAGGTTGACGAACAGAAGCGTCGATTTCCCTGCTGAAGGCATCCAACCATAGTCCAGTCCCTGGGGCGACCTAAGGCTGGATGTTACTGAACATGGGACGGTTGAGCTCAACAGGAGCCCAAAAGTGTTAGTATAAATTACTCAAACTTATGCCCTTGAAGACACTTTTCTTGAATCCTCCCTCGTTTGAGAACTTCGACGGGGGTGCTGGATCCCGCTGGCCGGCTACGCGAGAAATCGAATCCTATTGGTATCCGGTGTGGCTCGCCTATCCGGCTGGCATGCTGGAAGGGTCGCGCCTGCTCGATGCCCCTCCGCATCACGTTTCCGCCGAGGAAACCATCCAGATTGCCCGTGACTATGAATTCCTGGTGCTTTTCACCAGCACTCCCGGCTTCCCCGGTGACATCCAGCTCGCGGCAAAGATTAAAGACGCCAATCCGCAGATCAGGATCGCGTTCGTCGGACCGCATGTCAGCGTCTTGCCGGAGAAGTCGCTGCGCGACTGCCCTGCCATGGATTTTATCGTGCGCAAGGAGTTCGACTTCGCCACGGTCGAGTTTGCCCAGGGGAAACCCCTCGAGGAAATCCAGGGCATTTCCTATCGTAAGAACGGGTCGGTGGTCCACACCCCGGATCGGCCTAATGTTCAAGACTTGGATTCTCTGCCCCACGTGACAGAGGTTTACAAGCGGGACTTGGATGTAACTCGTTACAACGTACCCTTTTTGCTCTACCCCTTTGTGTCCCTCTATACCACGCGGGGCTGCCCCGCGCAGTGTACGTTTTGTCTATGGCCGCAGACCTTGAGCGGACATCCCTGGCGCAAGCGTTCGACCGACGATGTGGCTCGGGAGATGGCTAAGGCCCGAGAATATTGGCCGAACGTCCGGGAATTCTTTTTTGACGACGACACCTTCAATATCCAGAAGGCTCGGACTATCGAGCTTTGCGGCAAGCTCAAACCGCTGAATTTGACCTGGTCGTCGACCTCGCGCGTGACCACAGACTACGAGACTTTGAAGGCAATGAAAGAAGCGGGTTGCCGCCTGATGATTGTGGGCTATGAATCGGGCGATCCACAGATTCTTAAGAACATCAAGAAGGGTGCAACCGTCGAACGGGCTCGCCAGTTCACCAAAGATTGTCACAAGCTCGGACTGGTAGTTCATGGGGATTTCATTCTTGGTTTGCCGGGTGAGACCCGGGACACCATTCGCAACACCATCCAGTTCGCCAAGGAGCTGGATGTAGAAACGATTCAGGTTTCCGTCGCCCATGCCTATCCGGGAACGGAGTTGTACGAATATGCGGTACAGAACGGATTCATGGTTTCCGAGAACAAGATGGTGGACGAAGGCGGCCACCAGTTAGCCCACATTCAGTACCCTGGCCTGCCGGCAGAGGAAATTCTTGAGTTCGTACACCGCTTCTACGACGAATACTATTTCCGCCCCAAGGCGATTGTCCGCATCTTGAAGAAAGGTGTCTTCAGCGGCGTCGAACGTAAACGACTCTATAAGGAAGCCAAAACTTTCCTCAAAACCCGCGCCATGCGTCACCGGTGGGTGAGAGACCGGCGCGGGGTACCGGAGTCAGCGACAACGACCGCGTCCCTCAAGGCATGATCGAGTTGTGAGCCTGCGCAAGTATCTCGTGCTGGCCGGTGTGGCCATATTCGCGGTCACCGGCGACTCGCTGGTTTCTTCGGGCATGAAGCAAGTGGGCACGGTGGCGCTCAATCACCTGCCCAGCATCATCCTGGTCGTTTTCCATCCCCAGATCGCGCTGGGCATCTTGTTTCTGCTGGCGTTTTTCGCCTGCTACATGGCGGCGCTTTCCTGGGCCGACCTCACCTATGTGCTTCCCACCACCTCGGTGAGTTTCATCCTGCTCACCTTGGTAGCCAAGTTTATCCTCCACGAAAATGTGAGCCTGACTCGCTGGCTGGGCGTGCTATTGATTTCACTGGGGATAGGGCTGGTGAGCCAGGGCCCGGTTCTTACTCCCCAGCCACGGCGCACGCAATCGGGCGACTGCCTAGCGGAAACCGCTTCGGGGAGGATGGAACGATGACGCAACTCTATGCCTGGGGAGCGGTCGCCACAATTGTTTCGACCTCGACCTGTGGCGATGTCCTGCTTTCCCGTGCGATGAAGCAGGTCGGCGACGTCGGCGAATTGCAGCGTCGTTCCGGCTGGGCCATAGTGCTGGCGCGCATCTTACGCAATCCGAATTTCGTACTGGCAATTCTGGCCATGGCCACCGCCTTCTATGCCATGCTGTTCGGACTGTCTTGGGCGGATGTCAGTCTAGTAGTTCCAGCTTCCACTTCCCTTACCTTCGTGACCAATGCTTTGGCGGCCAAGCTATTTCTCCACGAGCGCGTCGATCATTACCGCTGGCTCGCGGCTATCTTCGTTGCCGCAGGGGTGTTTCTGCTGGCCTTGTAGTACATTGGCTACGAGTCAAACCCGAAGATCCGCTTCCAATCGCTCTTCATGCTGATAACAGTCCAGCCCTTTGACTTGGCTTCTTCGTAGAGCGCCTGAG
>DATJVZ010000162.1:0-5716 GCA_035501575.1 Terriglobales bacterium | reverse complement strand
TTCAGGAGCCGGCGCACCATGTTCGCTCCCATCCGTCCAAGACCCACCATTCCGAGTTGCATAACACTACTCCTTGAGTTTTCGATACCGGCGTATCAGGTTGTTCGTCGAACTGTCATGACCGAGGGCGGTCTCTATGGGGCTCTCCAGTTCCGGAATGATGCGCTGGGCCAGCGCCTTGCCCAGTTCCACGCCCCACTGGTCGAACGAGTTGATCTGCCAGATGGTGCCCTGCGTAAACACACTATGCTCGTAGAGCGCGACCAGTTTGCCGAGAATTTCCGGCGTCAGCCGATCGGCGAGGATGGTATTCGACGGCCGGTTGCCTTCGAAGACGCGGTGCGGCACGAGCCAGTCCGCTGTGCCCTCGGCTTTGACTTGTTCAGGCGTTTTTCCGAAGGCGAGCGCTTCGGTCTGCGCGAAGACGTTCGCGAGGAGCATGTCGTGATGCCGGCCGAGCGCGTTGAGCGGCTTTCCAAATGCGATAAAGTCGCAGGGGATCAGACGGGTTCCCTGATGGATTAACTGATAAAAAGAATGTTGGCCGTTGGTCCCTGGCTCACCCCAATAAATAGGTCCGGTCGGGTAGTTGACCTCGGTCCCGTCGAGGGTGACGCGCTTTCCGTTGCTTTCCATGGTCAACTGCTGCAAATAAGCGGGAAATCGCTTGAGATACTGCTCGTAGGGCAACACCGCCACGGTCTCTGCGCCGAAGAAGTCGGTGTACCAGACGGCGAGAAGGCCCATCAGCACGGGCAGGTTGCGGTCGAACGGCGCGGTGCGGAAATGTTCGTCCATCTGGTGGAAACCGTCGAGCATGGCCCGGAAATGATCGGGCCCGATGGCTAGCATGGTCGAAAGGCCGATGGCCGAGTCCATGGAATAGCGACCGCCAACCCAATCCCAGAAGCCGAACATGTTGGCGGTATCGATCCCGAACTTGGCTACCTCGGCAGCGTTCGTCGACACGGCGACAAAGTGCCTGGCCACCGATTTCTCGTCGCCCCCGAACCCGGCCAGGGACCAGGCGCGAGCCGAATGAGCGTTGGTCATGGTCTCCAGCGTGGTGAACGTTTTCGACGAAATGATAAAGAGCGTTTCCGCGGGATCGAGATCGTGAACCGCTTCGGCGAAATCGGTGCCGTCCACATTGGAAACGAATCGAAACGTCATGCCGCGGTCGCTGTAGTGCTTCAACGCTTCGTAAGCCATCACGGGGCCGAGGTCGGAGCCGCCGATGCCGACGTTGATGATATTGCGAATCGGTTTGCCGGCGTAACCTGTCCATTCCCGGCTCCGGACGCGATTCGAGAAATCCGCCATCCTGTCCAGCACGGCATGAACCTGCGGCACTACATTCTCACCGTCCACCACGATGGACGTTCCTTGCGGTGCGCGCAAAGCCACATGCAAAACCGCGCGCTTTTCGGTGACGTTGATCTTGTCGCCGCGGAACATGGCGTCGATCCGCGAACGCAATCCCGACTCCCCGGCCAGCATGACGAGAAGCTTGACGGTTTCATCCGTGATGCGGTTTTTGGAGTAGTCGAGAAAAAGACCCACGGCTTCGGCCGTCATTCGTTGTCCGCGCTCGGGATCGTCTGCGAAGAGATTTCGCAAGTGCACTTGGCGAACCTTCTTATGATGAGTGAGGAGCTTCTTCCAGGCCTTCCGCTTGGTCAATGGTTCGAGAGACTCACTCGTTTCTGCGCGTGGTGTCATGTCCAAACACTCCTCCTTCAACTCGCCATTGCTTTCTTAAGGGCCGAACTCTTCGAGTCGATGACCGCCATGAGATCGTTCCAGGACTTGACGAAGGACTTCGCCCCCTCCTCCTGAAGCTGGGCGGCGAGCGCATCGACATCGATACCGGTGTTGGCGAACCGGGCCAAAACTTCTTCGCAGTCTCCGCCATCCGCGGGCAGGGCCGCCCCGACCTCGCCGTGATCGGCAAGGGCCTTCAACGTGGCGTCCGGCATGGTGTTCACTGTTAGGGGAGCGGCGAGCGAGTGGACGTAGAGCACGTCGGATGCTTTGGGATCCTTGGTTCCGGTGCTGGCCCACAGCAGCCGTTGCGGACGCGCGCCGAAGTTGAACGCCCGCTGCCGGCGCGATGAAGAAAGCAGCTCGCGATAGGCTTTGTACGTGCGCTTGGCGATGGCGATGCCGAGCTGGCCGCGCAGCGATTCGGGCACCTTGCCCATGACCGCCACGTCCCAACGGCTGATGAATAGCGAAGCGACCGAGCCGACAACGGGCGTCAGGCCGGCGTCGATGCGCCGTTCGATACCGCGGAGGAATGCGTCCGCGGCCGCCACGTACTGCTCGCGGGAGAACAAGAGAGTTACGTTGATCGGGATGCCGGCAAAGATCGCCTCTTCGATCGCGGGGAGACCTTCCTTGGTGCCAGGAATCTTGATGAACAGATTCGGTTGGCCGGCACGGCCGTGGAGATCCCTGGCCGCCCGCAGGCTGCTGGCGGTGTCGTAGGCGAGCAGAGGCGAAACTTCCAGGGAAACCCAGCCGTCGACGCCATCTGTCCGGTCGTGAATCGGCCGAAACAGCGAAGCGGCGCGCGTGATGTCCTCCAGCGCCAGCTCGAAGAAAAGCGTCTCGCCGGATTTGCCGTGGCTCAACTTCTCGGCGATGGCGGCGTCATAGGCAGTGCTGTTCTTAATGGCGTGGTCGAAGATCGTCGGATTCGAGGTAAGACCCGTCACCGACCACTCGTCGATATAGCGTTTGAGCGTACCGCTGTCCAGCAGATCACGCGTGATGTTGTCGAGCCAGATGCTTTGGCCCAGATTGTGAAGAGCTTGCGTTGCTTTCATTGTGAAACAGCCTCCAGAGCCTTCTTTGTGTATGGAGTCTCAGCCATGTCCAAACGGTTCGAGGATTTTGTTAAGGCGCGCAACCATTCGAAGGGCGGATCGGAGAGCATGTCTTCCGTGCACCGCCAGCGCCAATTACCTTCGACCCGGCCGGGAACATTCATTCGAGCTTCTTTCCCGAGATTCAGCAAATCCTGCAGCGGAGCTATCGCCAGCGCAGCCGGGGAGGACCAAGCCAACTCCATCAAGGCCGGTGCCGCATCGAGGACTGTGCCCGCGGGCCGCTTCAGATACTTCCACAAATTCTGTTTCTGGTCATTCGTCAGATCTTCAAACCAGCCGCGAGTAGTGGGATTATCATGGGTACCCGTGTATACCACCGTGTTGCTCTTGTAGTTGTCAGGTAGGTAGGGGTTATCGGGATGGCCATCGAACGCGAATTGGAGGACACGCGTTCCTGGCAAACGGAACTCGTCGCGGAGTGCATAGACATCAGGGGTGATCATACCCAGGTCTTCGACGATAAAAGGCAGAGCGCCCAACTCTCTCTCGACCGCTTGGAAGAACTCCGTGCCTGGGCCTGGCACCCACTCTCCAGATCGTGCGGTTTGTTCGCCTGCCGGAACGTGCCAAGCCGCGACGAAGCCGCGAAAGTGATCCAGGCGAATCACATCCACGTGCGTCAACAGCGCCCGCAAACGACAAGTCCACCAATAATAACCGGACTCGCGAAGGACATCCCAGTTGTAAACAGGGTTACCCCAGAGCTGTCCCGTCGAGCTGAAATAATCCGGAGGCACGCCCGCCACGAAGCGCGGACGGCGTTGCTTGTCCAAGAGAAACAGTTCGGGATTGGCCCACACATCACTTGAGTCTGGAGAAACGAAGAAGGGCAGGTCGCCGATCAACCTTAAGCCTTTGCGGTGTGCGTACGCGTTCAGGCGGCCCGCTTGACGGAACAACACGAACTGCACAAAGCACGACAAGCCGACTTGATCCGCAAGTTCACGCCGGACTCGCTCGATCGCTGCGGGCTCGCGCTGGACCAACTCTTCCGGCCACTGGAGGTAATACGTGCCGCCGAACTTGGCCTTTAGCGCCCGGAAGAGGGCATAGTCATTCAACCAGTGCGCCTGGTCATGGCAGTACTGCTCATAAGCCTGGCGCATATCGGCAGGTGCGCCTGCCTTGAAGTTGGTCCAAGCTGCCTCTTGGAGCTGGTGCTTGAAAGGGATGACCGCGTCGTAGTCGACTTCAGTTTGTGGGAACGAACGGAGTTGAAAGTCGCTCGACCGTAGCAGTCCATCCTCGATCAGCCGATCAGGACTGATGACCAGTCCGTTGCCTGCGAAAGAGGACAGGGATTGATAAGGTGAGTTGCCGTAACCCGTGGGACCGAGCGGCAGTGCTTGCCACCACTTCTGGCCGGCTTCAGCAAGGCGATCGACCCACGACGACGCCGACGGTCCGATATCACCAATTCCGTACGGCGACGCCAATGACGTGACGTGCAACAGTAAGCCAGAAGCGCGGTAGTCCGGTCGAAATGGCGGCAGGCTGTCGGGGCTCAAGCTCGTCCCTTCGAAGAATTGAGCGCGTTGGTCACAATTTCCTCGGCCTCGCTCAGAATTGCGTTTAGATGCGTCTGGTCCTGAAAGCTTTCCGCATAGATCTTGTAGATGTTTTCGGTGCCGGAGGGCCGGGCTGCAAACCAGCCGCTGGCGGCGACCACTTTCAAACCACCGATGGGGGCGTCGTCGCCTGGGGCGCGGGTCAGCTTGGCGGTGATGGGCTCGCCGGCCAAGGTCGATGCGGTAACGGCCTCGGGCGACAACTCCCGCAGCCTGGCTTTCTGCTCGGGTGTGGCGGGCGCATCCACGCGCGTGTAAATTGGCGCGCCGAACTGCGCGGTCAGCTCCGCGTAGTGCTCGCCGGGATCTTTGCCGGTTCGAGCGGTGATCTCTGCTGCCAGCAGGTCCATGATCAGGCCGTCTTTATCGGTGGCCCACACGGTGCCGTCGCGACGCAGAAAACTGGCTCCGGCGCTCTCCTCGCCGCCAAAACAGCAGGAGCCGTCGACCAGGCCGGAAACGAACCACTTGAATCCCACCGGAACTTCGTAGAGCCGGTGGCCCAGGCTCGCGACCACCCGGTCGATCATACTGCTGCTGACCAGCGTCTTGCCCACCGCGACGCGCTGCGGCCACTCAGGCCGGTGCGTAAGCAGATAACGGATCGCCGCAGCGAGGTAATGATTGGGGTTCATCAAACCCGCTGAAGGGGTGACGATGCCGTGGCGGTCCGAGTCCGTGTCGTTACCAAATGCCAGGCGGTAGTCGTCCTTTAGCGCGACGAGCCGGGCCATGGCATACGGGCTGGAGCAGTCCATCCGGATCACACCGTCGTGATCCACCGTCATGAACGAAAACGTTGGGTCGATGGTGTTGTTCACGACAGCAACGTCCAGTTGATATTCGGCGTTGATGGGCTCCCAATAGGGTTCGGAAGCGCCCCCAAGCGGATCCACCGCCAGCTTGAGGCGGGCGCCGCGAATGACGTCCATGTCCACCACGTTTCGCAGATCGCGGACGTAGGGCAGAACGAAGTCCTCCTGGTGGGTCGTCGGCGCCCCGATGGCCGAAGCGAATGGGACGCGTTTCACTCCAGCGTTTTTTCCGCGCAGCAGTTCATTGGACCGGTTCTCCACCCACTGCGTCACGTCGGTGTCCGCGGGGCCGCCGTTGGGCGGATTGTACTTGAATCCTCCGTCCTGGGGCGGATTGTGCGATGGCGTGATCACGATTCCGTCCGCTAGGTGTGCCTCGCGGCCGCGGTTATAGGCGAGGATGGCCCGTGAAATCACCGGGGTCGGCGTCACGCCGTTG